>JACVCS010000070.1 GCA_016741915.1 Phycisphaerales bacterium | reverse complement strand
CCTCCCCACCCCGCCTGACCCCCGCCCCCTTGCGAGCAAACCGACCGTGAACGGGCCTGGGTTCAGAACAGCTTGACGAATCGATCGACTGGAACCCCCCATTACGACCAATCCTGAGCCCAACCCGAACCCCCGACCATTGACCGATGCCGGCGCGTCCAAACCACCGGCGACGGGCCTGCGCGCGTGGATCAAGCTGCTTCGCCCGCATCAGTGGTCCAAGGGTGCCTTCGTCTTCATCGGGCCGGTCTATGGCCAGGCGCTGACTTCGCCTTCGCACATCGTGCCGGTGGTCTTGGCGTTCGTTGCCTTTGCGCTCGCCAGCAGCGGGTGCTACATCGTCAACGACTACAAGGACCGCGAGGCCGACCGTTTGCATCCGCGCAAGAGCCGGCGTCCCTTGGCCGCGGGGACCGTCCCCGCCACCCCGGCGCTCATGCTCGCTATTGCGTTGATCGTTCTCTCGCTGGCGCTGCCGTTCGTCTCGGTGCTGGTTGGCGGCGAGCCGATGGGGACGCACCATGTGCTGCTCGCGCCGGGGCTTACCTCGGCGGCGGTTGCGCTCTACACGCTCAACACGATGGCGTACTCGCTCTCGCTGAAGCACATCGTCATCGCCGACGTGATCAGTCTTTCGCTGGGGTTTGTTCTGCGAGTCGTCGGCGGGTGTGCGGCCGTGATGGTCGAACCTTCAACCTGGCTGCTCAACACGACGCTGTTTCTGGCGATGTTCCTGGCCTTCGGCAAGCGGCTGGGCGAGCGGCGATCACTGGGGCAGACCGCCGCCGCGGGCGCGCGCGGGGTGCAGGCGCAGTACACCGACGAGCTTTTGCGGATGGTGGTGGTGGTGACGGCCGTGGCGTGTCTGATTACCTATGCCGCGTATGTCACCAGCGCGCCGATGCTCGCGGCCCTGATGCACGCGGCGGGCAGCACGCCCAGCGCCGCCGCCTTGCCCAGGGCCTTCAACCCGCTGTGGCTGACGATGCTCCCCGCGACCTTCGGCCTGTTGCGTGCGATTCTGCTGCTGGAAAAGGGCACCTACGACGACCCGACCGAACTGGCTCTGCACGACCGCCCATTCCAACTCGCCGCGGCGTTGTTTGCGCTCATCACGCTCGCGGTTCTGGCGATCGCACACTTCGCCCGTGGGGGATAAGAGGCTGAGTTTTCGGCATCACATCCGCGCCGGCGGGCGTTTGTCGCCGCATTCAGGGCAGGGCAGAGAAGTGGCGAGTCCGCGCCGGTCGTAGCCGCACTTTCTGCACAGACCACGCTTAAGCCGGCGGAGTTCGAACCGACCGCGGCGGATCTCACGCCAGCGGCGGATCACGCCGATACGCGTGAACCAGAGGGCGATGAAGGCCGAGAGGACGGAGAGGTCGTTCACAAGACCCGGCCAGCGAATGCTGTGCTGCGTTGCACCGCGCGTGTTCTCGTGATCGGCCCAAACTCCACTCGAGAAGAAAGGGTAATTCTCGCGGATTTTGACGAAGATCGACCAGTATTCGGCTGAATCCACGCCAATCTGCTGCTGCGTTGGTTCGAACTGAATCATGCGCAGTCGAGTTGTCTGGGACACAAGCCAGGGTGTCCACAGTCCACGCCGGATCGATTGACAATCAGAGCTGATGAAAACTTCATTCTGGAAGTGGCTGGTGCGGGTTGGCTCGACGGACCACTCTCCGCAGGGGTCCTTCCACGCGCGAATGAACGTGAAGTGTCCGCAATCCCACCCATCCGGTCCGCTGGAGATGAACGTGTCGATCAGCTCGCCCACGCCCGACGTGACGCCACGTTCATCTCGCGGCTGAAGGAACGCGTTTGTCGCGAGGTAGATTGACAACACTGCCGCGAGACGAGCTCGACCGACGGTTAATCGCCACCGCGGCAGTGGTTTGTGCATCGCCACTCAGTATTTATCGACGCTCTGAGGGCGGGGGATCAGCCGCAGACATTGATCCGCAATCCTGCGACCCGTCTCTCCAGATCTCACTTGGTGTCTCGATCGCTTCCGTTAAGGAGCTGCGATGATCGCATTACTTCAACCTCTGCCTCGCCGGCTCAACGATCGTCGCACCCGCCGCCGGTGACTGCGCACCGACCTTCTTCATCACGAGCACGAGCGGCTTTCGCGGCGGCTTCGGCGCTTCGCCCGCCTTCTCCTCGGCCTGCACAAACTCGACCGTGATCCGCAGTGTCGAGCCGTTGTCGGCGCTCGCGTCGTAGGTGATCTTGTCCAGATCGCCCGCCGCGTCTCCCTTTGCGCACGAGAAGATCGCCTTGCGCTCTTCCGCCGCCGTGAGCGTCAGGACCATCGGCCCGTCTTTGGATCGCTGCATGTCGCTGAGGGCCGTGGTGAGGTGCCGAAGGCGGAGCTTCACGCCCTCCGCTTCGCTGGTGATGCTCAGGATCTCGACGATCGCAACTTTGTCGCCACTCACCCAGCGGAACGCGCCGGTGATGTTTCCCGCGGCTTCCTCGCTCCACATTTCTTCGAGTTTGGAACTCGGATCCCCCTCGGCCATGCCGCGCCAGGTGCCGGTCATGAAGGCCAGCGACTTGATGCTCGGCTTCGATTGCGGCTGGGCCGTTGCGGGGGTACCGCCGATGGCCTGCGCCGCCGCACCGGAAGCGGCCTCCGCCGCACGTTTGGCGGCATCGTCGTTTTCAGCCGCGAACAAACCCGCTACCGCGAAGCAGAGACACCCAGTGAACGCCAAGCCCAGAGCCGAAGACGGAACCATCCGCTTTGCCATGACATGCTCCATGAAAAAGACCGCTGATCAACCGCTGCACCAAGATACCGAGGCGAGCAACAACTGGCGGTCGGCCGAACTGACGCGCCAACACACATCGTTCAACGCTCACCAACGCTCAGCCCTGCTTGGAGAGATCCTGAAAGATCATCAGCGCGTTGTTGTCGGGATCGAAGAGGGTTGCGAGTTTGACCAGACCGGGGATCGTCATCGTTTCGCCGTCAAAGCGAACGCCCTTGCCCTCGAGAATTTTTCGGGCCGCGTCTACGTCCTGCACGCCGAAGGTCGGCACCGGGCCCGCGCCGGTCTTGGGCTTCTCAACTTCGGACAAGCCGACGTTCACGCCCGGCACTTCGGTGGCAAGTTCGGCCCAACCGATCTCCTCAACGTCGTACAGGAACGTAAAGCCCATGACATCGCGGTACCACGCGGTGGCGGCTTTGCGATCCTTGACTTGCATCGAGATGGTCAAGCCGGGGACGTACCGAAGAGCTGAGGCCATAGGTGGGCTCCGTGTTCGCTGCACAGGCTTCGCTCGTTGAATGCCGCCGTGCCCGGGAACGCCCCGACCTCGGCGGAATCACGCATGCAGGCAGCCTGTACACGCACGAATATACCGACTATACTTTTACTGTCAAGCGGGTATTCAAGGATTCTCCAACGTGGATCTTCGACAGACCGAGTGTGTGCTGCTGCAGAGGCGATGGGCGTTGCCCGTGCTTGATCTGCTGCACGCGACGAAGGGCAGCAAGTTCATCACGCTGTGCCATCGGTTGAATGCGCATCAGAGTGCCGTACGAGATGCGCTGGACCACCTGATCGCCCTCGGGCTTGTGAGCCCGAATCCGGGGCACGGTCACCCGCTTCGGCCGGAGTACATCCTCACCCCGCGCGGCGAGCTGCTCGCCCCGCCCGTCTCGATGCTCAATCAGCGCCTGAGTACTTTGTCTCTACCCGATCTTGGACTCCGCCGATGGACGTTGCCCGTGCTCGGCACCGTGAGCGACCTGCGCCACGCGCGCTTCGGAGACTTCACGCAGCGCCTGACCATCACCCCGCGGGCTTTGTCGCAGACGCTCAAAGACCTGACGGCGGCTGAACTCATCGACCGTGTGATTGTCGAGGACTATCCGCCACGGCCGGCGTACCTCCTCGCGCCCCGCGCAAAGGACCTTGCCATAGCCTTTATCGACGTGCGCGAGACGGCCCGAAAGTTGAGCGCGTGAATCGCCTCACACGATCAGGCATCACTCACCCAATCACGCGCGATCCAAAGTCCACCTTCATCGCCTTCTTCACCATCGAAAGCGTCTCTTCCGCCACCGCGTTGGCCTTTCGCACGCCGTCTTTGATCACTTGGTGCACCATCGCCTCGCCCTCGGGGGTTTCGAGTTTCTCGCGGCGTTTGCGCATCGGCTCCAGCAGCGCGTTGATCGCTTCGCCCAGTTCCTGCTTCACGTGACCGTCGCCCAGGTTGTCTCCAGCGGCGTATCGCCGCTTGATCTCCGCCGCCCGCGCCGGATCGCCCGCACCGATGAACGCCTCGACGTACTGCATCAGCACGTTGTTCACATCGCCCGGCTCGGTGGGGCTCTGTCGCCCGGTGGTGATCTTGTTGAGCTTCTTCTGCACGTCCTTCGCGGAGTCGTAGAGGAAGATCGCGTTGTTCAGCGACTTGCTCATCTTGTTCACGCCGTCGATGCCCACGAGCCGCGCCACGCGTCCGATCTTCGCGCGCGGGATTGGGAAGACCCCGCCCTCAAGGTGATGCCGCTCCGCGGGCGTGCGGTTGTTCACGCCGCAGTAGAGCTGGTTGAACTTCAACGCCACGTCCCGGCACATCTCGATGTGCGCTTCCTGATCCTCCCCCACCGGCACCAGATCGGGCCTGAAGGCCAGGATGTCCGCGCACTGCCCCACCGCGTACATCGGGAAGCCGAACGGGTACGTCTCGCCCAGACCCTTCGTCTCGATCTCGGTCTTCAGCGTCGGGTTGCGCATGACCTTGTTGAACGGGATGAGCATCGCAAAGAAGAACGTCAGCTCCGCGATCGCGGGGATCTCGCTCTGCAACACGAACGTGCTCTTGCTCGGATCAAGACCCACGGCCAGCCAGTCCTTCACGATACCGATGGTGTTGGCGCGGATCTGGTCAGGCTTCTCCGCAAGGGTCGTAAAGGCGTGGACGTTGGCGATCAGGAAGTAGCAGTCGTACTGATCTTGCAAGGCCAGTCGGTTCTCAAGCGAGCCGACAAAGTGCCCCAGGTGCAGACCGGTGTTCGTTGGGGTATCCCCGGTCAAAATTCGGGCTCGTTGCGGGTTTCCACTGTTCGCGGCGGTGTTCGTCTGCGTCATAGCGGGCAAGCGTACGCCGGGCGTTTCACCAATCACGCGGTGGAGATCCCCCCAAATTCATGCTCAATGCTTGCTTCCAGTGCACATTGGGTTATCTTGCCAGTCTCTCTCGAACCGTTTGTGCTCACCGACTTGTGGAGGAAGGACCCATGAATACCCGTTTGATTTCACGTTCTGCTGTCGCTGCGCTCGCGATGCTCTGCGGCGTTGGCGTTTCCGCCTCGCAGGCGCAGGTCATGATCGCGCCGGACTCTGCCACCGCCGCCAGCAACTTCAGCGCCACGTACGACATCATCCACACCATCAACGGCTCGGGGCTGCCCGCGGGCTTTGATGTCAACTCGGCCCACAGCATTTACCTGGGCAACAACCACTGGACGACGCAGTCCGGCGCGCTTCAGGCCGGCAACGCCCGCGCCTCGTTCTTCTTCAACACCGCGCAGACCATCTACTCCTTCAACATGTGGAACCACCGCTCGACCACCGGTTCGGGCGGCGGCGTCGGCGCTGACCCGTTCTACGCCGTCACGCTGTTCAACCTCGTCCTCCGCGACGGCGATGGCAACGCGCTCTTCTCGCTGCTGAACCAGACCGCGCTGCCCAACATCGCCATCGCTCAGAACTACAACTTCGCCGCGGTTGAGGGCGTCCGCCGCGTGGACTTCACCATCCTTGCCAACAACGGATCGAACAACTACACCGGGCTGGCCGAGGTCCGGTTCAACGGCACGATCCCCGCCCCCGGCGCGCTCGGCGCTCTCTCGCTGGCGGGCCTGCTTGCCGCGCGTCGTCGTCGGGCGAACTGATTTGGACAGGGTCGACCACTCAGCGGCCCGAACCAACCACACACTGCATCCGCCGAGACCCGTTCACCGGTCTCGGCGTTTTCATTTCCGCTGGTGCGTTTGTCTACCATCGCCCCATGCCTTTCAACCTCTTGCTCGCCGTCCAGACCGCATTGCCCTCGACCTTCGCGCTCATCGCCGATACCAAAGCCGCCGCACCTTCATCGGCCGCCGCCCCGGCGCGGACGATCCAATCGCTCTTTGCCGAATCGTTTGATACGTTCTCGGTGGTGCTGCTGCTGGCCTCGGTTGTCGCGGGGGCGGTGATCATCCGCTGCGTCTTTGAGATCCGCCGCGCCACGGTCCTCCCCGAGGAATCCGAGAAAACCATCCGTCAGTACATCGCCAGCAACGAGCGCGACCGCCTCAGCGAGTTTGTCCGGCGAGATCAGGCCTTCGTCAGCATTGTCGTCCGGGCGGCACTGGAATCGAAATCCCGCGGCTTGGACAACAACGCCGCCCGCGAGGCCGCCGAACTCGCCGCCAGCGAGCAGTCCTCCGCGTGGTTCCACAAGCTCGAACCGCTGAACGTCATCGGCAACCTCGGGCCCCTGCTCGGTCTCGCCGGCACCATCTGGGGCATGATCCTCGCCTTCAGCGCCATCTCCGATTCGGGCGGGCAGGCCTCACCCACCATGCTCTCCGCCGGCATCGCCAAGGCCCTCTTTCACACACTTCTCGGGCTGCTGCTGGCCATCCCCTCACTCACCGTCTTCGGCTTCTACCGCCAGCGCACCGACCGCTTGTGTACCCGTGCCCTGGTCGTCTCCGCCGAGCTCACCGACCTCGCCCTCGCTCAATACGCATCGACTTCCACCACCACCACGAGCACCATCAAGTAACCACCGTGCGCCGCGTACGCCTCACGCCATCCCGTTCCACCGCCCTTGAGGCGATCAACGTCACCCCGCTCATCGATGTGGTGATGTGCCTGATCATCTTCTTCCTTATCGTCGGCAAGCTCGCCCACGAACAGGGCGCACGCGTCAACCTGCCCGCCACGGGTCTGGGCACGACCGACGAAGACCGCCGGGCGGTGATCATCACCGTCGCGCCGGTGAGTCCTTCGGAGAAGCCCGCGAGCACCGACACACGCTTCGAACTCTCCACAACCAGCCCCGCCGACGCAGGCACCAATCAACCCCGCGTCCGCATCACCGTCGACGGCGAGATCGTCACCACACCACAACAACTCTCAAGCCTGCTCACCCGCCGCCTGCAACAGCAGCCCGCCAGCACGACCGCTCAGCCGACCCAACAAGCTCCCCAGCTCCCCGTGCAGATCCGCGTTGATCGCGACCTGCCCTATGCCGCCGTCGCGCCCGCGCTGACCGCCTGCAAAGAGCTGGGGCTGACCAGCGTGCGCCTGATAACGGAGCGCACCAGCCCATGAAGCCCTTCCGCAGACGATCCGCGCTGGAGCAGCACTCGCTGCACTTCGGACCCAACATGACCCCGATGGTCGACGTGGTGATGGTCATCCTCGTCTTCTTCATGGTCTCCGCGGCCTTCGTCGGGCCCGAGTGGTTCATCACCGCCCTGCTGCCTCAGCCCGCACAAAGCGCCCCGAGCGAGCAAACCAACCCGCAGGGGCAGGGCAACGTCCCGCCCCCCTCGCCCTCAACCCAACCACTCCGCCTGACCTTCACACTGCAATACTCCGCCGCCACGGGCGCGACGCTCTTCACGGGCGAAGGCCTGACCGACGCGCCGTTCGAGCAGTTCGAAACCAAACTCACCGAGCTGACCAAGGGCCTGCCCAAGGACGAGCTTGCCTCCAAGCTCGAAATGCTCCTTGAGCCGCAAGCCAGCGTCCCCACGCGGGACGTCGTGCGTGCTCACGAGCTCGCCACCAAGCTGGGCGTCGTCCGCGTCGGGTATTCCACGCCTTGAGCATCTTCACTTTTCTCATTCCCCATAGCCGCACAAATCCAAATCCGCGGCGTCTATCCTCGCATGATGTTCAACCGTTCCCGCACCGCGTTCACGATCCGTCTCTCCGCCGCCGTGCTGGGCATCACCGCCATTACCGCAGGGGTGCTGCTGACCGCCTGCTCACCCTCGGACCGCAACGCCGCGTCGACCGCCGCACCGGCGAGCGTCACCATCGCCCGCCCGGACCTGAAGGCCAACAAGCCCGTCGAGCACCCGGGGATTCACCAGCTCGTCGCCTATGCCCCGGGGGTCTACTCGGGCGCCGCCCCGGAAGGTGCCGCCGCCTTTGAGTCGCTGCGGGCGATGGGCTTCAAGACGATCATTTCGGTCGACGGCGCCCAGCCCGAGGTCGATGCCGCCGCCGCCCAGGGTCTGCGCTACGTCCACCTGCCCATCCAATACAGCGGCATCTCGGAGGAGCGTTCGCTCGAAATCGCCCGCGCCGTACGTGATCTGCCCGGGCCAGTCTACATCCATTGCCACCACGGCAAGCACCGCTCCGCCGCCGCCGCGGGCGTCGCTGCCGTTTCGCTTAGCCTGTGCACGCCCGAAGCCGCTATCGAACGCATGCGCGTCTCCGGCACCGGCGCGAACTACACCGGGCTCTTCGCCGTGGTGCGTGAGTCGGCACCGGTGAGCAAACAACAACTCGACGCCGCGAATGCCGAGTTTCCCTCCGCCAGCAAACCCAAAGGCATCGTGCAGGCCATGGTCGAGATCGACCTGATCAGCGAGCATCTCAGCGATATCGAGAAAGCCGGCTGGCAAACCCCCGCGGACCACCCAGACCTCGTTCCCGCCGCCGAGGTCGGCCGTCTTGCCGATCTCTTCCGCGACCTGCTGAAGGACCCCTCAACCACCTCGCGCGATGCGGAGTATGCCAGGCTCATGACCGCCTCGCACGCCGCGAGCGTGAAGCTCGAAGAACTGATCACCAGCCTCTCCAAAGGACAGGCCCCCGATCAGTCACAGCGCGATGCCCTCAGCAAGCAGGCGAAGATCCTCGCCGCCTCGTGCAAAGACTGCCACGCGAAGTACCGCGACTGACCGCCTTCACCCCTCGCCCTCCGCTCACCGCTTCGAATCGCCGCCCTTGATCGTCGCGAGCGCCGAATCGATGTGCCCCTGCACACGCAGCCACGCCGTGAAAATGTGCCGAACAACCCCCTGCGGGTCGACCACATACGTCACCCGCCCCGGCAGCACGAACCACTTTTTCGGCACCCCCAACAGCCCCCGCAGCGAACCGTCCGCATCACTGATCAGCGGGAACGGCAAACGGTGCTTGCCCGCAAAAGCCCGGTGCGATTCGTCCGAATCGCTGCTCACCGCGATCACCACCGCACCCACATCCGTGAACTGGTCGTACAGATCGCGGAACGCGCACGACTGGGCCGTGCACGCCGGGGTGTTGTCCTTCGGGTAAAAGAACACCACCAGCCACTTCCCGCGATGCTCTGCGGTGTTGATCACCGCCCCGCCGTGATCGGTGCGGGTGAAATCCCGAAACGCATCGCCCACCGCCAACGGCTTGCTCACGCACAACTCCTCAAACTCCCAACACTCACGGCTTCTTTTCACTCTTCACAGGCACCGGCTCCGCCGGGCTCCACCGCACGTCCGCCTGCCCCAGCGTTGTCCCCGTCGCCACCGCCAGGTCCACCAGCGCGATCTGATAGTCCGCCAGTGCACGGATCTCCGCGAGCTGCGCATCCGCCAGGCGCGTCGACGCGTCGAGCACGTCGGTCGCCGTACGCAGGCCCGCGTCGAACTGCCGCTGCTCGGCTTCGAGCGTGCGCCCTGCCAGCACCGACGACTGCTGACTCGCCATGATCCGCTGCCACGCCGAGCGCGCCCGATCGATCGCGTCGAGCGTTTCCTGCTCGATGGCCTGCTGCTGCGTCGCCCGATCGCTCAGCCGCTGCAACCGCGTCAAGATCGCCGACCGCAGCCGGGCGTTCGCCGCCTCGTTGCTCAGCGGCACCTCTGCCCGCAGTGAACCCGAGTACCCCTGGAACCGATTCTGAAAGAGCGTCGAAAGCCCCTCGCCCTGGTTCGTGCCGATGCCGTTGAACGTGTACCCGCCCGAAAGATCCAACGCCGGCAGCGTGTTGTTCCGCGCCACATCGATATTCAACGCGTCGGCCAGGATCTGCAGTTCCGCCTGCAAGAGCTCCGCGCGGTTCGCCCGCGCCAGATTCACCAGTTCGGGCGACCGCTCGGCCAGCGCGTACTCAACCGGCGCGGGCTGCGACGCGGGCACCACCAGCACATCATCCTCCAACGCGAGTCCCGGCATGTTCACCGTCCGCTTGAAGTCGCGCTGCACGATCAGCAGGTTCGTCTCAGCAGAGATAATCGCGTCCAGCCGCGACGCCACGCCCGACTGCGCCCGCAACACGTCCACGCCCGTGGCGCTCCCCGCGCGCTGCCTGCGCTGCGCCTTCGCCAGCAGATCTGACGCAAGTTCGTACTGCGCGATCGTCACGTCCAGCGCCTGCCGCGCCGCGACAAGCCGCCAGTACGCCCGGTCGCTCGCGGCCAGCGTGGCGATCACGCGCAGCTTCGTCGCCGCCTCCACGATCTGCGCGTTGTACCCCGCGATGACGATCGACGCGGTGTTCACGAGCCGCCCCGCCCCGCGCAGCAGCGGCAGCGTCACCGAGAAACCAGCCGCCGGGCTCGTCGTCGTCCCGTCCGTATCGAAAGGCGAGTTGTTATCGCTGTACGTCTGCGTCAGGTCCACCGACACGCGCCCGCCCGTCCGCAGCGGGATCGACACGCCCGAGCCGATCTGCGTCTGCACACTCCGCGCATTCGGCGTCCCCTGCGGGCCCGAGAGCCGAGGCGGGTCCGTGCTCACCACCGAAACCCCGGGCGTAAAGACCGCGTCAAACTTCGCACGCTCGGCCGAGAGCGCTTCCCGCGCAATCAACGGGTCCACCAGCGCCGTCCGCAGCGCCAGATTCGACGACAGCGCACTGACCCGCGCCGCTTCAAGGGTCAGTTCAACCTTCTTCGCCTGTTGATACTGCGCCCGCAGCTTCGCCGTCACCGCCGCCGCCGCGTCGGGCGTCACGTCCTTCGGCGCCATCGGCAGCGCCGGCTCACGACGCGACGACTCCTCCGTACCCGCCGCCCCCCCCGCAACCTTGAACCGCTCCAGATTCAGCCGATCAATCGCACGCAGCCGGTCCGAATCCGCGTAAGGCCCCAGATCCCCCGGGCGCTCTTCCAAGGGCCCCGCCCGGCACCCCGCCAAGATCACCAGCGCCAAAGGCCACGCAGCACGCAGCCGCCGCGCCGCGCCCGCACGCAGATGAGAACCCACACGCTGTCCAACGATCGATGTGCTCATTCGTGACGCAACGCTTCAATAGGATCCAACCTCGCCGCCTTCAACGCCGGGAACATCCCGAAAGCAATCCCCGTAAAAGCCGAGAAACCGACCGACAAGATAATCGCCCACGACGGGACCGACGCGTCCTCCAAAGGCGAGCCCGGCGCCGCCCGCACCAGATACACAATCGACAGCCCGATCTGCAGCCCGATCGCCGCACCCACCAGGCACAGCACCACCGCCTCGACCAGGAACTGCGTCAGGATCACCGCCGGCGGCGCGCCCACGGCCTTCCGCAACCCGATCTCCCGCGTCCGTTCAGAGACCGACGCCAGCATGATGTTCATGATCCCGATCCCCCCGACCACCAGCGAGATCGCCACGATGCACGTCGCCGCGATGGTGATCCCGAACGACACGCGGTTGATCCCCGCGATCACCTGATCCGTCGCCCGCACCGCGAACGTGTCCGGGTCCGCCGGCTTCAGATCACGCGACCGCCGCAGCGTCGCCGTCACCTCCGCGTTCAGATCATCAAACGCGTTGGTCGAGATCATCGTCCCTTGAATGAAAATCCCAAACACCGGCTCGGGCTTCATCGCGTTCCCCACCGAGAACGGGATGTACACCTCCGTCAGCGGATCGCCCCCGCCAAAGATCGACGGCAGCGTCTTCGTCTCCACCACGCCCACCACCAGAAACTTCCGCCCGTCAACCAGGATCGACTGCCCCGTCGGATCCTGATTCAGCCCCAGTTCCTCAACCGCCTTGTCGTTGACGATGCACACCGCCCGCCGCTCCAGTTCGTCGACGGGGAGAAACGGCCGCCCCGCGAGAATCTGCCGCCCCTCGATCAGATGCCAGTCTTCGTCGAGCGCCGTGACGCGCACGTTCCGCTCGATGCGGTCATTGAACTGCACCGGCGCCACAAAGCTCTTCACCGGCGTGATCCGCGCAATCGACGGGCAGGACGCCTCCAGCAACCGGCACTCGCGCAGTTTCAACTGCACCTGCTGAGGCGAGAACCGGTTCGGCGCCTCGCGCGGGTTCCGCGGGAAGATCACAAACCGCGTCGCGCCGAAGGTCTCAAACTCCTTCAGCACCGCGGACTTCAATCCCTGCGTGCCGCCGACGATCACGATCGTGCTCGCCACGCCGATGACGATCCCCAGCGTCGTCAGCAGCGCCCGCACGCGGTTGGCCCAGAGCTGCGCAAACGCCAGCACCACCGTCTGAAAGAGCGTCCGCGGGATGGCGATGAAGAGCCCGATCATGTCGCCGCCCCCCCACTCTTCGCATCACCACCACCACCCGCGCCCGCGCCCCCGCTGGTGACATTCTCACCCACCGCCGCCGCCTGACCCGCCCCCACCGGCTCCCCCTGCGCCTGATGACCAAGCTCAATGGCCTGCTGCATCATCGACCGCAGGTACTGCCCGTGGATCGGGTCCAGCCGCCTCTGGAAATCCGAGAAGATCGTGCCGTCGCGGATACGGATAATCCGCTCCGCGTGCGCCGCCACGTCTTCCTCGTGCGTCACGATGATGATCGTCTGCCCCTGCTTGTGCAGTTCCTTGAACAGGTCGATGATCTCCAGCGACGTCTTCGAGTCCAGCGCACCCGTCGGCTCGTCCGCCAGCAGAATCGCCGGCTGGTTCACCAGCGCCCGCGCAATCGCCACCCGCTGCTTCTGCCCGCCCGAAAGCTGGTTCGGACGGTGGTCCATCCGGTCCGCAAGCCCCACCCGCTTCAGCGCCTCCGCCGCCCGACGCGCACTGCCCAGCCACAGCTTCGCCGAGTACATCAGGGGCAGCGCCACGTTCTTCAAGGCCGTCGCCCGCGGCAGCAACTCGAACGACTGGAACACAAACCCGATCTGCTGATTCCGCACGTGCGCAAGCTGCCGGGCCGACAGCGAGTCCACCCGCTGACCGTTCAGCGTGTACGTCCCCTTCGTGGGCTGGTCCAGACACCCGATGATGTTCATCAGCGTCGACTTCCCCGAACCCGACGGGCCCATGATCGCCACAAACTCGTTCTTCTTGATCTCCAGATCAACCCCGCGCAGCGCCCGCACCGGCTCCGCCAGCGTGTGATAGGTCTTCTCGAGTTTGGAGATCGAAATCGTCAAAGTGATCCACGCCCACGACAACCCAGCCGCTTTACCGCAATCACCCACGACCAGCCCATTCCGCCGATCTCAACACCACCGCGCGACCTAATCCTCCTCGGGCTTCGCCGGGTCGTCGTCCTCCTCACCCGGGTCGGCGTTGTTGCTGCTCTTCGAGCCCGCGTTCTTGTCCTGCTTGATCAGGTCATTGTCTTTCAGCGACAGCAGCGCCTTGAACGGCCCGGTCACAATCTGATCGCCCACATTCAACCCATCCGTCACCACCGTGTGCGTCAGATCACTCGCGCCGGTCTTCACCGCAACCGCCCGCGCCCGCCCCTTCTCGTACACAAAAACCACCGGCGCAAACGCCTTCGCGGCGTCGATCAGCGGGCTGCTCCGCACACTCGCGGGCAGTTCGTCCAACCGCCGCTCCACCACCGCCTGCGAGGGCACCTTCATCACCGCGCTGAGTTCCTGAACCTGGATATCCACGTTCGCCGTCAGCCCGCTGCCGAAGATCAGGTCCTTGGGCTTATCAACGAGCACCTCAACCTCGAAGTACCCCGTCCCGTCGCGATCCACCAGCCGCTTCAGCCCGACCTTCTCAACCTTCCCCGCGAACGACTTGTTCGTATACGCGTTGATGAACACCTTGCACGGCTGCGCCGCCCGCACCGGCGCAATGTTCGCCTCGTCCACCCGCGCTTTCATCAGCATCGTGTCCAGGTCCGCGATCTCCATGATCACCGACGACGCGTTGTTCAGCGTGCCCACCACCACCAACTCGCCCACCTCCGCGTTGAGCTTCGTGATCGTCCCGTCGAACGGCGCCACGATGGTCGTGTTCTCCAGGTCCTTCTGCGCCCGCACGATCAACGCCTTGAACTGCTCCACCGCGTGCCGCGACGACTCCAGCGACGCCCGCGCCCGCAGCGCACGCTCCTCCGCCTCCTCAACACTCGCCTTCGTCTCGTCGTCCGTCGCCATCAGATCGCGCTTGCGCGTCAGATCGCGCTGCGCCTGCGCCAGCGTCGCCTCATTGCCCAGCAATCTCGCCTGC
Organism: Phycisphaerales bacterium; assembly: GCA_016741915.1. Lineage (GTDB taxonomy): Bacteria > Planctomycetota > Phycisphaerae > Phycisphaerales > UBA1924 > JACVCS01. Next base: position 2,630 of record JACVCS010000070.1, on the reverse strand, counting down.
TCACCGCGCAACTGCGCCTGCGCAGACTCCAGCGCCGCCGCGAGTTCACGCGAATCCAACCGAACCACCACATCCCCCGCCTTCACCTGCTGCCCTTCTCGAAACGGCAACTCCGTGATCCGCGCAATCACCTGCGCCGAGATCTGCACCTTCGTCTTCGGCTCGATCGACCCCGGCGCATTGACCACCCGTACCAGGTCACCCTTCGCAACCGCCTCCACCCGCACGGGCGTCGGCTTCGGTGCAAACGCCGACCCCTGCACCAGCTTCTTCCCCTGCGGCGTAAAGGCCAAAAACGCCCCGCCCCCGCCGCACATCAGCACACACCACAAAAACACGATCAGCAGCCATTTCCACACGCGCAGCGCTCCGGCGGGTTCACCATCCTCAATCCGCCCAACTGTATGGGGAACCAACCCCCATCGGTTGCAGGCTCACCGCGGATTCGGCGCCGCCAGCACCGACAAATACGCCTCCCAAGGCCCAACCTTCACCCGCCGCTGATACGCCAAACCCTTACATATCTGCGCCACATGGTTCAAATCATGAACCGCCCACGTCTGGAGCAAGTTCTCCAGCGTCACCCGACCCAGCGCCGGGTGCAATCCTTCACGCTTCAGATCCCCCTCACCAATCCGCATCGCCGCCAACTCAGCCAAACTCTTCGCCCGCTCTGTTTCAAACAACGCCAGCAACTCCGCCGTGGTGTGATCACGCGCAAGATCCGCGTGCCCCGCGCGATCGAACGGCTCGAACGCCCGCCTCGCCCCCTCACCCGACCGCACCAGCCGCGCACGCGGGATCCAGTCCGTCCGCTCACCGAAGATCAGGTGCGCAACCACCTCGTGCGGCGACCACGTCCCGGGCCCATACCCCGCCCTCGTCAAGCGCTCATCCACGCCATCAAGCAGTGCCCGAAGCAACCGCGGCGTGCGCTCCAACGCGTCTCTCAGTTCATCAAGCACCATGCCGGCACCGCCTTCTCAGCTCCCGATCTTCTCGAACAGGAATGCCGAGACCTTGTCCAGATTGATCCGCTGCTGCGAACCTGTATCACGGTCGCGCACCGTCACCGTCTGGTCCTTCAGCGTGTCGCCGTCGATCGTGAAGCAGAACGGACACCCCGCCTCGTCCATCCGCGCGTACCGCTTGCCGATGGACTGCTTCGCGTCCGTCTCGATGAACCCCGAGCGACCGAACTTCGCGTTCAGCTCGCCCGTCAGCTTCTCCGCAACCTCCGGCATCCCGTCCTTGTCCACCAGCGGGAAGACCGCCGCCTTGATCGGCGCCACCCGCGGGTGCAGCTTCAAAATCTCCGGGCTCGGCCTGCTCGCATCCACCGTGTACGCCTCACAGATCAGCGCCAGCGCCCCGCGATCCAAACCCGCCGCGGGTTCGATGCAGTGCGGGATGTACCGCTCGCCCTTCTTGCCGCCGTTGGGCAGTGTTTCGCCCCGCGTGGTGTCGAAGTAATCGAGCTTCACCTTGCTGTGATTCTGATGCTGCGTCAGGTCATAGTTCCCGCGGTGCGCGATCCCCTCCAGCTCGCCGAACCCCGGCGCCGTGAACGGGAAGCGGTACTCAACGTCCGACGTCCCGACGGAATAGTGCGAGAGCTCGTCCTTGTCGTGCTCACGCAGGATCAGGTTCTCACCCGCCAGCCCCAGCGACTTCCACCAATCCATCCGGAAGTCCCGCCAGAAGGTGTACCAATCGAACGACTCGCTGGGGTGGCAAAAGAACTCCAGCTCCGCCTGCTCAAACTCGCGCGAGCGGAACGTGAAGTTCCGCGGCGTCACCTCGTTGCGGAAGCTCCGCCCCGTGTTGCCGATGCCGAAGGGGATCTTCACCCGCGACGAGTCCACCACGTTCTTGAACTGCAAGAACACGCCCTGCGCCGTCTCAGGCCGCAGATACGCCTTGTTCGCCTCATCTCGGATCGCCCCCGGGATCGTGTCGAACATCAGATTGAACATCCGCGGCTCCGTCAGCGTCCCGGGCTTCTCCGCCTCCGGCGCAATCACCCGGTCCCAAGGCTTCGCCAGCGTCGACAACGCCACACTCTTGATCGCACCGAACGTCTTCTCCGCTTTCTTCTTCTGTTTCGCCTCGCTGGGCTGATCACCCACATACGCAAAGACCGGCTTGTCGCCCGGCTCCCCGTTCGCCGGCACATACACCATCACGTGGTCATACCGGTACCGCCCCTTCGTTTCCTTACAGTCCACCATCGGGTCATTGAACCCCCCAACGTGCCCGCTCGCTTCCCACACCTTCGGGTGCTGGATGATGCACGTCTCCACAGGCACGCAGCTGACCTTCTGCCCGCCCGGCCCCGTCCGCCCCCACGCCGGGTTCAGGATCATGTCCTGCCACCACGCATCGCGCAGGTTCTTCTTCAGCTGCGCCCCCAGCGGGCCGTAATCCCAGAACCCGTTGATCCCGCCGTAGATATCCGAAGCCTGAAAAATGAACCCTCGGCGTTTGCACAACGCCATGATCGCGTCCATCGACTTGGGCCCGCTCGGATTCGTCACACCATTCACCGCTGCGTTCGAGTCTGACATAGGGCCAAGGGTATTCATCCGCCCCCGCCAAAGCGGCCCTCCCATACCCGCTCTTCAGCCCAC
>JACVCS010000158.1 GCA_016741915.1 Phycisphaerales bacterium | reverse complement strand
GGGTTGGGGCAAGGGGGGGGGACGCGGGGCCCAATGGCACAGGGCCACATAGCACATGGCACATGGCACATGGCACATTGGGAGCAGTGGGGGAGCGGGCGGGAGGCGGATTCGGGCCGCTGGGATCGTTGATTTGGTGGGGTGAGGTCGTTCGGGGCTCGTGTTTGCGCAAGGTGTGCGCGTTTTGGGTGATTGGGGCGGGTTTGAGCGCAAAGAGGGTGATTGCCTGTGCGCGAAAAGTGCGGCTTGGGGGTGGTTGGGGCCGATCCAGATGGGCGGAAGGGATTTTGGTTGGGCGGAGCCCGGCTGATCCTTTGAGCCTGACGCGGATTCGTCCGCCTTGAGGTGCAGTATGGCAGAGCAGGATGCTCAGCAACCGGTTGAAGGTGGCGCGGGGGGTGCGGGTGCGGGTGGTGGGGTCCCTACGGCGAAGGAAGAGGCGGCGATGGCGGCGTTGAAGGCCGCTCAGGCGGCGATCGCGGCGGCGAAGGCGATGCCTGCTGGCGGGGGTGCTGCTGCGCCGGCGGTTGGGGCGATTGGTGGGCCGAAGGTGAGCGATGAGGAGGCTGAGGCGGCGATGATGGCGCAGTTGGGGCTGGACCCTTCGGCGATGAGCGCGGGTCCCGCGGCTACGGCACCGGCGGCGCGAGTCGCGGTGCCGGCGGCGAGTGCGGCGGCGGCGGTGCAGCAGCCCGCGACGCAGGCGTTTGCGATGCCGAACTTGGGAGGTGGTGGTGGAAGTTTGGGTGGGGCGAAGTTGCCGGATGGGATTGATCTGCTGAGCGACGTGAACCTGCACGTGAAGATCGAGTTGGGCCGAACGCGGATGCTGGTGGAGGATGTGCTGCGGCTGGGCGAGGGGTCGGTGGTGGAGCTGGACAAGCTGGCGGGCGATCCGGTGGATGTGTATGTGAATGACCGGCCGGTGGCGCGGGGCGAGGTGCTGGTGCTGAACGACAACTTTTGTGTGCGCATCAACGAGATCATCCAGGACCCGGGTGATGGTGGTCGGAAGACGGCGTGAGGTGAAGGCGGAGGGGGAGTGGGAAGAACCGCAGAGGCGCGGAGTTTTGAAAGATGGGTTGATGTGATGGTGGGTTGATTGAGAGGGGCACACCGATCGACTTCGTCGATCGGTGGCACGGGGGTGGGTAGGGGGAGGTGGCGCGGCGTCTGGAGACGCGTGCGGGTTTGCGATGGCCAAGGAAGGCCCATGATGATGACTCGGCGAGCACGAACGGTGATGGCGGTGGTTGTTGGCGCGGGCGCTTTTGTGCTGGTGACGGCGGTGGCGTCGGCGGGTGAGGAACGTCGGGTTGGTGGGTTTGATGTGCGGGATGCGAAGAGCGTGCGGTGGTTGATGGGCGAGGGGCTTGAGCCGGGGATTGGGTACGCGTTTACGGGTGTGAGCGAGTTGCGTGGGTTGGGTGGTGGTGTGGCGGCGGGGACGAATCAGGGTTCGGTGGTGAAGAGTGTTGCTGCGGAGAAGGAACGCGCGGCGCTGGTTGGGGTGCGGGCGGCGGATGAGCAGGGGGTGGGGAGTGCGGGTGCGGGGGGTGGGGGGAGTGCGGGCGGGTTGGCGACGTTGTCGAGCATGGCGCTGCCGCTGGGTGTGGTGCTGGTGGTGCTGGTTGGGTGCATGATGCTTTTGAAGCGGGTGATGGGTGCGGGGTCGTCGCTGGCGAGTGCGCTGGGGCCTGGTGGGAAAGCGCCGGGCGGGGTGATCGAGGTTTTGGGGCGGTACCCGGTTGCGAAGGGGCAGTTGCTGGTGCTGGTGAAAGTCGACCGGCGGGTGCTGCTGCTTGGGCACAGTTCGCCCGGGCGCGGTGGCGTGGCGGGTGGCGGCGGGTTTGTCACGCTGAGCGAGATCAATGAGCCCGAAGAGGTTGCGCGGCTTCTGCAGAAGATCGAGGACGGCGGGGGGACGAGCCTGGCGTCGAAGTTCGGCTCGATGCTGCGGAAACACAGCGATGAGCATGGTGATGGGGTGGAGCGGGTGGTTGGGGAAACCGAAAGCGAACGTGAACGTGAACGCGAGCGTGAACGTGAAGATGACGACGAGGTTGATTCGCTTTCGTTTGTTCGTTCTTCGGGGTTGCGAAGCGG
>JACVCS010000007.1 GCA_016741915.1 Phycisphaerales bacterium | reverse complement strand
GGGGGAGGGAGGGAGGGAAGGGGGGGGGGTTGCGGGCCGCGGTGATTGTCTCAGATGGCGCTGCCGCCGCGTTCGCCGGTGCGGATGCGCACGCAGTCTTCCAGCGGGAGGATGAAGATTTTGCCGTCGCCGACGTCGCCCGAGGGGCCGGTGCGGGCGCCGCGGAGGATGGCCTGCACGGCCTTCTCGCAGTAGTTGTCGTTGACGCCCAGGGTGACTTTGAGTTTCTCGACCAGGCGTGGGCGGATGGTCTGGCCGCGGAAGATTTCGACTTCGCCTTCCTGGCGGCCGTGACCTTCGACGGTTTCGACGGTGATGCGGTAGTGGTGTTCTTCGTCGAGGACGGCTTGGAGCTCGTGCTGGACGGCTTCGAGGCGTTCGGGCTTGATGATGGCGATGATGAGTTTCATGAGGAGACTCCGGCGTGGTAGCCGCGTTCGCCGTGGGCGGAGATATCGAGCCCGTCGCGTTCGTGTTCGTCGGGGGCGCGCAGGCCGAGGGTGGCTTTGAGGATGGAGGCGATGACGACGGTGCCGACGACGGCGAAGGCGATGGCGACGCCAGCGCCGAGGAGCTGTTTGAGGGTCTGTTCGAAACCGCCGCCGAGGGCGAGGCCGAGGGCGGGCTGGAAGCAGAAGACACCGGTGAGGACGGCGCCGAGGATGCCACCGACGCCGTGGACGCCGAAGGCGTCGAGCGAGTCGTCGTAGGTGAAGCGGGATTTGAGCTGGACAGCGAAGTAGCACACGGCGCTGGCGAGTGCGCCGATGAGCAGTGCCCAGACGGGTTGCACGTGCCCGGCGGCGGGGGTGATGGCGACGAGTCCAGCGATGATCCCGGAGGCGAGGCCCAGGCTGGTGGGCTTGCCGCGGTGGTGCCACTCGATGAGCATCCAGACGAGTGCGGCGGCGGCGGCGGCGGTCTGGGTGGTGGCGAAGGCGAGGCCCGCGGTGGCGCCGGCGACGGGGTGTTCGATGGCGACGGCGCTGCCGGCGTTGAAGCCGAACCAGCCGAACCAGAGCAGACCTGCGCCCAGGAGCGTGAGGGTGAGGTTGTGGGGGAGGATGTTGGCAACGCCCGGGCGATAGTCGCGGCGCGGGCCGATCATCAGGGCGAGCACGAGCGCGGAGACGCCGGCGGAGATGTGCACGACGGTGCCGCCGGCGAAGTCGAGCACGCCGAGCTTGTAGAGCCAGCCGCCCTCGGCCCAGACCCAGTGGGCGAGCGGGCAGTAGATGAACGTGGACCAAAGGAGGATGAACCAGAGGTAGCTGCTGAACTTCATGCGCTCAGCGACGGCGCCGCTGATGAGCGCGGGGGTGATGATGGCGAACTTGCCCTGGAACATGACGAAGACAAGCTCGGGGATGCCTTTGTCGCTGAAGAGGCGCGTGGGGGAGAGGTTGTGCAGGGCGATGAGGTCGGAGCTCCAGCCGATGAACCCGCCGAGGGACGGGCCGAAGGAGAGGGCGTAACCGATGACGATCCACTGCACGCCGATGACGGCCATCGCGACGAAGCTGTGCATCATGGTGGTGAGGACGTTCTTTCGACGGACCATGCCGGCGTAGAAGAGGGCCAGGCCCGGGACCATGAGCAGGACGAGGGCGCTGCTGACGAGCATCCAGGCGGTGCTGCCGGCGTCGATGGTCTGTGCGGCGGCAGTCGTGGCTTGAGTCGCGGTGGCGGCGGCGGTTTGCTGGACGGCTTGAGCGGTGGATGAGGCGTCGGGCTGGACCTGGCCCAGCGCGACGGTGGAGATGGTTGAGGCGAGTCGATCGAGAACGCAGACAAGCTCAGCGCCAACGGACAGCATGATCAGAACTCCTCGGGTTTGGAAGCATGCGGGGAAGATAGAGGAAAACCCGGGGGCGTGAAAGGCCCTTAGGGGAGGAGATTTTGAAAGGATTTGATGGGTTGGGGGCGTTCGACGGGATGTGGGCCGCGGATTGTCGTACGGTGTGCGCGGTTCGCCTGTGATGTGGGTATCGGATTGGGCGTCGATGGCGGCGGGGAGGTGTTGTCATCGGCGGCGCGCGGCGGCGAGCGTGCATGTTGGAGGGTGTGCGATGTGGCGAGCGGTGCTGAGCGTGGTGGTCGTGGCGATCTGCGGCTTGATGCTCGCGTGCGGCGGGTGCCAATTGCGTGATGGCGAGGAGAGGTCAATGCGCGCGGAGGGTGAGGTGGGAGGAGTGGTGAGGGGGCAGGTGGTGTGTGTGCGGCTGGAGGTGCCGGGGGCTTTTCGTGAGCCGAGCGGGTTGGCTGAAGGGTGCTTTGGGTTGGTGTTTGTGGTGAGTGAGGGATGGGCGGTGAATGGGCGATCGGTGGGTGAACTGCTCGAGAACGGCGAGATCGCGGCGCGATTTCGGTCTGCGCGCGAAGCCCGACATGTGATTGCCGATCGCTTTGCGAAGGCCGGTGACGCGGTGAGTTTTGTGACGGCGCGGCATGAGCATGACGCGGTGTGGTCGGTGTGTGAGGAACCTTTGCCCGAACGCGATCGGATCATGGGCGATCCGAAAGTCTGGTCGGAGACCGAGATCGGCAGCGCGGACAGCGGTGTGGGAGCGGGTGTGCGGGTTGTGGGTTTGCCGACGCCGCTGGGGGAACGGGGGGTGGCGATCGTCCAGCGGGTGACGAAGGGGCGGGCGTTGCACTGGGTGCCGCCGAGGGATCGGAATGTGTCGTTGTCGACGAGTTGGGATGAGTTGATCGGATGGATCGAGCGGGTTGGCGAGGTTGAGGATTTTTTCGTGTGGAACGACGGCGGGCTGAACCGTGGATGGGCGGAACTTCGGCGGCGGGTTGATCTGAGCGAGGAGAAGCCATAGGGAGTGCGTTGATTGTGGGCTGATCGGATTTTGATAGGACGATGATCCCGTCGTTTGCGGTGGTGACTCGACGGGGTGAAGAGCGAGTAGCGGGGTGGTGCTGGGTGCGAGATCGAGTGGTGGGTGTCAGGGGCGATTGGACCGGGTGGAGAGAGTGGGGAGGGTGGGGGCGTGAAGGGGAAATGGGGGGTCAGGCGAGAGGCTGAAATCTGGTGCAGAAGAGGATGAATGCGGGAAAGTGGGGGTGAGAGTGGGGGGTGAGTGGGGGGTGAAAGGCGTGATTGGGCGGAGAAGTTGAAGAGGGAAGTGAGCGCGTTGGGTGACTTGACCGATGGAGTGAGGCCGCTACTGTTTTGGCCCTCCGCGACGACTGGCAGGGATGGTCTTTGTGGGCGGAAGAGAAGGCTGGTTGGTGTTTGATTGGAATTTTCGGTGATGTGATGCAGAGTATCGAAGGCCGCGAGAAGTCGGGCCTTTGAGGATAGAAAAGCTGATTCCTCGATAGCTCAATGGTAGAGCGGCCGGCTGTTAACCGGCAGGTTGCAGGTTCGAGTCCTGCTCGAGGAGCTGAAGACCGCCGGGCGAAAGCCCGGCGGTTTTGCTTTACGGCCCGTGTGGTTTTGGTTGGCGGCGGAATCGTCCGCCTTTTCCCGAGGATTCTCGGGCTGCTGCGAACCGGGCAGAGCGGGGGATGATCGTTGTCATGCCCGTGGCGGGGTTGAGTTTCAATCGCCGCTGGCGTGCAAACTCTGAAAACTCTGAACTCTGCGGTTGACTTTGCAGAGGTTAACAAGTCCTGAGTTTTGATCGGTTGCCCGTTCATTACGCAATGACTGGGCGCTACATTCTGCGCGAAAGGAGCTTTGACATGACAAAGCATGCTTCGAAAGCGTCCCGTGCAGATGAACTTGTGAAACGGTGCGAGGAGTTGGCTTTGGGCCGAGCCGATGAGGCGAGGCTGGCGGTGCGTCGAGTACTGAACAAATGCACAGTTCCGGAGGAGTTGCAGCCGCCAAGGGAAGAGCGTGACATTCAAGGGTTGATCAGTCCGGCGATTTACCTCGATGAGATGGACAGGCCGTTGGAGCGGACCAAGACCGAGAGGGTGACGAAGGCTCCACCATCCATCGGCCGGGCAGATCGGTTTAAGGCGGAGATCCAGCGTGTTTCTGCAACGACTGTGGATACGGGGCAATGGTCGACGAACGAACAGTGGGAAGCGGTGGTGATGTTCCTCATACTCAATGAGCGGGTGGAAGGGGCTTTGGGACCGGTGACCGAGTTGTACGCGTGTGTGAGCGACACACAGGGTACTGGAAGTTCACGCAACTTGGCCTTGGCGCGAGCGCAAGCGAAAGAACAACAGTGGTCAAATCTGCTTGACGTTGTCGAACAGTCGTGCGCACGGATCATGGAGCGAAGTCCGCAAAGGCGGCTGACGGACGTGCTCTGCAACCTCGGCACTTGGCAGAAGATCTACTACGCAGCGGTGCTCATCGTCGGCGAGTTGCAAAGCCCGAGAAAGCACCTGCCTGATCAGTGCTGGGAGGTGGCGTTCGAGGTGCTGGAGGGCGGGCTATCGCGGTTCGATGAAGAATGGCCTGTAGCGTTCTACCAGGCTCTTTCGTTGGAAGAGCGGAATCGGGTGCGCTCGGCGGTCGAGTCGGTCCTCAGTCGTCTATCGAAGAGGCCGCATGGGAACACGGGCGAGATCCAAGCAATCTTGTTGGAGTTCTCGGAACTCCTGCTTCGGTTGATGAGAAGAGCGGGATGGTGGACGGTTGACCTCCAACCCGCTGAAGTGCAAGAGCCCGGTGAACAACCCGCGTGGCGGAAGGTCGAGTGGGTTATTGAGGCCACGAAGCGAGATAAACCCGATGGGTACGTGGAGCTAAAAGCCAGAGAACTGCGGCGGCTTGCGTCTCGGGGGAAGGTCAAGAGTTTGAACAGTGGCAAAGGGAAACAAAATTTGTACGACGTGCACTCGTTGATCAACTGTCCGGACCTGTCGATGTACCGCAAGGACTTGCAAGCCGCATTGGACAGAGAAGACGGGCAAGCCTGAGTCAATAAATCGCCGCGGAGCGCTCCCGGACATTGCCGCCGAGCGTTGTGAACCGGCCCGAATCGTGCTGGACAACCTGCACCAGCGGCCGCATGGGCCCGTCTGGAGACCACAAGGAGACCACCAGAAGACCACAGGAGACCCAAGAAGACCAATCTGACATCGGTTTCCTGAGAAGACCCCCGCTCCCCGAAATCCTTTGGGGAGCATGGAAAGCACGCGCACAAACATCGATCGCGACCGGGACTTACACCCCGACGAATCTCGACTGAACATCGGGACGCTGGCGGAACTGCTGGCGGAGGGGGTTCGTCGACTCAATACACGGCGGGGGATGGGGGTGGTGCACGGCGGGATCGGTGCCGGTGCGGTGGCTACGCCGCCGCATCCGGATCGGGGCGCTCTGACGGTTGACTGTCCGGGATGCTCGGACCCTGATGGTGCTCACGCCGCGGAAGCGGGAGGGGGCAGCGCGGCGGAAGGAGCGGGCCAGTGATGAACATCCGGGCAGAGGCCGAGAGGTTGAAGGGGCTGACCGTCGGGCGGCTGCGCGACGAGTACGAGCGGCTCTGGGGCGAGCCGACGCGGTCGAACAACAAGACCTTCCTTGTCAAGCGGGTTCTTTGGCGGATGCAGGCGGCGGCGGAGGGTGATCTCTCCCAGCGGGCCCGGGCCCGCGCGGAGCAGATCGCCTGGGACCTTGACCTGCGCGTCCGGCCCGACGCGGGGGTGCACCGCGCCTTCGGCGAATCGACGGTGCGGGTACGGCCGGCGATGCCCGCGCCCGGTGCGGTGATCCGGCGGGTGTACAAGGGGCGGACGCTCGAGGTGACGGTGCTGCGGTCGGGGGTGTCGTTCGAGGGTCGGGTGTATTCGTCTTTGTCTGCGCTGGCGAAGGAGATCACCGGTTCGAACTGGAACGGCCGGTTGTTCTTCGGGCTGTCGGGCGCTGAACCAAGGAAGGAGCGGCCGTGAGGACCATCGAGGGCACGGGCATGGATGCGACGGGGCGATCATCGGGCGTTCGGAACGAGAAGCGTTCGGATGCGATCCCACGCCCTGTGCGGTGCGCGGTGTATTGCCGCAAGAGCACGGTGATGGGGCTGGAGCAGGAGTTCAACTCGCTGGACGCGCAGCGGGTCGCCTGCGAGGCGTACGTCGCGTCGATGCGGGGCGAGGGCTGGGTGTGCTTGCCCACGCGCTACGACGACGGCGGGTACAGCGGCGGCAACGCCGATCGGCCCGCGTTGAAGCGGCTGCTGGACGATATCGACGCCGGGCGGGTGGACGTGGTGGTGGTTGTGAAGGTCGATCGTCTGTCCCGCTCGCTGCTGGACTTCGCGCAGATGATGAACCGTTTCAACGAACGGGGTGTGTCGTTCGTGAGCACCACGCAGCAGTTCAACACCGCCTCGTCGATGGGGCGGCTGACGCTGAACATGCTGCTCTCGTTCGCGCAGTTCGAGCGGGAGCTCATCGCCGAGCGGACGCGGGACAAGATCGCGCTCTCGCGGCAACGGGGTCGGTGGACGGGCGGGCGGCCTGTGCTGGGGTACGACATCGCGGCGGGGACGCGGCTGGTGGTCAACGCCGCGGAGGCGGAGATGGTCCGCTGGATCTTCTCGCGGTACGCCGAGTGCGAATCGCTGATGACCATCTGCCGCGAACTGGCCGAGCGGGGCGTGGTGACGAAATCCTGGACGAGCAAGCGCGGGGTGGTGATGGGCGGCAAGCCGATCACGAAGGGACGGCTCTGGTCGATACTCAGCAACCCGCTCTACGCGGGACGGATCGCGCACCACGGGAAGCTGTATGACGGTCTGCACGAACGAATCGTCAACGAGGAGCTGTTCGCCCGGGTGCAGCGGGTGCGGGCGCGGAACCGCTTCAGCGGGGAGAACCTGCCCGGTGCTCGTAAGGCGGGCGGGGCGTTGTGCGGGCTGATCCGCTGCAAGCGGTGCGATCGGCCGATGGGGCACAGCACCACGAAAGGGCAGAAGCGGCGGGGCGGCGCGAACGCGGGCGGCCCGAGGCCCGAAACCGCGTACCGGTACTACGTCTGCGCCTCGCGGTCCGCGGGCGGGGCGGCGGCGCGCAGGAAAGGCCTGGTCCCCGCGGCGGAGATCGAGCGGTTCGTACTCGAGAAATGCCGGTCGGTGCTGACCAACCCGGAGCTTCAGACCGCGGTGCTGGACGTGCTGCGTCGGCGCGACGAGGCGGCATCGCGGGAGGCTCAGACCGGCGACGGTGCGGCGCGAACGCGCTTTGCCGAGCCCCTGGCGACGCGCGAGTCGGTCCGATCGGCGCTGAGCAGGCTCGAAGACCTGTGGTCGGTGCTGACTCCGACGGAGCAACGGTCGCTGCTGCGGCACGCGATCGGCGAAGTGCGGTACGACGGCGAAGGGGGACAGATCGACATCGACTTCCGCGACGGCTGGTCGCGGTGGAGTGATGCGGCCGGGGTTGGGGCGAACGAGGAGAACGGGTCATGAACACCAGCAGCTTCAAGATCCACTGGAGCCGCAGCAGCGGCGGAGAGCGTTCGCTGATGGACGGACCAGCGCCGAAACCGTCGGCGGCCGAGAGCGTTGCGCACACGGATGTTCCGGCCCGGGTGGCTCGCCTGGTGGCGTTGGCGCACCGGCTTCAAACGCTGGTGCGGTCGGGGGTGGTGCGGGATCTGGCGCACGCGGCCCGGCTGGCGCGGATCACGCGGGCGCGGGCGAGCCAGATCGCGGACCTGGGGCTGCTGGCTCCGGACGTGCAGGAGGAGGTTCTGTTCTTAGAGAAACCGCCGCGTGGGCGGGAACCGATCACCGAGCGGCATTTGCGGCGGATCGTGCGTGAACCGGATTGGCAACGGCAGAGGCAGATGTGGCGGGCGATACGGGACCGAGTTGGAATGAACCTTCACTGAATCGAAAGGACTCGAAAATGAACAGTCAGAACGACCGGATGGGCGTTGGCGGTGTCTCGGCGGGATCGCACGGCGCTGTGGAGCCACACGTGGGGTTCGATCCGAGTGGCTTCCCCGACGCGCTGCGTACGCACGCGAACTGGATCTGCTGGCGGCCGGTGCAGAAAGAGCCCGGCGCGGCGTGGACGAAGGTGCCGATCAGCCCGGTGACGGGCAACGCGGCGAGCGTGAAAGATCCCAGCGGGTGGACCTCGCTCGAGAAGGCCGAGGCTTTCGCGCGGCAGAGGGGGCTCGGGCTCGGCTTTGTCTTTACGGACGAGGTCGGGCTGGTGGGGATCGATCTGGACGAGTGTGTTGACGAACAAGGCCAGATCACCGCCGAGGCCGCGGGGCTGATTGCCCGGCTGAACAGCTACGCCGAGTTCACGCCCAGCGGTCGCGGGGTCCGGGTGATCATCCTGGCAAAGAAGACCACCGCCAAGTGCACGGCGTCGTCGGTCTGCGGGGCGAAGAAGATCGAGATCTACGACTCGGGACGGTACTTCACCATGACGGGGCGTCCGGTGAACGGGCTTCATCGGCAGATTGAAGCCCGGCAGGCGGAACTGGAGACGTTGTGCGAGCAGCTCTGGCGAGAGCAGGAACCGCGGACGAGCGCCGCTTCGGGCCGGGTGAACGCGGGCGCATCCGATGAGGAGGTTCTTGCACTGGCGAGGAAGGGACGCGGCGGGAAACGGTTCGCGGCGATGTACGATCGGGGTGATCTGTCACGGGTAGCCGGCGATGACAGCCGCGGCGACTTTGCGGTCTGTCGATGGCTGGCGCGGTTCACCGCCGACGCGGGTCAGATCGACCGGCTCTTTCGAGCCTCGAAGCTCATGCGTGACAAGTGGGACGAACGGCGCGGAGAGGGCACCTACGGCATGATGACCATTCAACGCGCGATGCAGCGTGCCGCGACGCCGGCGGTGGCGGTCGATCAGCCGGAGGTGGTGCTGGGGACCGACGAGCACCGGGTGGTGGACGAGGTGATCGGGCATCTGGGCGCGGAGCCGGTCTTGTTTCAGCGCGGCGGCTTGCTGGTGCGCGTCGTGCCAAACGGCGACGGGGTTCGGGTCGAGCCGGTGACCGAGCCGACGCTCCGACGGGTGCTCACGCGGCGTGTCCGGTTGCTGAGCGTGCGGGACGGCGAGGAGATCGACGCACATCCTCCTGCGTGGCTGACAGCCCAGATCATGGCACACGGGACGTGGCCGGGCGTTCGCGAGCTCACCGGCGTTCTTGATTTCCCCATCCTGCGTCCAGACGGGTCGATCTTCTCGGAGATCGGATACGACCTGGCCACGAAGGTTCTGCGGGTAGGCGAAATGGCCGATGCCCAAAGCCCGACTCAAATGGCGAAGGCAGAGGCACGCGCGGCGTTGATGGTGCTCAAGGACCTCATGTGCGACTTTCCGTTTGCCACTGATCGTGACCTCTCGGCGGCGCTGGCGATGCTGATCACGATGGTTGCGCGATCGGCGTACGAGGGTCCGACACCGCTGTTCCTGATCGAGGCGAACCAGCGCGGCAGCGGAAAGACCTTTCTGGCGTTGGTGGCGGGGATGCTGGCGAGGATGGGCGGGGTGGCGATAAGTTCAATGACCAAGGACGACGAGTTCCGCAAGTTCGTGACGTCGGCCGCGATACGCGGCGAGTCGGTGGTGATCCTGGACAACCTCAGCGGTTCCATCGGCGGGTCAACCCTGGACCGCGTGCTGACGGCCACGCAGTGGTCCGACCGCCCGCTGGGATCTTCAACAATCATCGACGTGCCCATGTCGACGGTTTGGATCGCCACGGGGAACAACCCGGACCTTCAGGCCGACATCCACCGGCGGATCATCCCGATCCGGCTGTGCACGCCGCTCGAACACCCGGAGCATCGCGGCACCTTCGTCTACCCGGATCTGCTGGCGCACGTTACGCGGAACCGGCAGCGGTACATCGCCGCCTGCCTGCGGGTCCTGCAGGCGTACCTGTCCTGCGGCGAGCAAACCAAGATCCGCGCCATGGGGAGCTTCGGCGGCTGGTCGAGCCTGGTGCGGGCGGCGCTGGTGTGGCTGGGTGAGCCGGACCCGCTGCCGGAGCCGGGGGAGATGGGGGCGGCTTCGGACGCGCAGGCGGAGGCGCTGGCGAGGTTGCTCAGCGGGATCGCGGAAGAGCGAACGCTCTCACGCGGGTTCCACGCCGCGGACCTGGTGAACATCGCTCACAGCGGCTCAAAGATGTACCACCCGATCCGTGAAGCACTGATCGAACTTCAGCTCGGAGACGAGCAACTGACGCCCCAGCGCGTTGGAACGATCCTGCGTCGATGCCGGGACCGCGTGGCGGGTGGGCGGCGGCTGGTCTCCGGTGGCAAGACGATGCTCGGCGTGCGCTGGATGGTTGAGCCCGTCCCGGGTGAATCGGTTCGCTCGTCCCAGGGGGGGGTGCATGACGATCATGACGATCATGACGCAGATTTGAAGCCCTTGCCGCTGCGCGCACTTCGGGCACCCCGGTCCGCAACGCCGGGTGACGGGGAGATGACGAAACCGGCGAAGTCCACAACCGACGGCATGGCGTGACGCGCGCTCCTCGGAAGGGCCGAAACCCGCGTCATGATCGTCATCATCGTCATTGAGACGAAAGACGGGCTTCGCGATCGCCTGAGTTCGCTTCGGGGGGAAGGCGGGGATCGGTACTGCGGGCATCTGCACAAACCGGCACGATTGTGGTTAACACAAAGTCGGCTTGCGGGCGTCATCGATAAGCAGTTCGGAACGCATAGTGATCTAGACTGATGTGTACACACAGGGGAACACGGGTGAACATTGAACTTCGTGATATCGATTCGCTCAAGCCGTACGACAAGAACCCCCGCCAGAACGACTCGGCCGTCGAGGCGGTGGCCCAGTCGCTCAGGACGTACGGGTTCCGCCAGCCGATCGTCGTTGATGGCGACGGGGTGATCGTGGTTGGGCACACGCGATGGAAAGCGGCGCGGCGGCTGGGATTGAAGCAGATCCCCGTGCACGTGGCGCGGGACCTGACGCCCGAGCAGGCCAAGGCGTACCGCCTGGCGGACAACCAGACGGCGACGATCGCCGAGTGGGATCTGGGGTTGCTGCGTGCCGAGCTGGTCGAGCTGAAGGACCTGAACATCGACATCGGGCAACTGGGCTGGGAGGCGGATGAACTCCGCGAACTTATGTCACCGCCCGGCACGGAAGGGCTCGTCGACCCCGACGACGTGCCCGCGCCGCCGGACGCGGCGACGACGGTCCCCGGCGACATCTGGGTGCTCGGTAACCACCGCCTCATGTGCGGCGACTCGTCGAAGCCCGAGGATCTGGACCGCCTGCTCGACGGGCAGCCGATCCACCTTGTGAACACCGACCCGCCGTACAACGTGAAGGTCGAGCCGCGCTCGAACAACGCGATCGTCGCCGGCCTGAGCTCGTTCGCGCTGCCGGGCAAGGCCGACCAGCACGACCAGCAGAGCGCCGACCTCAACCGATACCCGGAGAAGAGCCGAGCGACGCACAAGAAGCTCCGGGCCAAGGATCGGCCGCTCGCCAACGACTTTGTGTCGGATCAGGAGTTCGACCGCCTGCTTGCGGCGTGGTTCGGGAACATCACCCGCGTGCTCATCCCTGGCGGCACGTTCTACATCTGGGGCGGCTACGCCAACTGCGGCAACTACCCGCCCGTGCTGAAGCGCTGCGAGCTCTACTTCGCCCAGGCGATCATCTGGATCAAGGAACACCCGGTCCTGACGCGCAAGGACTTCATGGGCAACCACGAGTGGTGCTTCTACGGCTGGAAAGAAGGCGCGGCGCACCGCTTCTTCGGCCCGGCCAACGTGCCCGACACGTGGTCGATCAAAAAGGTCAACCCGCAGAGCATGGTCCATCTGACCGAGAAGCCCGTGGAGCTCGCGCGGCGGGCCATCGAGTTCTCATCGCGTCCCGGCGAGAACGTGCTCGACCTCTTCGGCGGCAGCGGATCCACGCTCATCGGCGCGGAGATGACCGGGCGGCGGGCGTTCCTGATGGAACTCGACCCGCTCTACTGCGACGTGATCGTGGAGCGCTGGGAGAAGTTCACGGGGAAGAAAGCCGAGCGGCTGGCGGCGGTCGCGGCCCAGGGATGACCGAGCATGTCCAACGATGACCACGCGGAAGTTGGCGGCAGCGAACTGACGGCCCGGCAGGAGCGGGCGATCGCGGCGCTCTTGAACGAGCCCACCGTGTCGAAGGCGGCGTCCACGGCGGGCGTGGGCGAGAAGACGCTGCACCGCTGGTTGGATCAACCTGTCTTCCTGGCCGCCTACCGCAAAGCCCGCCGGGAGATGTTCGCCCACGCCATCGGCCTTACGCAGAAGTACGCGCCCTTCGCGGTGCAGACGCTCGTGAAGGTCATGGCCGAGAGCAACGTCAACGCGGCGGCGAAGGTCGCGGCCGCCACAGCCCTGCTGAAGTTCAGCCGGGAGTCCATCGAGCTGGACGATCTGGCCGAACGCATCGAGCGGCTGGAGCGGAACGCCGTGGACAGCAGCAACGGCTGACGGTCCGGAGTCTCGCACCACCGCTGCACGGAGAATACGGCGTGGGGTACCGATCACTGATGAACAAGCTCGCGAGGCTGGAGCGGGACAAGGTCCGTGCCCTCCCGCCGTCGTCGCGCTGCCCGTGGTGCATGCGGCTGCGCAACGACGGGCTCGCCGGCGCTTCGCACGTGGTGCTTCCCGGCGACGATGGGTGCACGACGGTCTTCTGCAAGGCGTGCTTCGCCAACTGGCGCTGCGAGTGCGTGCCGCCCGGCACGAGCGAACCGGGCGAACCCCGCTACGCGATGGTCCGGCCCGGCTCGATGGTCGAAGGTGTGTAGCGCGTGGCGGTTCGTCTTAGCGTTGGCCCGCGGTGAAGAGCCCCCGGGCGTGCTTCCTGAAGCGGGCGTTCTCCCCCTTGGCGGCGATCTCACGGATGATCGCGGCGTAGAGCGTGGCCTCCGGGGTCCGGCCGCCGGGGGACCGCCAGAGTCCGCGGTTCT
Source organism: Phycisphaerales bacterium (assembly GCA_016741915.1). GTDB lineage: Bacteria > Planctomycetota > Phycisphaerae > Phycisphaerales > UBA1924 > JACVCS01. The sequence continues at coordinate 53,878 of JACVCS010000007.1, read as the reverse complement.
GCATCTCGGCGATCAGATCGACCGCACGCATGGGCGTAGCGGACTCGGCGAGCACGGCCGCCGCCGCGTCGAGGGCGCTGACACGCTTGGGCTTGCCGGGCTTCGTGCTGCCGCGGCGGGTGCTCGGCTTTGGTAGGGTTTCCGGCGATGCGTGGGTGTGTTGGGCGTTCGCGGGAGAGTTGTCGGCTGACGCTTCGCCCGCGTTCGCGTCGATGCGGGCGTTGATCTCCGCCAGGGCGGCCTTGCGGAGGCGGTCCGTCTTGGCCGCCCCTTCGGCGCGGGCGGCGTGCTTGGCGCTCTTGGCGGAGCGGGGGGTGCTGGGCTTGGCGGTCCTGGCCTGCTTGGGTGTTCGGTTCGTCACGGTCGTGCTCCTTGGGGTTCGGGGTGTCTCTGGACAACAGCAAAGCCCGCAACGCGCGGGCTTCAGTTCGTCGTGTTCTTGGGCTGGCCGACCGCCCGGAGGTAGTCGATCAGCTCGTCAGCGGTCCAGGTGTCGCCGTCGATGGCGTCGTGCTCGTCGGGGGTGTCGGTGTCGCGGTCGATCTCGAAGAGGCGGAAGCCGCCGAGCGCGCCGGGGCGTGGGCCCCAGTGCCCGTCGAGGTGGCGGCCGCGTCCGGCGGGGACCGTTGCGACGTTCCACGTGCGGCCGTCGGGCGTGTGGATCTCGATCGCGGGGATGTGGAACCCGCTCTTGGCGAGGGTCTTGGCCAGGTCGAGCGTGGTCTTCGTGGTCGCGTTCATGTTCGTGTCTCCGTCGCGGGTTCCGTCCCGCGTGTGTCACACATTGGCATGCCCGTGCGGAACAGCAAGGCAACGCGGCGTTGATTCCGCGAGCCGTCGCACATCGAGGGGATCTCCTGCAATCGCGGCAAGGTCGGGGAAAGCGCTGGCGTTCCGCGCCCGTTGAGGTCAAGGTGTTTGTGCCGCTTTCCCACCAAAGCGGTACGAACATGGGTCGCGGCAATCAACGCGGTGTGCTGCGTACCCACCCCCCCACCGCGAGACCGGGATGCTCCCACGATGACGACGACAACACACGGGCGGCGGTTCCCGCCCGAGGTTCTGACCCCCGAGGAAGTGCGCCGGTTGCTGAACGCCCTCGCGGGCGACCGCTGGGCGTGTCTACGCGATCGCGCCCTCATCGCCGTGCTCTACCGCACGGGCCTGCGGGTCAGCGAAGCGCTGGCGCTGCGGGAGAAAGACGTGGACCCCGCAAGACACGCCGTGCGAGTGATGCGGGGCAAAGGCAGCCGATCACGAACGGTGGGAATCGACGACGGTGCGTTGCACGTGCTGAACCAGTGGCTGCAACGCCGATCGGCCATGGGCTACGACGCCGGGCAAGCAATCTTCTGCACCGCCTGGGGCCGGGCGGTTGCTCCCGGGCATGTGCGGCGAATGCTCAAACGAGCGGGCGAAGCCGCGGGGATCGCCAAGCGCGTCCACCCCCACGGCCTGCGGCACACGCTGGCCGCGGAGCTACGCGAGGAAGGCATCGACATCGGCGTGATCAGCAAGCAGCTCGGCCACGCGGACATCTCGACGACAGCGCGGTATTTGGACCATATCGCGCCTTGGCGGGTGGTTCAGGTGGTTGCGGGTCGGAAGTGGTGAGTAACTTGGCGACGTGATGCAACGAAAGCCGGATGAGTACGGGCAACGCGGATGCACAAAGCTCGCTGTGAAAGGAAAAGTAGAAATTCTCGACGCTCATCGATCATCAGAGCGATGTTCACGTCGTGTTTACATAAACAACGGCTATTGAAGCGTAGTGAAGGCGATGGACAACGAAATCACGCAACAAACCGTTCGCGTGCCAACACACCGACCGATGGATATCGGCGTTCAATCCCCACGAGTGCGTTTTTGCGCGCCCACTGCGTGTGCTCTTACTGCGAGGCGAGCTGTGTAAGCACCCGCTTGAGATTGAGGCTCTTGCTATCGATCCGTGACCGGATGGTGGAGACGAGGCCGCCGGAGTCTTCGGCGAGGCGCTGGATCGTGGCCGCGGCTTCGGGGCTGGCGGAGTTGCCGACCTGGGCTTGCTGGCGGGCGTTGCTGAGGGCGTCGCGGAGTGATACCCAATCTGCTTCGCTGCGGGCGCTGGCTCGGTATTCGATCGGCACCTCGCGGCCTCGGTTGGTGTGCAGCGTGGAGATCAGTTGCCGCTGCTGTTCATTCAAGGACGCGGCGGCGGCGGTGAACCCCGCGGAAATGATCTGGTCTCGCGTGGATTTGAGGCCCGCGACACTGGCCCGCAGCGCCACCAAACCATCGCGCTGGGCTGGGGTCGCCACGCCGGAACGTACCGCTTGCTCCGCGGTGTTCAACTCGCGGTTCTTTGATGCGTAGTCCAGGTCGGCGTTGACAAAGGTCTCGTGGCGTGAGGACAGGAACGTCCGCGCGTCGGCGAAGACCCGGGCGGCTTGCTGTTCGGTCGCGCCCGCCGCGGCGAGCGACTCGCCGTCGATGCCGCAGCGCATCAGCAGAGCGGCGACGTCGGTGCCTTTCATCGGCGCGATGCGACGTGGCTGGATCGCGCTCGCGTTCGAGGCGGAAGCGGTGGGAAGAAGCTTGAGAAGCCCGGCGGTGCAGGCGGCGATCCCCACCACCGCAAGCGATGCGTGCATGTACGTGACGCCTTTGGGTCGGTTCTTCATTGTTCGACTCCCCTGCTGTTGTGCGTGCGTGTCGTTGAACTCAATGCACCCGCCACGAGATGACTCGTCGTCAACTCGGCAGGAGCGTACCAGAGACACCAGCGCGATGGAAGATGGTTCATGCAAAATCTCGCCGACGCAATAGAAAATCGTTCATTCACGCACCAACAACACATCAATGCACCATGAACACATGTTTGAACGCAACTGTTATCGAAAGTGATCGGATGCAAACCAAGCCTGTTTGGCTGCAGATTGAAGTTCATCCACAGTATGTGAACCTGTTCGTGCTCGCGATGATCGGGTTTTCCCTGCTTTACCTGATTTTGTTGCGTGCATCTTGTGTCGAACATTGCGGCTTGGTACACCATGAGGCCCACACTCGCGGGGAGTTTGGTGTTGGCGGCGGTGAGGGCGGGGTACCTGGTTGAAAACGGTTCAGTGGTTCCGAATCAAGGAGCGGTTATGCGCACCACGATCAAGCGGCTTTCTTGGCGGTTGTCTTCACGCGCGGCGATGATGCTCGCGGGCGGTGTGTGCGGCCTGGCCGCGATGAGCAGCGAGAGCCGTGCGCAGGCGCTGCTCGAACTGAACACCACCACGCTGACGACCACGTACAGCACGACGACAACGTCGGTGCAGGGGCTGCGCCCGCTGGCGAACTGGCGCTCAACGGGGATCGACGGCTCAACGCGTGCCGGTGCGCCGCTGGGCTGGTCCTCATCGGCGAACCCGATGGGCGGTTCGATGCCCGGCGGTCGACTGGGCGATGTTGATCTCGCCACGGGCGCGTACGCGCCGACGGACGTGGATCTGGCGCTGCCGAGCAAGGGGCTGGCGTGGATCGTCGGTCGGACGTACAACCCGCTGCAGCAGGATCTTGTCGGGGCGATGAACTCCAACGGCCTGCAGGGATGGAACTGGTCGCAGACCTCTCAGCCGGAGCTCGTCTTTGCGGCGGGCAGCTCATCGGTGGACGATGTGCTGTACATCATTGTTGGGGCCGATCGGTACTTGGAGTTCAAACGGACCGGTGAGAGCTCCTCGGTCTTCAAGGGGAAGAACGGCACGGCGGGAGTCATCGAGTTTGCTTCGGGCGATAAAGAAACCCCGGAGACCTACACGTACACCGATCAATCCGGCAATCGCTTCGTGTTCCTCGGGTTCAATGAGGGTGCGGGCGCGGCGACGGGCCAGATGTGGAAGATGCTGGATGCGGCGGGGAACACCGCGTATGTCGGGAGCACAACGCTCGGAATGGCCGTGTCGGCTGGTTGGGACGGGGCGGGGCGGATCCTGGTCGCGTACGACTCCGCCGACCGTCGTTACACCTACAGCTACTCCGGGTCGAGCATCGGCGCGGCGATCCGCCTGACACAAGTGAAGGCGGAGACCAAGACCGGCGGCTCGTGGGCGAGCCCGACGGGGCTGAGCGAGGTCGGGCGGGTTGAATACAGCTATTACACCAGCGACACCGACGCGCACGGCATGGCGGGGGACCTGAAACTCGTGACCACGACGACGCCGCTGTCGGACCCGACGGTGAGCAGCGTGAAGAAGAAATACTACCGCTACTACGACACGACCTGGTCGAACAGCGACGGTTCGCGTGGCTCGCCGCACCAGATCAAGTTGGTTGTGGGGTTCGAAGGGACGAGAAAGTTCGACTGGGATCAGGACGGGAACCTCGACGACGACTTCGTTACCGCGACCGACGCGGATCTGAAGCCGTACAGCGAGTTGTGGCTTGAGTATGTCTCGAGCGGGGATCTTCGGGTGAGCAAGGTCTTCGCCAACGGGACGTGCGGGTGCGCCGGCGGGCTCAACGGCACGCACACAGTGACGTACTCGACCAACGGTTCGTTCAGCGGGACATCGGGCTACGACACGGACTGGCACCACCGCACCGTGGTGGCCCAGCCCGACGGGACCTATCAAACTTTTTACTTCGACGAAACCGGGCAAGGACTCTCGAAGGTGCTGACGAGTTCGGATCCGTCGGGATCGCCGAGCAAAGTGTGGGCGACGGAGGTTGTGCGCGACTCGGCGGGGTTGGTTACGACGGTCTATTCGCCCGCGGCAAACTCCGGGTACACGCACAGCAGCGGAACATTCTCGCATGCGGGATCGGGGCTTGTGACGGAGTTCGACCGGATCAGCACGGGCGACCTTGCGGGGCTCGTGCAGGGGGTGAAGGTGAAGGCGGGCTCGGGCGGTACGGCGGCGTACCAGTCGTTCATGACCTTCTCGCAACGTGACTTGGTGATCGGCACCGCCACGGTGGTTCGTCCGTTCGTCACGGCCACGCGGTCGTACAAGAACGAGACGTCGTCATCGGGCACCACCAGCGCGTACGATGAAACCACCTACGGCTACACCTACCACAGTTCGACCACCAGCAACCCGCTTTATTTACAGCCGAAGGTTGTCACCACGACGATGCCGGCGGTCGCCTTGGCGAACAACGGTGCCAACACAACCACGGCGATGGTGCGGTACATCCGTACGGACGGGACCACGGCGTTCACGCGTTCCCCGAGGCCCAGCGGCGCGTCGGGGAGTTCCGACATCTTCGATTACACGGCGATCGACTCGTTCGGCCTGCCGATCAAGACCATCCGCGATGCGCAGACGAGCCACGGCAGCGACTTTGCTTCGGGCGACGACCCGTCGACGAACTTCGGGATTACTGAGACCGCCGAGGGCACGCGTGTCATCACCACCATGACCTACGACGCGCAGGGGCGCACTTCGACGGTCACGCTGCCGGACGGGCGTGTGACGAGCAGCTTCGTCACACGGCTGGCGGACCAGCGGATGGTGAGCTTCTCCGTCCCCCGGGCGGTCAGCACGCCCTCGACGATCTACTCCGGCCCGGTGAGTTACAGCGTCAGCAACCTCGCCGGCGGCAGTGAGCTCTCCCTCACGCTGGCGGTGTCGTCTTCGGGGACATCGGCGGCGTTAAGCACCTGGGTCTCTTCGTCGTCGAGCAACCCGGTGACGGCGATCGATTCGTCGCTGCGTGGCGGCTCGAACGTCAACCTCAGCCGGGTAAACACGTCGGTGTACTCCAAGGACGGCTCGCGTCTGGAAGAAAGCCGCATGTACAACACCGTGCCCTCGGGCCTGCCGTCGTCGGCGGGGACGGAGGGGACCGACTACATCGCCAGCAAGACCGGCTACGACGACATGGGCCGCCGGGTGCGGATGAAGGACGCCTCGGGCACGATCTCGCGGACGAAGTTTGACGAGGCGGGCCGCGCGTACGAGAGCTGGATCGGGACGAACGACTCGTCGTTCCCGGGCGGCGAGAGCGGCACCGACAACATGACGAAGATTGCCGAGATGCGATACGACGGCAACGGTTCGGGGGGCTCGGCCTCGGGCGGGAACGGGCACATGACCCGCTCGATCCAGGACGCCGACGGCAACTGGGGCACGACGACCGATCAGCGTGTGACCGTCGTGACGTACGACTACCGCGGGCGCGCGGTGGTGCGTGAGAACCCCGCTGCGCCGCACACGGTGATCAAGTACGACAACCTCGGGCGGACATTGGCGGTGGGCGGGTACTCCTCCGCCGCCGGGCTCAGCGTCAGTACGGATCCAACTTCGACAGCGACCTCGCGCGTGACGCTGAGCCAGATGTTCTACGACGAGCGCGGCCGCACGTGGAAGAGCCAGACGCACAAGATCAACCAGTCCACCGGCGCGGACGACGACAACCTGCAATCGCTGACGTGGTTCGACGACGGCGGGCGTGTGATCAAGGCCCGTTCATCGCAGCTCAGCAAGACCCGCTACGACCGGCTGGGGCGCGGCACGCACAGCTTCGTGCTGGCGAAGACCAACGACAGCGCGTACGCCGACGCGGGGACGGTCACGGGCGATCACGTGCTCGAAGAGCGTCAGAGCGTCTACGACAACAACACCGGTCAGGTGCGCATGAGCGTGCTGATCCAGCGGCACCACACCGACACCACCGGCACGGGTGCGCTGGACTCTAACGCCGATAACGACCTGACGACGGTGACGTACGCGAACCTCGCGGGGCGTGCGCAGATCACCGCGATGTACTACGACGAACTGGGCCGGGGCACCGACACGGTGCAGCTCGGCACCAACGGGGACGCGACGTACGCCCGCGGCTCGTCGATGGGCACGCCGCCGAACCGTTCCAGCACGGTGATCCGCACCTCGACGGTGTACGCCGACGACGGCGCGGTGCTTGAGACCAAGGAGAACCTGCTGCGGACGTCGGGCAACCAGGCCACGGCCGTGACGACACGCGTGCTGTACGACGCGGCGGGGCGGCAGGTCTGCGTGATCAGCAACTACACCGGCACGGCGACGCTGACCGACGAGGCCCGCTCGACGGACCTCTACACCCGAACGAAATACTCCGCCTCCACCGGGCAGCGCACCCACACCTGGATCGACATGCAGGGCGACGATACCGACGGCAACCCGCCGACGAACTTCTCCTCCGGCGCGGACGTGAACGATCAGGTCACCGAGTACGTCTACGGCGTGGCCAAGGGCAGCTCGCCCGACTCGCAGCTCGCCTCGAACCGGCTGCTGCTGAAGGTCCTCAACCCGATCTCAACGACCTCGACCACCGAGGCCCAGCGCCGCCAGCGTTACCGCTACAACGCACTCGGACAGGTCATCTGGTCCGAGGATCAGATCGGCGGCGTACTGGAACGTGACTACGACACAGCCGGGCGGCAGACGCACCTGCGCGGCACCACGCTGGGGACGAACATCAACGGCTGGGTCCGCCGGGTGAGCACGGTCTTCAACGACCGCGGCATGCCCGAGACCGTCACGCAGTACGACAACGCCACCGCAGGCTCGGGGAGTGTGGTCAACGAGATCAAGACCACCTATGACGGCTGGGGCAACGTGCTGGCGAAGTACACCGACTTCAACTCCGCCGTGGCCTCGTCGGGCGGGGACGACTGGTCGGTGCAGTACGACTACGCCAAGGCCACCGGCGGCGGGAGCGAGGGCCCGGCGCTGATCCGCAAGACCAACGAGCGCACCTACCGCGCCGCGACCCAGAAGCGCAACATCGAGTTGCAGTACTCATCGAGCAGTTCGCTCGACGACGCGGCCAGCCGCGTCACGAAGGTGGTCATCAACGACGGCACGCCGGTGACGGTGGCGGAATACCGCTATCTCGGAGCTTCGCGGGTGATCGAGACCGATCTGCCGCAGCCGCAGGTGCGTCAACGTCTGCACAGCGGTGCGGGCAGTGCCACGTACGTCAGCGGGTCGCAGGAGATTATCGATCGGTTCAACCGCGTGGTGATCGACAGTTGGGAGCGGTACGCCGGCACGGCGACGAAGTTCGAGCACAAGCGGCGTTCGTACGACGACCGCGGGCTGACGACGACGATCCGCGATCTGTACTACGAGCACAAGGACTCGGTTGAGATCAAGCGTGACACGATGGGGCGGATCACCAAGTTCCGCACGGGCGAGGCCGGTGGCGGGACGGGGGACGAGATTGTCACGGGCGATAAGCGGACCGACGAGGACTTCACGCTGCGTGTGGACGGGAAGGCGACGTTCAACACGATCTCGATGAACGAGAGCTTCTGGGGCGGGGCGACGGAGAACCGGACGCTTGACAAGGCCGGGAAGGTCACGGCGCGTGACACGAACAACGACTCTGCGGCGGACTACACGCCGACGTACAACGACGCGAACATGCTGACCTCCGACGGGCGGCACTACACGTACACCTACGACATGCTGGGCCGGGTGGTGACGGCGAAGGACTCCACCGCGACCACGACGATCAAGGAGTACAAGTGGGACCCGGGGTGTACGCTGCTGGCGTGGCGTGAGGACGTGAGCGTGCCGGCGGACGGGTTGGACGGGTCGGATGCGTGGTACTACTCGGTGGCGAGTGCCGAGGGTCAGGCGAAAGCGACGATCCGCGGCAGCGACAGCGACGCGAAGGAGCTGTATGTCTACCACGCGGCGGGAGTGGGCGGGCGTTCGGGTGATAAGCGGGTGATCGTTCGTGATGTGCACGGGAACGGGCACATGGCCGGGTACGGCAACGGCGGGACCGACGCGGCGAAGTGGTCCGACGCGGCAACCGGGACCTATACGCACCGGTACTATTCTCTGTACGACGCGGAAGGGAACCTCACGCACGTGAAGACCTCGGCGGGCATGACGGTTGAACGCTGGCAGCACAACCGGGGTAACCGTGTGCCGACGCAGTTGTTTGTCACCGATGTGGCCGACGACGCGGGGAACACGGGTGCGAACGGCGGCACGAACGAGGGTGATTACAACGCGTTCTTCGCGGCCGACGGGTACTTCAACGGCGCGAGCGTGAAGACGGACTTCGACCAGGACGGCGACGCGGACACGGCGGACTACAACCGGTTCATGGACACGTTCTTCGAAGCGCCGGCGCAGGGCCGGGCGGCGGGGAGTGTGTTCAAGATGGTGTACCTGGCCGCGGGGCAGATGTACGACGACACGCTGAGCGGCCCGACGGATCCTTCGACGATGACGCTGACGGCGAGGAGTAAGTGGGTGGGGGATCTGGCAGTATGCTCACCAGGCTGGCCTGGGGAGATTGGCCCTCGCGTTCCAGATCCTTTACCCCCACCGATACAACCTGATATCGAGGAAGACGATATTTGCTGGCATCAAATCAACGCCGCACTGAACGATCCTCGTGTCAAGCAACTACTTCAAGACCTCGCAACTAGCGGAGCCTGCAAAGGTCGCAGCGTGACGTTTAGTAGCATGCCTTGCTTGTCAGGCCCTGATGCAGGCGTCACGTCATGCAGTTTGTTATCTGGCTCTGTATCAATCAAACTGTGTAGAGGTATAACAGGGTTGTGTCCCACAGTACGAGAATGGATTGATACAATAATTCATGAATTAATGCACTATCGCCAAGTTTGCGACATGGGCTGCACCTCGTTTACATTTGCTGGCTGCAAAGAAACAGTAGGCATGGAGATACAAGCATACTGCGCCGAGCCCGGGCTCAAGAGGCTATGCAAGAAGGCTTCACAACTCGGAGACCCACGTAGATGCCAAGCTGCAGCGGAAATATGCGAAATGGTTGAAAGTTCTATCAATGCTGTGCCTACTGGAATTGGATTTGTGCCGTGTGGACGAACTTTTCTTCAGCCCAAACGACGCAGTCTGGCATTTGGCTACTGCATGCAGATGTTTGGCTGTGCGAGGTACAATAAATGAGACGCAAAACAATTGTCATACTCATTGCTTTAGCAATAGTTTCTGCAAGCGTGACGAGCTGCATATTGACAACTATTAACTCGCATACAAATATATCACAATCGTCAATTATCAGAGATAAAATGGTCGCCAGAGCCGTCGCAGATTTGCTTTTTACAGATAAGTATGCATACATGAGTCGAGAGAAAAAAAGTCTTGTGATTAACAACCAGCGCATGGGTATTGATTTAGTAGTGCTGAATGGTTATGAGGATGATAATGACATTGTATATTCAACGGATAAGATTAGTATTGTTCTTTCGAAAAATGAAGACAGCAATGACGTAAAGTATATTATTGTGCCCAGGCGTCTTATCGATGCTTCAAGTACGGTGACAGCTTGGAGGTTTTATCCGGATAGATACGTCGATGTGATAATTAATCGAGAATGACATAATCCCGCATTGTACACGCCAAAACCCGTGTATGTGCAAATTAATATAAACATATATCAGTAAGGTTGCATTCATGTTATCCTGCGTGATGTGCACGGCAACGGGCACATGGCCGGGTACGGCAACGGCGGGACCGACGCGGCGAAGTGGTCCGACGCGGCAACCGGGACCTTCACGCACCGGTACTATCCGCTGTACGACGCGGAAGGGAACCTCACGCACGTGAAGACCTCGGGCGGCATGACGGTCGAACGCTGGCAGCACAACCGTGCGAATCGGGTGCCGACGCAGTTGTTTGTCACCGATGTGGCCGACGACGCGGGGAACACGGGTGCCAACGGCGGCACGAACGAAGGTGATTACAACGCGTTCTTCTCGGGGACGGACGGGTTTTTCATCGCCGCGAACGTGAAGACGGACTTCGACCAGGACGGCGACGCGGACACGGCGGACTACAACCGGTTCATGGACACGTTCTTCGAAGCCCCGGCGCAGGGCCGGGCGGCGGGGAGTGTGTTCAAGATGGTCTACCTGGCGGCGGGCCAGATGTACGACGACACGCTGAGCGGGCCGACGGATCCGTCGACGATGACGCTCACGGCGAGGGCGAGGTGGGTACCTTGGCCATTGATCTTGTGTTCATGGATCATTGGCGAGTGTATGACAAGCCGAACACTTGCCGACTGCGAATCCTGTTGCTCACGGTTGAGCGATCAAGATAATGCTGTTGTAACCCACTGTATCAGCAGATGTAGAGCAAAATTCTCCGGTATCGGTGAAATGGACAAGTGCGCAGCTGATGCTATTGAAGGATGCCGCGGCGACCCGTACTTTGACGTTGCACTATCATACATGCAATCGTCGTGTAGTGGCAGTTCGCTTTGCAGTTCTTGGAAGATTGTTTGCCAAGATCAGATTGGTGAAGACCGACTATTTCCCCCAAACGGCCGAACGGAATGCGGTGGTTGCACTATTCGCCTGCGTCCGGGGGCTCCCGACAAGTGCAACACATTGCTTCATGAACTGATTCACGCTGGGGATATGTGCAAGAACGGGGCATGTTTAGGTGTTAGCTTTGCATATCGATCCCCGCAAGACGGTTTCACAAAAGTGAATTACTGCGCACTCGCGTGCTCCGAGTTGCGTGCTCATTGGTATTCATGCTGTCACGAGAGCCGTAGGCCAGGTGGTCGCTCTTTTTCAACGTGCTGGAAGCAGTTTGTGAAACAGTACGATGTTATATTGTACGAATGTCACAAAGACGTTGACCGCTCAATAAAGAGCCTCTTTCAAAAGTGTGTTCCCGGAACGGTTGTCGGCACAGACGCTACCGGAGCAGAATGTAACAGTGATTCTCCGCCAGTTGTTCCGCCATTCATCCCTGGACCTCGTATTCCATACCTCCCCACTGAATGGCCATAACATGCTTCGATTAAAAGCTTTGACAATAAGATGCTGGTACTTATTTATTGCTGGCGCTGTTTGGGTTTATTATTTGGCATCGTTCTGGTTGTTGTTTTATTGTAATATGCCGAACTCATCGATTTATTCGGGACGCGGCGCGATAAGGTATACATGGGACAGTGTTTCTATCACCCCTCGATCTTCGATTGAGATCGGATGTATGGAAACGAGCTATTACAGTTTAAAGAGGGAAGTCCCAGATTATGCTTTGCCGTGTTTTCGAGAGTATCCAATGCACAGCATGATTGGTTTGCCCCTCTGGCCAGTAGTTGCCTGTATAACAGTTTTTTCCGTATGGAAGTGGCGTCGAAGGGTTCCAGCATCTGGGTGCTGTATTAAGTGCGGATATCCGGGCAGCAAAGGATCCACATGTCCGGAGTGTGGGCAGCGCTCGTAGAGTAAATCTGCCGTGTGGTTCGCAATCCAGAGTCTCAGCGCCACGTACGTCAGCGGCTCGCAGGAGATCATCGACCGGTTCAACCGCGTGGTGATCGACAGTTGGGAGCGGTACGCCGGCACGGCGACGAAGTTCGAGCACAAGCGCCGTTCGTACGACGACCGCGGGCTGACGACGACGATCCGCGATCTGTACTACGAGCACAAGGACTCGGTTGAGATCAAGCGTGACACGATGGGGCGGATCACCAAGTTCCGCACGGGCGAGGCCGGTGGCGGGACGGGGGACGAGATTGTCACGGGCGATAAGCGGACCGACGAGGACTTCACGCTGCGTGTGGACGGGAAGGCGACGTTCAACACGATCTCGATGAACGAGAGCTTCTGGGGCGGGGCGACGGAGAGCCGGACGCTGGACAAGGCCGGGAAGGTCACGGCGCGTGACACGAACAACGACGCTACGGCGGACTACACGCCGACGTACAACGACGCGAACATGCTGACCGCCGACGGGCGGCATTACACCTACACCTACGACATGCTGGGGCGGGTGGTGACGGCGAAGGACTCCACCGCCACCACGACGATCAAGGAGTACAAGTGGGACCCGGGGTGCACGCTGCTGGCGTGGCGTGAAGATGTGAGCGTTCCGGCGGACGGGCTGGACGGGTCGGATGCGTGGTACTACTCGGTGGCGAGTGCCGAGGGTCAGGCGAAGGCGACGATCCGCGGCAGCGACACCGACGCGAAGGAGCTCTACACCTACCACGCGGCGGGAGTTTTAAGCCCATACGCAGTACGATGGCTGGGTTCGTGGGTGCGGGCACGTCGCAAGCAGCAAGAGCATCCGGCTTGTGCGCGATCCGGACTCGCCTAAGAGGCGATGGATACCAACTTGAGGACCAGAACAGCTACACTCGGAGCATGGCCGGTGGCGCTTTCGCATCCAGCGATTCTGTCCAGACGCTTGTGAGGATCACCATTTGTGGGATCTTCGAGTGCATTTTGGTAATGAAATTGGCATCGCAGAGACCCATGGTGCACAAGGGGAGAGGGCCGGGCCAGCACGACGGAGAGAGCGAGCGGCTTCGTAGTGGAGCGGTCGAACTTTGGCTCAACGATGACGGGGTTGGAAGCGCGAAGGGCGGGAGGTCCAATGCCCACCCCTGAACAACTCGCCCGCGAACAGATCGATGCAAAGCTCGCCGCTTCCGGATGGATGGTGCAGTCCTACCGCGACATGAACCTCGGTGCCGGTCTCGGACTCGCCGTGACGGAGTTCCCCGGCGCTCACGGCCCGGCCGACTATCTGCTCTACGTTGACGGCAAGGCGATCGGAGTGGTCGAAGCGAAGCCGGCCGGCCACACACTTCGCGGCGTTGAGGGGCAATCCGCCAGCTACAGCGACGGCCTTCCATCCACCCTTCCGGCGTGGCGTCGCCCCCTCCCCTTCCAATACGAATCCACAGGCGAGGTGACGCAGTTCACCAACTGGATGGAGACGCACGCTCGAAGCCGCGACATTTTCTCATTCCACCGACCCGAGACGCTCCGCGAGATGGTGCAGGATGAGAAGCCCCTCCGCAGTTGCCTCCGGGAGATGCCAGCGCTGACGCCCGACGGCCTTTGGCCCAAGCAGCACACCGCTATCGTCAACCTGGAGAAGTCGCTCCGACTCGCCAAACCCAAGGCCCTGATCCAGATGGCCACAGGCTCCGGCAAGACCTTCACAGCTGCGAACATCGCGTACCGCCTCATCAAGCACGGTCACGCGCGTCGCGTGTGCTTCCTCGTCGATCGCACAAACCTCGGCACGCAGACGCTCAAGGAGTTCCAGCAGTTCCAGCCACCCGGCGAACGGCACACGTTCGACAAGCTCTACAACATCGCGTTCCCGCAGAAGAACCGCTTTGACCCGATCAACCGCGTCGTCATCACCACGATCCAGCGTTTGTACTCAGTGCTGACGGACCAGCCAGATCTCCCGGAGGAGGACGAGGAGCGATCAGCGTTCGAAGGTGCGGGGGGACCCGGCGCGTTCAAGAAGCCGCCTGTCCCAATCACCTACAACGCCGCGATCCCGCCCGAGTTCTTTGATGTGCTCATCGTCGACGAGTGCCATCGCTCCATCTACAGCGTCTGGGGCGACGTGCTGAAGTACTTCGACGCCTTCCTGATCGGCCTCACCGCGACGCCGAGTAAGCAGACCATCGGGTTCTTCAACCAGAACCTCGTGATGGAGTACACGCACGAGCAAGCCGTCGCCGACCGCGTGAACGTGCCGTATGACGTGTACGAGATCCGCACGCGGATCACGGCCCAGGGTTCCCAACTCGATGCGGGCTACTTCGTCGGGAAGCGCAGCCGAAAGACCCGCGCCGAACGGCAGGAGGCACTCGATCAAGACCTCCAGTACGGCGCGGACGACCTCGACCGCGCCGTCGTCGCCGAGGACCAGATCCGCACCGTCATCCAGACCTTCCGCGATCGTCTCTTTGTGGACATCTTCCCGGGCCGCACTGAGGTTCCCAAGACCATCATCTTCGCCAAGGACGACTCCCACGCGGACGACATCGTCCGCATCGTCCGTGAGGAGTTCGGCAAGGGCAACGACTTCTGCCAGAAGATCACCTATCGCACGGGCGTGATGCGCCTGACCCGCAAGGTGACCGGTCCTGACGGCACGGAACGCGAAGAGGCCTACTACGAGAAGACCAAGGGCAAGACGGGCGAGGACGTCCTCGTCGCCTTCCGCAACTCGTTCAACCCCCGCATCGCCGTCACCGTCGACATGATCGCCACGGGCACCGACGTGAAGCCGGTCGAGATCGTCTTTTTCATGCGCTCCATCAAGAGCAGCAACTACTTCGAGCAGATGAAGGGTCGCGGCGTCCGCGTCATGCCGCCCGACATGCTCAAGGGCGTCACCCCCGACGCCAAGAGCAAGACCCGCTTCGTCATCATCGACGCCGTGGGCGTCTGCGAGCAGTGCAAGAGCGAGAAGGGGCCGATCGACCGCGAGCCCAACAAGTCGCTCAAGCAGGTCCTGGACTACATCAAGGCCGGCGGCACCGACCCCGATGCCGTCTCCGCGCTGGCGGGCAAGCTCAACCGCCTCGCCGCCGACATGTCGGAGAAGCAGCACGCCGACGTGAAGGCCCACGCCGGCGGCAAGAGCGTCGACATACTCGTCAGCGGCCTCGTCGCCGCGATCGACGATGCCAATGTTGAGGCCAAGGCGCAGGCGATGAACCCCGGCGTTGCGCTCTCGATGCTGACGGAGAAGCAGCTCGAAGCCGCCGAGCAGGAGCTGATCAAGGACGCAGTCAAGCCCTTCTATGACCCCAAGCTCCGCGACCTGCTCTTGCAGATCAAGCTGGACAACGAGCAAACCATCGACCGCGTGAGCAAAGACGAGGTACTCGGGGTCGGCTACTCCCAGGCCGCGCTGGACAAGGCCAAGACCAAGATCGAGAACTTCAAGAAGTTCATCGAGGAGCACAAGGACGAACTCACCGCCCTCCAGGTCTTCTTCGGCATGGCCACGCCCGACCGCCTGAAGTTCCGCGACCTGAAAGAACTGGCCGACCAGATCAAGCGCCCGCCCGTCTCCGCAACGCCCGAAGAACTCTGGCGGTGCTTTGAGGCTCTCGACGCATCGAGGGTCAAGGGCAAGGGTGGGCAGATCATCACGGACCTCGTCTCGCTCATTCGGCACACGCTCCGGCCCGGGGGGGGCGGGGGGGAGCCGTTGACGCCGTTCGCCGATGTCGTCCGGCAGCGGTACCAGGCCTGGCGTGCGCAGCAGGCGGCGGCGGGCGTGACGTTTACCGCCGAACAGGCCGCGTGGCTCGACAAGATCGCCGAGCACATCGCCACCAGCCTGGCGATCGAGATGGAAGACTTCCACGACGGCTGGTTCGCCCAGCGCGGCAACCTCGGCAAAGCCTACGAACTCTTTGGCGATCGGCTTGAGGTCATCATCGCCGATATGAACAAGGCGCTGACGGCATGAGCGATACACCGCTTCCAACAGGCTGGTGTGTCGTGCCACTCGCCGACGTGCTCGATCGATTGCACGATGGTCGGACGCTGCACCACGGTTGGAGTCCGCAGTGCGAGGCGGAACCATCGACCGACGACGCGATCTGGGGCGTGCTCAAGACAACGGCAGTGCAGCACGGGCAGTACCTGGAACAGCACAACAAGTTGCTGCCATCCAAACTCCGCCCGCGCGCGAATCTTGAGGTCAAGGCGGGTGACATCCTCATGACATGTGCTGGGCCCCGCGTGCGCTGCGGTGTGCCGTGTCTAGTCCGGGCAACGAGACCGCGATTGATTCTCTCCGGCAAGATGTACCGCTTTCGTGTTCGGCCCGATCTTGTTGAGCCACGATTCATGGAGGCATATCTACAAGCACCGCCGATCCAGGCACAGATCGACGCGATGAAAACAGGCATCAGCGATAGTGGCCTGAACCTCACGCACGAGCGGTTTCACCATTTGAATGTGCGAATTCCTCCCCTCGCCGAGCAAACCCGCATCGCCGACCGGATCGACGAGTTGTTCACCGATCTGGCCGCGGGCGTGGCGGCGCTGGAGCGGGTGAAGCGGAACCTGTCGCGGTATCGGGCGGCGGTGCTGCACGCCGCCGTCACGGGACGGCTCACCGAGTCGTGGCGGAAGCAGCACGGCACACCCGACGAGCCGGGGCCGAAGCTGCTGGAACGCATCCTCGCCGAGCGCCGCCGCCAGTGGGAACGCCGCACACTCGCCAAGTACGAGAAGGACGGCAAGCAGCCGCCCAAGGGGTGGCGCAGCCGCTATCCGGAGCCCTTCCTTCCCGGCACGCTCGCGCATAGTACGGTATTGCCTGGCCTGCCAGACACCTGGTGCTGGGCCACACACGATCAGGTCGGCGATGTGCAACTCGGCCGCCAGCGAGCGCCGGAACACCACACAGGCACGCACATGCGTCCCTATCTCCGCGTGGCCAATGTTTACGAAGACCGAATCGACACCAGCGATGTGCTGCAGATGAACTTCACGCCGGAGGAGTTCGAGACCTATGAACTGCGCCACGGCGACATCCTGCTCAACGAAGGCCAGAGCATGGAACTCGTCGGGCGGCCTGCGATGTACCGGGATGAGCTTCCTGGAGGTTGCTTCCAGAACACCCTGGTTCGCCAACGCGCAATCGCCCCATTGGTGCCTGAGTACGCGCTTATCGTTTGTCTTGCCCAGTTCCGGGCGGGCCGCTTTCGCAAAATCGCATCGATTACCACGAGCATCGCCCATCTCGGCGCTCAGAGGTTCGCAGCCCTCGAGTTTCCGCTTCCGCCGATCGCGGAGCAGGAAGCCATTATCGACATTGTGAAAGAGAAGTTGTCCTTGATCGATGCGCTGACTCTGGAGGTGCAGCGCGGGCTTGCCCGGGCCGCGCGTCTGCGGCAGGCGATCCTCAAGGCGGCTTTCGAGGGCAAGCTCGTCCAACAGGACCCAAACGATGAGCCGGCCGGAGTGCTGCTAGCAAGGCTCGGAAGTGGGCCCGAGAACCACGCCGCTGGCACCGATTCCCGAAGAAAGAGGCCTTTGGAGAGAACTAAGGCGGCTCGATGAACGAAATTGACATAGATCAATTCGGTGGTACGATGGTTGGACCGACAGCCTCGTGGACGCGTCGGTGTGGGGTGTGGGGGCGACGGGGGGGCCGGTTGTATGCCTGAGGGGACCTCATGGCTGGTGCAAGGGACTGCGAAAGGTGCTTCTGGAGGGCCCGATGGCTCCCGCATCCGCCTTGCGCTACAGCGCGGCGATGTGCGATGGGACGAACGGACCAGCGTGTGGCTTGCGAAACACTTTGACCGTCGTAAATACAACCAGCGGACGGTCAACGCGCTCCTGCGCGACTATGTGCTTGGTGGCGGCCAGGTCAAGGGGCAATGGAACGAGAAGGGCAGGGAGCACCCGTGTTGGTACAGCGTCAACATCGAGATCGAAGGAGTGGAACGGTTCATCAAGTGGGTAATCGAACCGGAGGAGGACGAAAACCCGGGGCTTGAGATCGTGAGCGCTCATCCGCCGCACTGAGTTTGGTTTGAGAGGGAAGCGAGAAACCATGGGTGAATCCACTGCGAATTCCGGTCGTTCGTATCCCCGGACCTGCACAAAGTGCCGCGAGAAGCGGGTGCGGTCGGTGGTGATTGATCGCCCGATGGATGTGAAATACGAAGGCAGGCTGCACAGCATTATCGTGCGCGGAATGCCCGCCGAGCGCTGCGAGAACTGCGGCGCAACCACGTACGGGAACGATTCGGACGCGGCGGTCGATCGCGCCCTTCGGAAGCACCTCGGCTTGTTGATGGCCGAGGAGATCCGCGATGCGCGCCAGGCGCTCGGCATCTCGCAGATCGAACTCGCGTCGGCGATCCGGTGCGCGAAGGAGTCGGTCTGCCGCTGGGAGGGCGGGCTGCTTGTTCAGTCGCGTGCGTACGACCGGTTGCTGCGGGCGTACTTCGGTTCGCCGGAAGTGCGAGAGTTGTTTTTGGCAATTGATCGGGGCGAGGAAGCGCCGATCGTGGTTGAAGCCGAACGGTTTGTCGGGCTTGTGCCGGTTGGCGTGACAAATCTGCCCGACTTCAATCTGGTGGGAAAGGGGCAGGTGTATTCGAGTTCGCGTTCTGTGGGCGGGCCCAAGCTCACCATCCGGGGGATGGGGACTTCCGCAGACTTACTAAAGACAGGGGATTCCCATGCCGCCTGAGAACATGAACCCTCAAACAGAATCCCTCCGCAGCGATCCTTCCGCGGTTGCCCGAAGGGTGACCGCCGTGTCGGATGTCGTTCACACCTCCGGCACGTTTCGTCGGTTCCCGGATGTCGCCGGCGAAGACCCGCAGCAGGAACTTGAGGTGAACTTCCTGCAGACCGACCCCGTTGTTGAGCAACGAAGCGGAGAACTTCTGGTGGTCGAGATCGGGTATTGCTGCGTGATCGCGAAACATGGCGTGCGTCCGGAAGAAGCGGCGGAGACGATTCAGAAATCCGGCAGCTACCCGGGCGTGTTGTTCTTCGGCGCAGCGGCTTTTCAGATTCGGTACGCGACCAACCCCGGCCCCGCGTTCGACAAGGACGAACTTGATGCTTTCGGGCGGATCAACGTGCCTTTAAACATCGTTCCGTTCTGGCGCGAGTATCTCGATTCTTCGATGCGCCGCGCGGGTCTGCCGCCGGTTCTGGCGCCCATTCATCGAACCGAGCCCGCTCCTCAGAATGCATCGAGTACAAAACCGACATGAGCCGCGAATCAGAATCACGAAACAGTCCAAGTGCATCGCAAATCGGCACGCGCGTCTGGTCTTACGCGGGCGTGCTGAAGGACGACGGTCTGTCGTACATGGCCTATGTCGAGCAGCTCACCTTCCTGCTCTTCCTGAAGATGGCGGACGAGCTGACCAAGCCACCGTACAGCCAGCCCAACCGCATCCCCAAGGGCAAGGACGACAACGGCCGATCGTTCGATTGCGACTGGTCAAGCCTGCTGAAGCTTGACGGCGCGGATCTTTACGCCCACTATCGTCGCCTGCTCACGGCCCTGAGCGGACAGAAGGGTCTGCTGGGCACGATCTTCAAAGAGGCCGAGTGCAAGATCAAGGACCCGGCGAAGCTCCGCCGTCTGATCGTGGACCTGATCGATCGGGAGCGGTGGCTGAGTCTCGATCTGGACGTGAAGGGCGTGATCTACGAGGAGTTGTTGAGCCGCAGCGCGGCTGAGAGCACCGGCGGCGCGGGCCAGTACTTCACGCCGAGGCCGATCATCCAGGCGGTGGTCGATGTGATGCGGCCCGAGCCTGATGACACGATCATCGACCCCGCGGCGGGCACGGGCGGCTTCCTGACGATGGCGTATGAGAGCGTGCTCCGCCGGCACGACAAGGAGATGGATCGCGACGAGAAGCGTCGGATTCGCGAGTCGCTGGTGATCGCACAGGAACTGGTGCCGGAGACGGCCCGTCTGTGCGCGATGAATCTGTACCTGCACGGGATCACGGGAGGGAAGGATGAACTGGCGACGCCCGTGATCAGCGGCAAGAGCAGCCTGGATACGCCGCCGAGCAAGCAGTACTCGATGGTGTTGACCAACCCGCCCTTCGGCAAGAAGCAGAGTCTCAAGACCGTAAACGAGGAGGGCGACCTCGACAGCGAGGACGAAGTCGTGGTCCGCCAGGACTTCTGGGTCTCTACCGCCAACAAGCAGTTGAACTTCGTCCAGCACATCTTCAACCTGCTCAAAGTGGGCGGCCGCGCTGCCGTCGTCGTGCCCGACAACGTGCTCTTCGAGGGCGGCCCAGGGCAGAAGATTCGCGACCAGTTGATGAAGCAGTGCGACGTGCACACGCTGCTGCGCCTGCCGACGGGCATCTTCTACAAGCCCGGCGTCAAGGCCAACGTGATCTTCTTCGATCGCAAGCCGCCGCAGGAGAAGCCGTGGACCTCACGACTGTGGGTGTACGACCTGCGAACCAACAAGCACTTCACGCTCAAGCAGAACGCGATCAAGCGTTCGGACTTTGACGAGTTCATCGAGCTGTTCAAGCCCGGGGCGATCCACAAGCGGAAGCCGACGTGGAGCGACGCGAAGCCCGACGGCCGATGGCGCTGCTTTGACTACGAAGATCTGCTTAAGCGGGACAAGCTGAGCCTGGACCTGTTCTGGATCAAGGACGAGAGCCTGGAGGACAGCGCGAGCCTGCCCGACCCCGATGTGCTGGCAGCGGAGATCGTTGAGGATCTGCAGGATGCGCTCGAACAGTTCACCGGGATCGCGACGACGCTCACCCAGTCAAAGCAGACTCTACAGGATGGCTCTGCACCATGAATGAGTTCTTGCGTGTGTCCTGAGGGTGGCCTCAGAAGGGCTTGAAGCCGTTCCGATCGAGGATGTCTATGGGTGCCTATTTCGCTTCGATAAACCCCGAGTGTCGTTTTTCGAAGGCAGCTTCATCTGGTGGAATGTCGTGATGTCTCTCTCGGCACCGAGAGTTGCCTGAACGAGGCACGATGTTCAGCGCTGAACATCTCCGTAGCCGGTGACTGTATCGGAGTACCTCGCCTCTGGAGCGGTCTCTGATCGGTAGCCAGGCGAGCCGCGACAGAGGCGTGTAGTATTCGGCGATGACCATGAACTGGAAGCAACTGCTGAGCAAGGAGCGGCCTCGGTCCTCCACAAACCCCGGCGATCATCGCGCCGAGTACGAGCGCGAACACGACAGGACCGTGTTTTCGACCGCGCTGTTCAACGCGCTCATTGAGTGATGATCACCGAGCGTCTTCGATGAGCAAATCTTCGTGTTCTGTTACTTGAAGGGAATAGCAATGGCAAAGACCCCATCGAATCATCGTCAGCCGTGGACACCCCAGGAAGTTCGCCAACTCCAGAAGCTTGCGGATCAGAACACTCCGACGAGGGTGATTGGACTGAAGATGGGTCGGTCCGAGGAAGCTGTGCGAGCGAAGGCCTCGGACGAGAGCATCTCGCTCAAACCTACAAACCAGTCGCCGCACAACCGCCGTGCCACATGATAGTGATTCCAGCCTCATTTCAGCTGCTGTTAGCCCAGATCGAACCACCCGCATCAGTAGTTGCCGTCGCGAATAGACAACTGCGCGAAAGTCGGATATGGGTACGGCACCTCTAAGCGGTCAAAGAGATTTCAATGACGCTCGCGCGGTGGGCGTGTCAGCCTGTAGTGATTTGTCGGTCCGTCCGCTTGGCGACCATGTCCGGGAGGAATCTTGCCACCTGATCCCGCCCCCGTAGCTGCGCCCGATGCGCGCGAACAAACCTACAGATCGCTGGTTGAAGCGATCGCGGGTGGCGCGGTGTTGTTTGTCGGGGCGGGAAGTAGCCGGAAGGTCGGATATCCCATGTGGGACGGTCTTCTCGCCGAGTTGGAGGCGGCGGCGCGGAAGGTCGATGAGCCGAAAGTCAAGGAGGTCGATGGGGTTGACAGTCTTCTGCGCGCGAGCACCTACAAGACGGTGTTGGGACCGGGTGAGTATCAGCGGATCCTCCGCGAGACCTTCGCGCCGCGAACGCCTCCGCATGATGCAGCACACGAGGCCCTGGTAGCGATGCCGTTCCGTCATGTGTTGACCACGAACTATGACGGGGTCTTGCAGTCGGCGCACCACAAGGCACATGGCACGATGGCAAGCAGCCTCGACGCCGACGAGTGGGACAAGTTATCTGAGTTACGGCAGCGACAGTCAGCCATTGGAGCAGCCCGTTCGTATGTCCATCTCCACGGTTCGATCGAGCGGCCGCAGAGCATCGTGCTCTGCAAGGAGGAGTACGACCAGCGCTATCACCACGAGCAGCGGTACACTGCTTTTCTTCGTGAGTTCTTGGTCGGACAGCGGCTGGTCTTTGTCGGCTTCAGCCTGACCGATGAAGCATTCAAGTACATTCTGCGTGAAGTCGAAGGCAGCCTACAGCCGTCGGGCCCGAGACACTTTGCGATTCTCGCTGCCCCTGCCGACGCGAATGCGGAGCGCATCGAGGCGACGAATCTGCGGCGATTGCAAGGCATCGAGCCGGTGTACTTCGACAACGCCGCGGGCGATTTCTCCGGCCTGTGGACCCTGATCGGGAAGCTGCGTGCGGATGTAGATGCGCACAGAGCCAAGAACGGGCTCGTCCCCGCGGCCGCGCTCCAACAATTGGTCACCGAGCTGTTGGGAAGCGATCCCGATCTGCAGAAGGCGGCATTGCAGCGCCTTCCGGGCCTGGTCAGCAAACACAGTGTCGCCGTATCTGTCAGTGATGCCGGCGCGGGCAGCGCGACGGATGTTGATCGCGAGATCGATGGCGTGTTCAAACTCGTCGCGCGTGGGTTGCCTGACGACGCAATCGCAGAGTACGAGGCGATCAGAATCCGCGAGGGTGCCAAGCTGACAGCAAAGCTGCGTTACCGGCTGGATGCCAACATCGGCAATGCCCTGTACTCGAAGGGTGAAACGGAGTTGGCATCGAAGGCTTATTTGCGGGCGGCGAGCCACTACCGCGATAGCCGGGATGCGAAAGGCATCGAACTGCTCGGGACGTTTCTCGCCGGAGATCTTGTCGAGACGAAGCGCTTGGCGGCTGAGTTGTGCACAATCGAGCCGACCTATGGGCGTGCATGGTCTATCTGGGTTCGCACGCACGAGAAGGACTCAGACTTTGGGGCGATTGAAGCAGCAGTTCCGGATGAGGTGCGCAAAGACCCGGAGGTGGCGCAGGCACTCGCCGAGCTCGCCGCACGTTGTGGGCAGTTCGACGCACAAGTGCGCTATGCGCGCGCCGCCGTTGCGGCATCTCCTGAATGGGAAGACGCTCACTCGATGCTTGGTGCCGCGATCATCACGTCGGAGCGTCGCTTTACCACAATCCACGCCGATCGCGGGAGGGTGCCAGAGCATCCTGATCTCATCGCCGAGGCAGAGAGCTCGATCTCTAAGGCGATCCATGCGCTAAATTCCAGAGACGCCGCTGGCAGACTTGCTGGGCTCCATTTCAATCGCTCCGTTGCTAGGCGTCTCCTTGGTCGAGAAGCGGACGCCACCGCGGACCTTCGCGAAGCCTTCCGCCGCGATCCAACAGAGCCCGTCATTGTGCTCGGGTTTGCGATGGAGGCGGAGGCGCGACCAGACATGGATGCGGCGATTGCTGCCCTTTCGGCACTTCCGCCAAATGAAGAGGTGGCGGATCAGGTGCAGTTTGCAACTGTCATGCTGCGGCTGCGCCGACGCGCTGAAGGTGACATCGAGGCGGCTCGAGCGCAGGTCGAGCAGTTGTGCGCTCGCCTCGTCAGTGTAGAACCCGCGACCCACCGGGCGGACATTGTCAGAATGGCGCTGCGCGTGTGCTACGAGCAGGGCCGCTCCCGCGATGGCCCCGGTATTGTGAATGGACTGGCTGGTGGGGCACTATCCGAGCACCAGCGGTCAGCGCTGCTTGCGAGGGCATATCTCCAGGTCGGTTCCCGCGAAGAGGCAACCAGGATCGCGGAAAAAGCAATTCGTGCGGTGGGTGATGGCGCGTCGTGGTTCGATCGCCGGGAAGCCGCGCAGCTTGCTCAGGATTGCGGCCTTCACTCGGAGGCAGTTCGCCTGTGGCGAACGGTGATTCCTCCGAACGATGCTGGTTCGGACACCGTCCATTTGGTACGCGCGGCGTACTTCGCAGGGGATTGGCGAACAGTGCTTGATGTGTGCGCCACCGTTCGGGCGGCAGGCGGTATGACGCGGCGGCACCTTGAGGCCGAGGTTGAAGTTCTTGCGGCATCACGGGAGGTGGGACGAGCCATTGGGCTGCTCAAAGACTGGGTGTCATCTCATCCAAACGACAAGCACGCCGTTCTGCACCTTTCTCTACTTGCAGTGCGCGATGGCAGCCTAGACCTGGCAGTCTTTGATGAGTCGCGGCTGCCAGCGGTGCCCGAAGTGTTGCATCCCGGCGAGGGAGCCGCGCTTGTATTCGTGCTTCGTCGCGGACCGGCTCCAGGGCGATCGCTCGAAGTCGCATACGCCCTTTACCGCCGATTCCCCGAGCATCCAGATTCGCACCGCGCTCTCGTCTCCTGCGAGTTAGACCCCTCGGCGAATCCGCTGACAATCGAACGACATCAGCGCGTCAGCGATGGTGCCGCTGTCTATGTTCGCAGGCACGACGAACAGCCACACTGGGTGTACATCGAATCAGCACCCGACCCGGTCACATCGCGAGGCGAGTTCCCGAGCACCCACGAGTTCGTAAAGGCCATGTGGGGCCGTGCTAAGGGTGACAAGTTCGACTACCTCGGACACCAGTACGAAATCCTCGGCACAGAGAACCGAATTCTTCGGCGTATCCATGACATCATGGAACGCTACGAGGAGACCTTCCCGGACAAGCCGATGTTCCGACGGTTCTCCGCTCCATCAGCACCGCCGCCAGACGCGCCGATCGAGGAGAAGCTCGGCGAGATATATGGCGAGCTCAAGAGGCAAGAGAGCAACAGAAAACTGCTGGAGTCGATGTACCGGGAAAACCGCATACCGATCGCCACATTCGCGGCGATGCTCGGTCGCCGCGTGTTCGACCTCGTGAGGTATCTGGCGTCCGATCGAACGATGGGAGTACGCGCTGACGACGGGGACGCGGCCCGATGGCCGCAGGCCCTTGCCGTAGTCAGGGATTGCACAGAGCTGGTCCTTGATGGCACCGTGCTCGCCGGTGCGCTCGTGCTCGATGTGCTGGCAGCCTTGCCAAAGCTCGGGATCAAACTCATCGTGCCGCAAGCGGTGCTGGATGAGCTTCGAGAGTTGTCGCTTGAAGCTGGAAGCTCGCGGAGGCCGCAGGGGACCGTCGGGCTGCATCATGGCAAGCTCTTTTTCCTGGAGCCGTCTCCCGAGGAGATTGCGCTAGAGGTTGCGCGAATCGAGAGTGTGATCCAGTTCGTCCGTTCGCATTGCGAGGTTGTCGGTGGTGCGGCGACCCTTGATCTGCCCAAAGAATTGAAGGACAAACTCGAGGAGTTCCTGGATGCGACATCGACCGATGCGGTTGCGCTTGCCATCAAACGGCGCGCCCCCCTGTGGACGGACGACTTAGGGCTACAACGCCTTCTGACCGAACTCGATTGTGGCGTTCGCACTGTCTGGACACAGGCCGTCATGCGGGCGACAATGGACCGATCGCGAATCAGCGAGGAGTCCTACGAACAGATGTTGGGCCGCCTTCTCGACCGTGGATACGCGTTCACGCGGCTATCCGCCAGCGAGATGGTCGCAGTGCTTCGCCATGCGAACTGGCGGACGGACCGTGGCCCGGGCGAAGAACTTATTCGCGTTGTGTGCGCAGTCGCGCTCATGAACCCGCACAATCAATTCATCACGGCTTTGTTCATGAAGGGTGTATGGACGGAGTGTCCGCGGAGAGAGTGGGCAAAGGCGATCATCGTTGCCGTTCTAGAAAAGATCGGGCGCGAACGGAGCCAGACGATGCTCGCAGCGTTCATTTACCGGTTCCGAGGAGTAAAAAGGGCAGGAGTAGATAGGAAATCGTGGGTCGTGGGCTCCGCCGGCACAGAGGACGGGAGTCGATGGGCCCGGCGTATTCTCTACACGCTAAACCCATTTGGCGATCGAGACGGTCGTGCACTGAAGCGGTTTCTCAGGTCCTGGCGTTCGCGGGATGCCGAGTTCAAGCCACGTCGCACTCGCGGCACGCCGTGTTCGTCGCTGACCCTAGCGACTGTCCTGATCTCTCACGGCGGTGGTCCGGCAGGCGCAGAGACGGCTTAAGAACCATTCCGGGTGTACGGGTTAATCCATGCTCGATCTCTCAACTAGCCCGGTCGCTAGCGGCGGAGATTTGAGAGTTTCGTGCGGCCCACGACCACTCAGGCGGACTGGGTCACTGTCCGGGGATCTATCCGGGGCTGTTAACCAGAGAATGACGGGCGAAGACCCCTTTGGCGCGTCGGAAACTGGCCTTTGAACCCGTTCCGATCGGGGAGCTTCTGACCGGCCCGCGAAAGCGGGCCGGTTTTGCTTTACGGACCGGTCGGTTTTCAGCGTCCGGGCGGGATGGCGGAAACGACGGAGATTCCGGGGCCAAACGCGGGTCGGGGTTGACCGTCGCGCTCTCCGTTTGCGTAAGCCCGATCGGGCTGCGACGAGAACCCCGGGCGTTCGCGTCGCCCTCTCGGCCCAACCTCTCAAACTCTCTCCGACTCTCGGTTAGCGCCCACGCCGATTTGACACGGGGTTCCGATCAGAGGTGGACATCGATCGGAACGGTTCCGAAACTGAGAGAGCGCTTATCCTCATCGAGATTGGCGCACGCGGCAGTTCGCTCGTGCTTCCCTGGAGCAGGTTGAGTGCCCATTGACCGAATCCACCAACTCAGCGACTGCGGCGTGTTCCGCGACTTCTCGTGGCCGACGGACCTGTCGGACCTCGGGCGGTACAACCTCGTGTACGGTTGGAACGGAACCGGAAAGACGACCCTCAGCCGTGTATTCCGAGCCCTTGAACTCCGTCGTACACCTCCGCTCGGTAAGGCGGAGTTCCGCATCAACGGCGGGAATGTCCGTGGCGAGGACTTCCCGCAGTCGACGCTTCCGATCCGGGTCTTCAATCGTGACTTCATCCACGAGAGCGTGTTCCCCGTGGGAGGCCGCGATGTCCCGCCGATCTTCGTCGTTGGCAAGGAGAGCGTCGAGAAGCAGAAGGAGGCGGACCGCGTCAAGGCTGAGCGGAACGTGAAGCACGAGGAACTGGGTGCCGCGCAGCGGGCAAGGGGGCAAGCCGATCGAGACTTTGACAAGCACTGCATCGACCGAGCCAAGGTGATCAAGGACACGCTCCAGAAAACAGGTAGCGCGTACAACAACTACAACAAGACGGACTTTCAGGGCCGGGCGCAGCAGATGGCGGCCGATGGAGATGCCGCTTCTCACCGATTGAGCGAAGAGCAACGCGAGCGATTGCTGGCGCAACACCAGGCCACCCTCAAGCCGAAGGTGTCGGAGGTCACGTACCAGGTTCCAGCACTTCAGGTACTGGCTGATCAGGTCGCCGAGCTTCTGCGAACGACCGTGGTCTCCTCGGCCATTCAAGCCCTGAAGGACGACTCCGCGCTTGCGGATTGGGTCCGGCATGGGCTTGGTCTGCATAAAGACCGCCGATCAGACAAGTGCCGCTTTTGCGAGCAACCGCTCCCTGCGGGCCGCCTCGGTGAACTGGAGGCCCATTTCAACGCTGAGTATGAAAGGTTTCTGAAGCGGATTGATGAGCAGATCCGGGCGTTGGAAACAGCCAACGCGCAGGCTGCCCAGGTGAGGGTTCCCAATCGGGCTGAGCTGTACGACGATCTGGGAGCGGCCTTCGATTCCTCAGGAGAGGCGTTCCGGCAGGTGATCGATGCTGTGCGGAAGTACCTCGCCGTACTCGTGGAGAACCTGAAGCGCAAGACGAGCGAGCCGTTCGCGGCCCTCTCTCTCAGTGAGGCTGTGCCGACTGCTGATGCGGCGTCGATCGACAGGCTCAACGAGGTCGTCCGTCTGCACAATCAGGCCTGCGATGACTTCGCCCGCCTGGTAAAGGAGGCTCGCGACCGCCTGGCACTGGCAATTATCGCAGAGACCCTGGAAGAGTTCGTTCGGCTCCGGGACGCCGTGCAGGCGGCAACGACAGCGATTGGTCCTATCGAAGCCGAGATCAAACGACTGACGGCGGAAGTCGAACGGCTCGAGCGCGAGATCAGGGAGCACCGGCGCCCCGCCGAGGAACTGAACGAAGATCTGAAGCGATACCTCGGACACGGCGACTTGCAACTGACCATCAAGGACAACGGCTACACCATCACCCGGAACGGCGTCCCCGCAGACATGCTCAGCGAGGGTGAGATGTCGGCGATCGCGCTTCTGTACTTCCTGAAGTCGCTGGAAGATCGAACGTTTGACAAGCCGAATGGCACGGTGGTGCTCGACGACCCTGTATCCAGCCTCGACGGCAACGCGCTCTTTCTCGCATTTGGCCTGATCCGTGAGCGCACTAAGGGTGTGGGCCAGTTGATGCTCCTGACCCACGACTTTGCGCTCTTCCGGCAAGTCCGAAACTGGTTTCACTATCTGCCGGGACAGAGAAAGAACGATGTGGCGCAGCGTCCAGCGAGGTTCTTCATGCTTGAGTGCGTCAGTCGCAACGGGCAACGAACAAGTACTCTTCGGTGGGTTGACTCGCTCTTGGAGCAATACGAGTCCGAGTATCACTTTCTGTTTGCGAGCGTTTACAGAATTTGGTCGGCCCCGCCGGCGACGAGCATTGCGGACTACTACCACGTTCCCAACATGGCTCGACGTGTACTCGAAGCCTTCCTGGCGTTCAAGTTACCACAAGCATCAGGTGAGTTGCACAACGCCCTCCAGCTCGTGAGTTTCGATGAGAGCAAGAAGTCTCGCGTCCTCCGTTTCCTGCACACACAGTCCCACGGTGCTGATCTCGATCCTGGGCACGACCCGACCGTGCTAGGTGAGTGTCGAGCTGTTCTCGAAGATCTGCTGGCCCTAATGCAGAGCCTCGACGACGGTCACTTCTCCGCGATGGTTCGTTTGGTCAATCAGACCCCGACGGAGAGTTGATGCTCGGCCGTTCGGTTGTGCCTCGCCTCTGGATCGCGGTCATCGATTTCGCCACATTTTGCCCCGTTCGCGTAGATGGTGGTTAACGGCCCTCCAGTGGTGGGCCGGCACGACTGACCATCGCTGGCCCGGCCGGGCTCGCGCACGGACGCACGCATGACCATCGACCTCGACGAGGGGGCCGAGCGCGATGACCTCGCGCACTCCCACCTGCTGAACCCGACCAAGCGGCTGCACGCTATCGCCCAGATCCTGGCGAAGGGCATCCAGCGCCAGCGCGAGGATGCCTGCCGCATGGGCGAGTCGGGCAACATCTCGGCCCCGTCAGAAAGAGAGGGAGATGGACTTGAACCCTTGGGACCGGTCCGCCTTGATCGTCCACTTGGTTGACGCCTTGCGAACCGGAGAGTCTCGATGATCCATACGCCCGACGACATTCCCGCGACGGTGAAGGCCCTGGGCCGACTCACCGTTCCCGAACTGAAGCAGCGCTACGCCGAGGTCTTCGGCGAGCCAACGCGGACGAACCACAAGCAGTATCTCGTCAAGCGGATCGTCTGGCGGATGCAGGCACTCCGCGAGGGCGGACTGTCGGAGCGGGCAAGGCGGCGGGCGCTGGAATTGGCCAACGACGCGGAGATCCGCCTGAGTGCCCCGCGCCCTCCCACCACGGCCGCGAGCGGCACGGTGCGAACGGTTGCGGCGTCGTTCGACGCGGGCCGCCCCGATTCGTTCCCGAAACCCGGGGCGGTGATTCGCCGCGAATACAAGGGCCAGGCGATCGTGGTGCGGGTGTTGCCCCGGGGGTTTGAGTACGAGGGCGAGGTTTACCGGTCGCTCACGGCGATTGCGCAGAAGATCACCGGCGCGCACTGGAACGGGGTGAGCTTCTTCAGGCTGCCGTCGGCACGCGGAACGAAGAAGGCGGAGGCCGGCGCATGAAGAGACGATCCGAGTCCAAGTCGCCGGCCCAGATCCGCTGCGCGATCTACACCCGCAAGAGCACCGAGGAGGGGCTGGAGCAAGAGTTCAACTCGCTCGACGCCCAACGGGAGAGCGGCGAGGCGTACATCGCCAGCCAGAAAAACGAGGGGTGGGTGTGTCTGCCGGATCGGTACGACGACGGCGGGTTCACCGGCGGCAACATGGACCGGCCGGCGCTCAAGCGGCTCATGGCCGACATCGAGGCCGGGAAGGTCGACTGCATCGTCGTTTACAAGGTGGACCGGCTCAGCCGATCGCTCATCGACTTCGCCCGGATGATGGAGATCTTCGAGCGGAAGAAGATCTCGTTCGTCTCGGTGACGCAGCAGTTCAACACCACGCAGTCGATGGGGCGACTCACGCTGAACATCCTGCTCTCGTTCGCACAGTTCGAGCGAGAGATCATCTCTGAGCGGACGCGGGACAAGATCGCGGCGGCTCGGCGCAAGGGCAAGTGGTCGGGTGGCCGCTCGGTGATTGGGTACGACGTGGACCCGGTGACGAAGAAGCTCGTGGTCAATCGGGAAGAAGCGGAACTCGTACGCGAGATCTTCGGCCTGTATCGCGCCAAGCGGTCGCTCCTGGACATCGCCCGCGAACTGAACGGGCGCGGCCTGCGGACCAAGGCCGTCCGCACGTCCAAGGGTGCGGCGTACGGCGGTCGTGAGTGGGACAAGCCCGCCGTGCTGAAGGTCCTGACCAACATCTTGTACCGGGGGCGGGTGCGGTACAAGGCCGAGACGTTCGCGGGCGAGCACGAAGCGATCGTGGATGACGCCTTGTGGGCCAAGGTCAATGAGATGCTTCGGCACAACGGCCGCGACGGCGGGATGGTCGCACGGAACAAGTTCGGCGCGCTGCTCAAAGGGCTCATCCACTGCGGCCCGTGCGGGCTCACGATGGGCCACACGATGACCACCAAGGCAGGATCGCGCGCCTATCGCTACTACGTCTGCTACAAGGCACAGAAGCAGGGATGGGACTCGTGTCCATGCCGGTCGCTGCCCGCCGAACAGATCGAGAAGTTGGTGGTCGAGCAGATCCGGAGCATCGGGAGGGACCCGGCGCTACTTTCACTCACGCTGGCGAAGTGCCGTGAGCAGATGACCGACCAGCGCACCGCTGCGGAGCACGAGCTGAGCGCAGTCGAGCGCGAGATGGCCCGGCTCCAGGCAGACCTCGCCCGCGTGGCCCGCGACGCGGCCACTGACGCCCACGCGGCGGCACGGCTGGCCGACCTGCACGAGAAGGTGCGGGCGTGCGACGAGCGGGCCGCGACGTTGAACCAGAAGATCGCGGAGGCGAGCGCGGGGGGGATCACCAAGGCCGATGTGGACGCCGCGCTCGGTGAGTTTGACGGCGTCTGGTCCCGCCTCACGCCCAAGGAACAGGCCCGGCTGATGCGGATGCTCGTCCAGCGCGTGGATTACGACGCTACGAAGGGGTCGGTCTCGATCACGTTCCACCCGCTGGGTCTGCGGTCGATCGGCCAGCGCGGGCACGAGGAGGAAGCGGCATGAGCGACGGCATTAAGCTCGACTTCAAGGTTCACTTCACCACGGGCCAGTGCGGTTCGCGGGAGATGCACGCTGGCGAGCGGACCGCGCCGACGGTGATACCCACGGGCCGCGTGCCGCGGATCTCACGTCTGATGGCGCTGGCGATCCGGTTCGACGACCTGGTGCGGAGCGGCGAGATGGCCGACTTCGCGGAGATTGCCGAGCTGGGGCGAGTTACCCGTGCCCGGGTGAGCCAGATCGTGAACATGCTGAACCTCGCACCGGACATCCAGGAGGCGATTCTGTTCCTGCCCCGGGTGGCCGGGGAACGGGAAGCGGTGTCAGAGCGGGAGGTGCGGGTTGTGGCAGCGGAAGCGGACTGGGGGCGGCAGCGGGACGTGTGGTCGCGGCTCAGTAGCCCATGCCCAGCTCCTGTGCCTGCGTCGTCAGCGCGTCGAGCGCAGTGTGGCGACGATCGTCCATCGCGTCGCGGTACGCGATGAGGTCGGCAAGCGCGATGCGGCGGTGGGTACCAACCATCCGACACTTCAAGTGCCCGGCGTCGAGAGCCTTGATGAGGAAGGGACGAGAGACACCGAGAATCGCCGCCGCTTGATGGGATGTCAGTTCATCGGGAGTCGCCACGACCGCGACCGCATCGCCGCGTGCCAGATGCGATAGGACATCACACAGGAGCCGGACGGCGACGGCAGGCAGCTCGACCTGCGTGCCCTTTGCACGAGGCATCCGCAGGATCAGATTCTTGTGGACACGCGGCAGCAGCCGGGATGCCTCGGCGGCAAGTCGGCGCTCCCGCTTGGTTGGTGAGACCGGGTCGGGTCGCACCGCACGACGAGATGATGGCTTTGCGGGCATGGTGTGCTTCTCGGACCGACGACTCTATCGCTCACGCACCGCATGTGCAATAACTGCAACGCGTTATCCGGCCTCGTTGAAGAACGTGTCCCGGCGTGCCGATGAACCCGATACGGCTCCCAACGCCCGGAAGGCCGGCGCGTGACCGTCGCCGGGCGGCAGCGCCGGTGCTATGGGCCACCAAAGAGGCAGCAGAACTCCCGACACCGCGCCTTGGCGCGAGGTCGTCTCACTCGTCGCGGAAGGTGCGCCGGTCGCTGGCGTAGCCCAATCCACCCTGCAAGCCGCTGAGCGTGGCCTTGAACTGGCCAAGGGCGATGAGGGGCTCGCCCATGCTGTCTACCTGCTTGCGCATGTGACCATCGCGGCACGAGATGAAGCCAACTTTGTCTCCCGGCTCAACGAACTCGGCCTGGACGTACCAGCGGACGCGAACGTGTACGACCTCGCTGGGGCTTTGAGCGATGCGATCGATCGGCACCTCCGGAACACGCGCTCACGAACCGACATCGGGGAGATGGCGCAGCTGGCAGCGGTCGAGTCGCTCTCGGCGCTAACCGGGCCCGCCTCTGAAAACCTGTGGCAGAACGACTCCGCTCCGGTGCAGGGCGCGGTGCGCGATCTATCGACGCGCGAAGGGTTCGCTTCCCTGTCTCATGACTTCTTCGCGCGGCTCATGCAGCGCTATCTGACGTATCACCTGAGTCGCGAGCTATCGCAGCATGTCGGTCCCAACCAGCGCTTCAGCGACCCCGCGGAGCATACAGCGTTTCTCGATCGCCTCGCAGTCCACACCCGGCAGGCTGCGCTGATCGTGCGAGACTATGCGGGTGGCTGGTTCTCAAAGTCCAAGTACGAGACTGGCATCTCGAAGCAATCGGCACGGAGCTTCGCCGCCTACGCGCTCGTCAAGTTGAAGGCCGAGCTCGAGGTGCGAGGTGCCCGGGATGTCGGCTAAGCACGTCATCCTGTGCGGCGGCACGAAACTCTCCGCTCGCGGCGGAGCGTGGAAGTCCATCGACCCAATCAACCTCGTTCTTGGGGATGGTGTTCATGATGTGCATCTGCGCCTGCACGACCTGACGTCATCGATGACGGCCAATCTGTCTGACGTGCACACCGATCTCCTGGAGATCGCTGCCTTCATCTACGCAGCGGATCAGGCGGTTCGTCGCGGAGGGAAGGCGGAGTTCGAGTACGGTCTGAAGTGGCGGCGCCACTTGTGGTTGGAGATTCCGGTTCGCAATCCAGACTTCTGGATGGCCCCAGGCGTACTGAATCCCCTCCGAGAAGTCCTGACGTTCCTGTCCGACGACGACTACGAGCTCAACTTCACCAAACTCAAGAAGCCGCCGGCCGTTGATGGGTACCTGGAGTTCCGGAAGGACGACACTGACAGTAGCGGTATCGAGGAAGTCATGCTGTTCTCGGGGGGGCTTGACTCTTTCGGTGGAGCCATCAAAGAGATCGCGGACGGACGACGCAAGGTCGCCCTGGTCAGCCATGAACCGACGACGAAGGTGGGTGCTCCGCAGCGCCGCGTCGTGGAGGCGCTGAACAAGCAGCTCGGGGGCACAGCTCCTGTTCCCTTCCACATTCAGGTGTCGCTGAACAAGGGCAAGTCGCTCGGCAAGGAGTACACCCAACGGGCACGCTCCTTCGTCTACGCCTCGCTCGCCGCGATCGTCGCCAGAATGCTCGGCAAGTCTCGCATCCGGTTCTATGAGAACGGTGTCGTGAGCTTTAACCTGCCGCTCAGCATGCAGTGCCTGGGCGGGCGTGCAAGCCGCACCACGCATCCGCAGACCCTCGCGGGATTCAGCAAGCTCTTCACCGCGATCTTCGGATGCGACTTCACGGTTGAGAACCCGTTCCTGTGGAAGACCAAGACCGACATTGTGCGGGGCATCAAGGCATCGGGCTTCGGCAAGCTCTGTGCCACAACGATCAGTTGTGCGCACACGTGGGAGCGCACAAACGCCCACACTCACTGCGGCACCTGCTCGCAGTGCATTGACCGGCGGATGGTGACCTTGGCAGCAGGGCTCACCGCCGACGAAGACCCGCCTGGAATGTACGAGGCGGACCTGATGACTCACTCCTGGTCCGACCCGGAAGAATGTACGCTCGTCGAGGGATACGTGAGGACCATCAAGGAGGTCAAGGCACTCGGGACGCCCCACGCGTTTCTGACTCGCTTCCCGGAGATAGCGAAGGCACTGCGGCATGCCGGCAAAGACCCGAAGTCTATCGCCGAGGCCGTGTTCAACCTCCATCAGCTGCACGCACAGCAGATCCTCGATGCTCTCGCAGGCGTGGCTCGCGATCGGGCGGATGACCACGTGCTGAAAGGTGTACCTACCAACTCGCTACTTGGCATGGCAATGCTTCGCACGCCTGGTGCCGGCCCAGCCACGGTCCACGGCGCAAGTGTCGTCGGTCCGAAGCACCATGACAAGCCAACCGCGGACCGTGACACGTTTACGTTTCACTATGGGTCCGGCTCCTGTCAGCTCGGCAACAGCAAGGAGTTCAAACTGATCGAGCGGCTGTGTCGGTCTCCGGGCATCTTTCTCGATACGGGCAAGTTGATGGAGGACGTCTGGGAAGGGCAGGTAGTTCAGAAGAACACGCTTGCGAAGACGGTGTGCAATCTCCGCCGCAAACTGAACGGCACGGTCACTGGCATCAAGATCGACGGCAGCCAGAAGGACCACTACTGCCTTCAGACACTCTGAGACGCGCGAGATTTCATCGACAGGTAATCGGCTCGTCCAACGGGACGTAATCGCATCACAGCATGCTTCCCTCAGTTCGTCCGGCGTGGTGCCGAGCGACTTGAGGAAGCACTGCAATGACCAGCATTCGGAGTCCGTCTCGACCAGATCGCAAGTGTGCGTCGGCCCGTAGCCGCACGCCCCCAGCGTTCCTGCCCCCTCTCGTCACGATCGGGTAGCGGGGCGGTGGCGTTGTGGGTCCTGCGGGACCAGCCACATCGTCCCGACTCGCGCTCCGTGATCCGCTCCATCCAAAACAGCACCCAACGCGGCCCATCGCCTCGGCGCTGTGGCTGCGCACCGAAAGACCCATCCAATGAAGATCGACCCCCAGCATCTCACCTTCTCCAACGTCGTCATCCGCACCGAAGTCAAGAAGCTCCGCCAGCGCGGCATCATCCGCCGTGCAGATGCGGAGGACATCGCCAGCGAGGTCATGGCCCGCCTGCTCGAGGAGTGGGACCGCTTCGATCCCGCGCGTGGCACTCGCGAAGCGTACATCAACCAGGTCGTGAGCACCCGCCTGCTCTCGCTCCTTCGTGACCGGAACGCACAGAAGCGCAGCGCGAAGGTCGAGGCGATCGACCCAAGCGACGAGCGTCTAGTCGACCGCTCCTGGTCTGGCGAGGAATGGTCTCTCAACGTTGACCGTCGGATGGATCTGAACATCGCGTTCAGCAAGCTCACCCCGAAGCAGCGAGCGGTGTGCGATCAGCTCCTGCGCGACGTGGTGTCCCCCGCCGCCAAGGAGATGGGCGTGCCGCGGAGCACGCTCCGCTACGCCGTCACCAAGATCCGTCAGATCTTCCGCGACGCCGGGCTGGAGGAATACCTCTGATGCATTCGCCACTTTCTCACCGCTTCGCGTAGATGGCCCAAGGAGAACAGCCATGAACACCGGCAGCGCCCGCACGGGCCGGACTGTGTACCGGCTCACGTTTGAAATCCCCGTCGATATGGAGGCGGTCGAGGAGACGCTCCTGCTGGCGATCCTCGCCGTGGGTTGCCTCTACGGCGACGCCGCCGTCCGTCTCGATGCTGGCTACGCGATCGACACCGACGCTCGCGTGGTCGTGATCGACGGCAGCACCGACATTGGTTGCGCGGTGGCCCGCATCTTCATCGGGTTTTGCACCCGTGAGTTCGGTGGCGACACCTTCAGCATGGTGCGTGCTGACGGACCGGTGCCGAAGCGCCCCTCAACGGCCAAGCAGGCGTGTGGGGCTGGTACGTGACGGTCCCCCTCGTCCGCCTTGGCCAGGGTGCGTTCACCCGCGAAATCTGGCCCCACGACCTCGATCCCTCATTCCCCAAGCACGGAGATCCCATGCCCGCAACCTCGACCGCCAGCCCCCACACCCTCCTGAACCAGATCAGCAAGGGCCGCAAGGCCCGCCCCCGCCGCGTGATGCTGTACGGCACGCACGGCATCGGCAAGAGCACCTTCGGCGCGATGGCCGAGAAGCCCATCTTCGTTCCCACCGAAGACGGCCTGGCCGACATCGACTGCGAGTCGTTCCCGCTGGCCCGCAGCCTCGGCGAAGTCATGGCGGCGCTCGAGTCGCTGTACTCGGGCGACCACGACTACCGCACCGTCGTCATCGACAGCCTCGACTGGCTCGAGCGCCTGATCTGGGCCGAGGTGTGCGCCGACGAGAACGTCGAGAACATTGAGAAGATCGGATACGCCAAGGGCTTCTCGTTCGCCATCGACAAGTGGCGCTCGGTACTTGGGGCGCTCGATGCGCTCCGCAGTGATCGCGGCATGACTGTCGTGCTCATCGCCCACGCCAAGATCGAGAAGTTCGAGAACCCCGAGACCGTGCCGTACGACCGCTACTCGCCGCGACTGCACAAGCTCGCGTCGGCGCTTGTGCAGGAGTGGGCCGACGAGGTGCTCTTCGCCACGTACAAGGTCCACACCGTCAAGGTGGACGAGGGCTTCAACAAGGCCAAGCACAACGGCGTGAGCACCGGCGAGCGGATCATCCGCACCGTCGAGCGGCCGGCGCACGTCGCCAAGAACCGCCTGGGGTTGCCCGAGGAGATCCCGCTCGACTACCGCGTCTACGGCGCGTTTGCCCGGGGCGACAACCCGTTCGCCGAGGCGTCTGCACCTGCCACCACCTCCGACACCGCCGGCGCGGCCTGATCGCCGTTGCCGTTGTCCATTCTTCATCCGTCCATCACCAATCGCAAAGGAACTGACTCATGGCCACGCTTAACAACTTTGATGCCAACCAGGTTGACCCGTCCGTCGCGCTCGATCCGCTCCCCGCGGGCAAGTACCTCGCCGTCATCTCCGAGTCGGAGCTCAAGCCGACCAAGACCGGGGGCGGCAAGTACCTGCAGTTGACTTTCCAGATCATCGACGGCGAGTTCAAAGGCCGCCTGGTCTGGGCCCGCCTCAACCTCGAGAACAAAAGCGAGATGACCGTCAAGATCGCCCGCGGCGAGCTCTCGGCCATCTGCCGCGCGATCGGCGTGATGCAGCCGAAGGACTCGGTCGAGCTCCACAACGTCCCCCTGGAGATCAACGTCGGGCTGAAGAAGCGCGACGACAACGGCGAGTTCACCAACGTCATCAAGGGCTACGCCAAGAAGGGCGGCACCCCAATCGGCAACGCGGCCGGCGCTCGCACGCCCGCAGGAGGGACCCCGCCGTGGAAGAGGTGATTGAAGACATCGCGGACGACGAGGGCAGGGACGTCGCGTACGAGTTGTCCTACCCCCCGAGCGTCAACCACTACTGGCGGCACGTTGGCGATCGCACACTGATCAGCCGTGCCGGACGCGAATACCGGCAGCGGGTCGCGGACGAGCTTGCGCACCAGGGTGTGAGTACCGCTGGCGGGTCCATATCGCTGTTCATCAGCGTGCATCCGCCCGATCGTCGACGCAGAGACCTCGACAACATCCTGAAGGCGCTCCTCGACGCGCTCCAGCATGGCGGCGCGTACCAGGACGACGGTCAGATCGACTCCCTGCAGGTTGTTCGCAGCAAGTCGGTTCCAGGCGGCAAAGTGATGGTGCTCGTGTCGGAGCGGGAGTCCTGATGCAGTTGCGCCCTTACCAATCTCAAGCCGTCGCCGCGGTGTACGAGCACCTGCGGACGCGCGACGACAACCCCTGCGTGGTCATCCCGACCGGCGGGGGCAAGACGCCCGTGATCGCAACGATCTGCCGTGACGCCGTCTGTTACTGGGGCGGTCGCGTGGTGCTGCTGGCGCATGTGAAGGAGCTCCTCGAACAGGCGGCCGACAAGCTCCGCGTCATCGCGCCCGACGTGCCGATGGGCATCTACTCGGCGGGCCTCAAGCGGAAAGACCTCGGCTACGCCGTCACAGTCGCGGGCATCCAGAGCATCTGGAAGAAGGCGTGCGACCTCGGCCCCGTCGATCTGATCATCGTCGATGAGGCGCACATGATCCCTGCCGACGATGACGGGATGTATCGGCAGTTCATCGCCGACGCCAAGGTGGTGAATCCCAACGTGCGCGTCATCGGGCTGACCGCCACGCCCTACCGCCTCAAGTCCGGTGCGATATGCGCGCCACCCCCACACAACATTCTCAACCAGATCTGCTACGAGGTCGGCGTCCGCGAGCTGATCGTGCAGGGATTCCTGTCCCCGCTCAAGACTAAGGCGGGCCTGCAGAAGATCAGCACCGACGACCTGCACGTCCGCGCCGGCGAGTTCGTCGCCAGCGAGGTCGAAGACCTGATGGACAAGGATGGGCTGGTCGAGGGCGCGTGCGGGGAGATCGCCGAGCACACTAAGGACCGCAGCGCCACGCTGATCTTCTCGTCGGGCATCCGCCACGGCCAGCACATCGTCGATGTGCTCAAGACCAAGCACGGGATCGAGTGCGGCTTCGTCACCGGCGATACGCCCGACGGCGTGCGTGCGGCGATCCTTGGCCGCTTCCGCTCGGGCGAGCTCAAGTACCTGTGCAACGTGAACGTGCTGACGACCGGCTTCGATGCACCGCACATCGACTGCGTGGCGCTCGTGCGCCCGACCATGTCGCCCGGCCTGTACTACCAGATGGTGGGCCGGGGCTTCCGGCTAAACCCGGGCAAGAAGGACTGCTTGGTGCTGGACTTTGGCGGCAACGTGCTTCGGCACGGACCGGTCGACGCCATCCGCATCGCCACCGATGATCGCGGCGACGGCGAAGCGCCCGCCAAGGAGTGCCCGAACTGCCAGGCCCTGATTGCGGCGGGCTACCAGACCTGTCCAGAGTGCGGACACCAGTTCCCTGAGCCCAACCGGCAACAGCACGAGGCGAAGGCCAGCACTGAGGGCATCCTCAGCGGCCAGACCACGCGCGAGGAGTACCGCGTCAGCGAGACCACCTATCACGTCCATATGAAGCGGAGCGATCCCTCCGCGCCCCTGACCATGCGCGTCGAGTACCGCGTCGGGTTCAACCGCTACTTCCGCGAGTGGGTCTGCTTTGACCATACCGGTTACGCCCGCACCAAGGCGGAGGCGTGGTGGCGTGCCCGGTCGGTGGAGCCCGTGCCCGGCAGCACCGAAGAGGCGGTCGAGATGGCCAAGGCCGGGGCGCTCGCGCCGACGCTCTCCATCACCGTCGAGAAGAAGGCTGGCGACCAGTTCGAGCGCGTGGCGCAGCATCTTCTGGGTCACAAACCCCAGCGATTGGATAGCGAGGATGGACTCCCGGACCACACGCCGGAGCCCGCAGGCATGACGTACGGCATCCCCGACGAGGAGATCCCGTTCTGAGCACCGCCACCGCATCCCATCTCGGCCCTGCTGCTGCGGCGTATCTCCGCGCCGGGCTGTCCGTGCTCCCGGCGGTCCGGCGTGGCGATGAGAAGCGCGTCGCGCTGCCGAAGTGGGCCATGTTCCAGCGTCGGCTCCCGAGCGACGCCGAGGTCTCCGCCTGGAGCGACCTCAACCCGGACGCGCTGTGCATCGTCTGCGGCGCGGTTTCGGGCAACCTCGAGATGATCGACTTCGACTGCGCTGGGGAGGCGTACGAGGCGTGGCGCTCGATGGTCGAGGAGCTCGAACCTGGTCTGGTCGACCGGCTCTACGTGGAATCGACGCCTTCCGGGGGGCGGCACGTCGTCTACCGGTGCGAGTCACCGGTATGCGGAAACACCAAGCTTGCCCAGCGGCGGGACGTCGTCGGTGGGGAAGCCGCTGTGGAAGTCGCTGGCAAGACCCTCACGCCGCGACGCGGGCCGGACGGGACGTGGTCGGTCGCGGTGACGCTGATCGAGACTCGCGGCGAGGGCGGGATGTTCCTGTGCGCGCCGTCGCCGGGCTACGAAGCGATCACGGGGTCGCTCGAGAACCCGCCGAGGGTGTCCACCGAGGAACGCGAGGTGCTTCTCGGGTGCGCGTGGCGTATGGATCATGCCGAGCCCGTCGTGGCCGGAGCGCCTGCGCGATCGGCGGGCCCGCACCTCAGGCCCGGCGACGACTACAACGGGCGGGGCGACGCCCGAGAGATCCTGCGCCGGCACGGTTGGGAACTCGTCAAGACTGGCGAGAACGAGCACTGGCGACGCCCCGGCAAAGCGAGCGGCACGAGCGCAACGCTCAAGGGCGGCGTGTTCTACGTCTTCTCGAGCAACGCCGCGCCCTTCGACCCCAACCAGGCATACGCCCCGTTCGCGGTGTACGCGATGTTGGAGCACGGCGGCGACTTCACGGCCGCAGCCTCTGAACTGCGTCGGCAGGGCTTCGGGACAGAGGAGCCCGTGACCGGGGACGTCGACCTGTCGGGGCTGGCCGGCACGTGTGGCGAGTGCGACCCCGTGGAACGGGTGGAGCGGCCGGATGACCCGGGGCCGTTCCCGTCCCACCTGCTGACCGTGCCCGGTCTGATCGGCGAGGTTGTCGCGCACAACCTGGCGTACGCGCCGAGGCCGCAGCCGCAGCTCGCGCTCGCCGGTGCCATCGCCCTGCAGGCGGTCCTCGCCGGGAGGAAGGTCTGCGACGAGCGCGGCAACCGCACCAACGTTTACTGCGTCGGCCTAGCCAAGAGCGGGGCCGGCAAGGACCATGCCCGCAAGCTCACGCGCGACATCCTGTTCGCCGCCGGCGCCGATGCTCTTGAGGGCAACGAGGACCTCGCGAGCGACGCCGGGCTCTTTACCGCCGTCGAAACCCAGCCGGCGATCCTGTTCCAGCTCGACGAGTTCGGCCGCTTCCTGCGGACCATCGGCGACCCGAAGAAGGCTCCGCACCTGTTCAACGTACTGACGGCGTTCATGAAGTTCTACAGCTCGGCCGACACGTTCGTCAGGGGCAAGGCGTACGCCGACGCCAAGCGGAACAAGTCCGTGGACCAGCCGTGCGTCGTGCTCTACGGCACGACGGTGCCGGACAGTTTCTGGGAGTCGATGACCTCCGAGAGCCTCAGCGACGGCTTCATCGGGCGGCTCCTGGTGTTTGAGAGCCCCGAGCGACCGAAGCGGCAGCGGCGCGCCCGGATCGCCCCGCCGCAGTCGGTGGTCGACCGCGTGCGCTGGTGGTCGGAGTTCGTGCCGGGCGGCAATCTGCACAAGGAACACCCGAAGCCGCTGGTCGTACCCGCCACGCCGGAGGCCGCGGCGAGGTTCGACGCGCTTGCCGACCACGCCGATGCGGAGATGGAGGCCAAGGGCGAGGGGATCGCCGCCGTGTGGTCCCGCGCCGAGGAGAAGGCGTGCCGACTCGCCCTGATCTACGCGTGCTCAGCGAATCCCGAGGAGCCAGTGATCGACGAGCGGGCGGCAGCATGGGCGTGCGAGCTGTCGGCGTACGTGACGAAGCGCCTCCTCTTCGAGGCGCACGTCCGAGTGGCCGACGGCCAGTTCGACGCACGCCAGAAGCGCGTGCTCCGGCTCATAGTCGAGCACGGCGGCACGCAAGGGATCAGCCACACCCAGCTGCTGTGGAAGACCCGGTGGCTGAGCGTCCGCGAGCGGCAGGAGGTGGTCGAGAACCTGATTGCCACCGGGCAGATCAATGAAGTCCGCGTCGCAACGAAGGGAAGGAGCGCAACGCGCTATGTTTCCAGGGCCTGAACGCACGGCGAGTGCTTCACTGCATCTTTGTGGGTCGGCCTCGTATGTGTGCGCGCGGCGCTCCACAAAGAGGTGGTGTGCAAACAAGCAATCATCTTTCTGTTCAATCCAAACCCCTCGTTTTCCGCGTCGGAAGCCACGATGCGCCCGCTGCCACGATCCGGCCCATCGAACTTCATTGAAGCGCGGGGTGGCAATCCCGGGTGGGAGCCTTACAGCCGGAAGCCTTACGGGACGGGAGGCGGATGGCGTTAGGTACTTCCCGGGCGGGGACGCGAGGCTTGGCCCGCGGGAACAGCCGCGCTTGGCGACAGAGTTTGTTTCGCCCGTCCGAGCGCGGGGCGGCCCCGTGGCGGGGTTGGTACGCCGCCCCGCCAAGGGCGCGACGTGGGCCAACGTGGGCGGACCCGTGGCCAACGGGCGACGGGGGGCCGGCCCGTAGCGGGCGGGAATCGGGGCGCTGAGCGCCCCCGGACGGGCCCGTCAGCCCGAGCGAACCAGCCAACCGGCGATTCAGCCATCCCCGCCCCCCCGGACCTGCCGCATGTGCGGCGGGTCACCACGACGCCCCACGCGCTGGCGCTTGCCGCTGCGCGTCCGAACGGAGATCGCTGTGAACATCGAGACGCTGCCCATCGACGCGGTCAAGGAGTATGACCGCAACCCCCGCACCATCAACGACGCCGCCATCGATGCGGTGGCCAAGAGCATCGAGGCGTTCGGATTCAAGGTGCCGATCCTGATCGACGCCGACAACATCATCATCGCCGGGCACACGCGGCTCCGCGCGGCGCGGAAGCTCGGGCTGAAGGAGGTGCCGACGATCCGCGCCGACGACCTCACGCCCGACCAGGTCAAGGCGCTGCGGATCGCAGACAACAAGGTCGCGTCGCTCACCTCGTGGGACATGGACCTGCTGCCCATCGAGCTGGCGGATCTCAAAGGC
Organism: Phycisphaerales bacterium; assembly: GCA_016741915.1. Lineage (GTDB taxonomy): Bacteria > Planctomycetota > Phycisphaerae > Phycisphaerales > UBA1924 > JACVCS01. The sequence continues at coordinate 10,382 of JACVCS010000007.1, read as the reverse complement.
GTCGACTTCGATCTCGCGCTGCTGGGCTTCAGCGCCGAGGACCTCGCGGCGATCATGGCTCCCGCCGGCAACGAGGGGCTGGTCGACCCCGACGACGTGCCCGCACCGCCCGACGCTGCGACGACGGTCCCCGGCGACATCTGGTTGCTGGGCAACCACCGCCTGATGTGCGGCGACTCGTCTAAGCCCGAGGATCTGGACCGCCTGCTGGACGGCCAACCGATCCACCTCGTCAACACGGACCCGCCGTACAACGTGAAGGTCGAGCCCCGGAGCAACAACGCGATCGCGGCCGGGCTGTCATCGTTCACCGCCACGCAGCGCAAGGACGCGAGCGCCGGCGACCAACAGTCGGCGGACCTGCACCGATACCCGGAGAAGTCCAAGCCGACGCACAAGAAGCTCCGGGCCAAGGACCGGCCGCTGGCCAACGACTTCGTGTCCGACCAGGAGTTCGACCGCCTGCTCGCGGCGTGGTTCGGCAACATCGCCCGCGTGCTCATCCCCGGCGGCGGGTTCTACATCTGGGGCGGCTACGCGAACTGCGCCAACTACCCGCCGGTGCTCAAGGCGATGGAGTTGTACTTCAGTCAGGCGGTGATCTGGATCAAGGAGCACCCGGTCCTGACGCGTAAGGACTTCATGGGCAACCACGAGTGGTGCTTCTACGGCTGGAAGGAAGGCGCGGCGCACCGCTTCTTCGGTCCCAACAACGTGCCGGACACGTGGAGCATCAAGAAGGTGAACCCGCAGAGCATGGTCCACCTGACGGAGAAACCCGTCGAGTTGGCCCGCCGCGCCATCGAGTACTCGTCGCGGCCGGGCGAGAACGTGCTCGACCTCTTCGGCGGCAGCGGGAGCACGCTCATCGGCGCGGAGATGACCGGGCGGCGGGCGTACCTGATGGAACTCGACCCGCTCTACTGCGACGTCATCGTGCAGCGATGGGAGAAGTTCACGGGCCGCAAGGCGGAGCGGGTTGGCTCAAACGCTGTGGCCGAAGAGAAAGCCGCGACACGCGTCGCGGCTGGGAGCAAGGCGTGATGTGTGCCTCACTCGTCGAGGGTCGGCAGCGGGCCGTCGACCGCTTCGTCCCATTCGAGGGCGTAACGCTCGGCGATGTCCTCGAGGTCGTGCTCGGTCAGGTAGTCGGCGGTCTTCCGCTCCTGGCACGCGGCGACGGCGCGGGCCAGGTCTGTCCACTCATCGATGGTGAGCATCTGGTCCTGGCGTGCGCCGAGCAGGTAAAGGGCGGCCTGGAGCACGGCTTCGAGTTGCGTTTCGTGGTTGGGGGCGGGCGTCGCGGTCATGGCTCAGGCTCCATTCCCCGCGACGAACACCCCGCGCTCGTGCTTCTTGAAGCGGGCGGCGGTGCCCTTGGCGGCGATCTCGCGGATGATGGCGGCGTACAGCGTGGCCTCGGGCGTCTTGCCGCCTGGGCTCTTCCACAAGCCCTTGGCCTCCATCGCGGCGATCATCTCCTTTGCTCGCATCGGCACCTCGCTCGCGGCGAGCACCTGCGCGGCTGCGTCAAGGGCGCTGGCCCGCTTGGGCTTGGCGTCCTTCGCGGGCTTCGGGGCCTTGGGCGTCTTGGCGGCTGTCTCGCTCTTGGTCTTCTTCCCCTTGGCCGCCGCGTCCACGTTCGCGTTGTTGGCCACCTCCTTCTCGCTGGGGACCTCGTGGTCCTGCTTCCCGTCCACCAAGCGGCCTTTGATCTCGGCGAGCGCTGCCCTGCGGAGGCGCTCGGTGCTGGAGGCCTTGGCGTTCGGGGCGGTCTTCGCCGCCGCGCGAGCCTTGCGGGCGTCGCTCATCTCGCGCTGGACCTTGCCCATGTTCTTGATCGTGCCTTTGCGTGCCATGTCGAACTCCTTCTGTCTGGTGCGGAATCCCGTCGCACATCGCGGCGGGGAAGCGTGGCCGTCGCGGTTCCCCGCGACGCCGCGTGGGGTCTGTCAGCAGCCCGCGACGCGCTCCATCTCGTTGAGCACGTCATGGACCATCGAGTTGGTGGCAGCGGCGTGGCCCCGGCGATCGGTGCCGTAGACCACCTTGGCGACCTCGGCGGCCTTGGCGTAGCGGCTCTCCCGGTTCTCGTCGCGGGCGATGTGCGCGATGCAGATGTCTTGCTTGCCTGCTCGGCGGGTGTGCTGCTCGATGGTCACTACCGCACCGCGCTCGGTGCGGCGGATGCTGATGTCTTGGTCGACGCCCTCGATCACGATCGTCTTGATGGTCATGGCGTGGCTCATTGCGGTTGGTGGTTCTGGTCACTCAGCGTCGTTCAGGAACTCCTCGACGTGCTCGGGGTCCATGTTGGCCATGAACCCGATGAGGTTGACGAGGTCGGCGCGGACCTTGTTCAGATTGCCGACGAGCCCCCAGTTGCCCGGGGCGGCCGCGTGCTCCTTGTCGTTGATGTCGAGGTGCATGCTCAGCACGTCGAGCAGGCGGGCTACGTCATTCCGCCTGGTGGCGTACACCTCGGCAGCGGTCGGTTCGGGCTTCGTGGTCTTGGGGGTGCGCTTCGTCATGGTCGTGCTCCTTGGGGTCGGGGGTGCCGGTGGTCTCTGGTAAACAGCGAAGCCCGCATTACGCGGGCTTCAGGTCGTCGGGCGGTTGTCGCTGGGGCGGTCCCAACTCGTCGTGTCTTTGGGCTGGCCGACGGCCCGGAGGTAGTCGATCAGTTCGTCGGCGGTCCAGGTATCGCCGTCAATCGCGTCGTGCTCGTTGGGGGCGTCCTCGTTCTCGCGGTCGATCTCGAAGAGGCGGAAGCCACCGAGCGCTCCGGGGCGTGGTCCCCAGTGTCCATCGAGGTGGCGTCCGCGACCCGCGGGAACCGTGGCGATGTTCCAGCAGCGGCCGTCGGGCGTGTGGAGTTCGATGGCGAGGATTCGGAACCCGGCCTTGGCCAGGGTCTTGGTGAGGTCGATCGTGGTCTTCGTGGTCGCATCCATGTTCGTGGTCTCCGTCGCGGGGTTCGGCCCCGCGTTGTCACACATGAAGCCATGACATCCGCGAACAGGCAAGGCCACCTCGCGAGGAATCGCCATCAATCTGCCCTTTGTGGGCAACTACGCGGAACATGTGGGCAAGTGGCGAAACATCACTGCTTGGGAGGTCCGCGATGACTCCCGAACACGTGCCTAGCTCCGAGCATGCACAGGGGATGTCCCGGCTGAACCCCGCCGCGCTGGGCGTCGCGGACGCCGCGCGGGTGCTGACGCGGATGGGCGGGAAGCCCGTCACCGAGGAGATGCTCCGCGCCGACATCGACGCGGGCGCGCCGACGAACGCGAACGGCACCATCAACCTCGTGCACTACGCCGCGTGGCTCGTGAAGGAGATGTCTGTGGGGGGTGCTGGTGGCGATTGACCCGCGTCAAGTCAGGCCCGGCGAACTCGCGCGGCTGCTCAACAGCACGCCGCTGGGCGAGGTGATCAGCGAGCGGCAGCTCCACCGACATCGCACCCGCGCGGGGTTCCGCATCGCCCCCCCCGGGCCCGACGGCGACGCGGGCAAGGTCGATCTCTTCCGTTACGTGGCGTGGCTGGTGACGACGCGGCACGAAGCGATCGCGGAAGCGGCTCGCACGCCCGGGGAGGGGGTGGGGCTCACGGGCTACGAGGCGATGAAGGAGCGGGCCCGGCTCCGCAACGCCATGCTCTCGCTCTCGGGGCGCGACATCGGCGATCTGCCGCCCGTCGCTGACCCCGCGCGGCGTGCCCGGGCCGCGAAGGACTTCCGGTACTTCTGCGAGACGTACTTCGGACAGACCTTCCACCTCAGGTGGTCCGACGACCACCTCAAGGTCATCGCCAAGATCGAGCTGGCGGTGCTCGACGGTGGGCTGTTTGCGATGGCGATGCCGCGTGGCAGCGGGAAGACCAGCCTGTGCGAGGTGGCGTGCCTGTGGGCGCTGCTATACGGACACCGCGAGTTCGTCGCCCTCATCGGCTCGGACGAGGAGCACGCGGCGGGGATGCTCGAGTCGATCAAGGCGGAGCTGGAAAACAGCGAGATCCTCGGCGCGGACTTCCCGGAGGTCTGCCATCCCATCCGCTCCCTCGAAGGCATCCATCAGCGGGCCTCGGGGCAGCTCTACCAAGGCAAACAGACGCACATCGGGTGGACGGCCCGGGAGATTGTGCTGCCGACCATCCCGGGCTCGGCGGCGTCGGGCGCGATCATCCGCGTGGCGGGGATCACCGGTCGCATCCGCGGCATGAAGCACAAGCGCGTGGACGGCGTGAGCGTTCGCCCATCGCTCGTTCTCATCGATGATCCGCAGACCGACGAGAGCGCCCGGTCGCCCTCGCAGTGCGCCAACCGCGAGCGGATCCTCGCCGGCGCGATCCTGGGCCTGGCCGGCCCGGGCCGAAAGATCGCCGGGCTCATGACGCTGACGGTTGTACGCCCCGACGACCTGGCCGATCGCATCCTCGACCGGGACAAGCACCCGCAGTGGCAGGGCGAGCGGACCAAGATGGTGTACTCGTTCCCCGCCGCAGACCGCTTGTGGGCCGAGTACGCCCGACTGCGGGCCGAAGGGCTGAAGGCTGATCGCGGTGGAGCGGAGGCGACCGCCTTCTACAAGGCGCATCGCGCGGAGATGGATGCCGGCGCGGTCATCGCCTGGCCCGAGCGTTTCAACCACGACGAACTCTCCGCCGTGCAGCACGCGATGAACCTGCGCCTGCAGAACGAGGCGGCGTTCTTCGCGGAGTACCAGAACGAACCGCTCCCGGAAGTCGAGGTCGCGGACGACCTGCTCAGTGCCGACCAGATCGCCGCCAAGGTGAACGGCCACGCCCGCGGGCTTGTTCCGCTTGGGTGCTCGCACTTGACGATGTTCGTGGACGTGCAGGGGAAGGCGCTGTTCTACCTGGTGGCGGCGTGGGAGGACGACTTCACCGGGCACGTCATCGACTACGGCACCGAGCCGGACCAGAAGCAGCCGTACTTCACGCTCCGGGACATCAAGCGGACCCTCGGGGCGGCGTCTGTCCGCGCCGGTGCCGAGGGAGCGATCTACGCGGGGCTCGAGCGGCTCATCGAAGCGACGGTGGCTCGCGAGTGGCGGCGCGACGACGGGGCGATGGTGCGGATCGACCGCTGCCTTATTGACGCCAACTGGGGATCATCCACGGATGTGGTCTATCAGTTCTGCCGCCAGAGCTCGCACGCGAGCGTGCTGACGCCGAGTCACGGCCGGTACGTGGGCGCGAGCAGCCTTCCCTTCAGTGATTACAAGCGGAAGCGCGGCGAGCGGGTCGGGCTCAACTGGCGGGTGCCGGTGGTCACGGGAAAACGTGCGGTGCGGCACGTGCTGTTCGACACCAACTTCTGGAAGTCGTTCGTGCACGCACGGCTCGCCGTGCCGATGGGCGACCCGGGCGGGCTGTCGCTCTTTGGCCACAAGCCCGAGCATCATCGCCTGCTGTCGGAACACCTGACCAGCGAGTACCGCGTACGCACCGAGGGCCGGGGCCGAACGGTTGATGAGTGGAAGCTCCGGGTCGAGGGACTGGACAACCACTGGCTTGACGGCCTCGTCGGGTGCGCGGTTGCGGCGTCGATGGAGGGGGCGGTGCTCTTCGGAACTGATCAGAGAGTTGCCGAACGTCCAAGGCTGAAGCTCTCCGCGATTCAAGGGGGGCGTCGCTGATGCCACGCGTTAAGCAGCAGGTTGTGTCGCACGAACGAGAGAAGGTTGGCCTGGTCTGCCGAGCCTGCGGTTGCCAGCACTTCCGCGTGGTGTACGTGAAGCACCGCCCAGGCGGTGTTGTGCTTCGTCGGCGTGAGTGCCGCCACTGCGGGAAGCGGACGCTTACCCGCGAAACCGTGGTCGGCGGTTGATCTATCAACCGATCCGCTCGCGCATTCGCCACTTTTGCGATGGTTCGCGTAGATGGCCCTTAGACGCGGCATGTGCCGCGACTCGGAGCAATCATGCCGGACCCGACCCCCAATCTTGAGCAGGCGATCCGCGATAACGCGGCTGGTCCGGCGAAAGCGGCGGGTGACTCTGGCAGCGTGGAGCAGCATCCGCTGAAGGACCAGATCGAAGCGGATCGGTACCTCGCATCCAAAGCGGCGGCAAAGTCGCCAGCCAAGGCGCTTCGCCTGACGCGGCTCATTCCACCCGGCGCGGAGGGCGGATGATGCTACGGCTGTTCCGATCCAAGTCGCCGCAACCGAAGCCTGCGATGCCTGTGAAGGGCGGCATCTTCCGCCGGCTCATCCGGGCGGGATTTGATTCCGCCGTCACCAACGATGCCAACCGCAAGCACTGGGCGCACGCCGACGGCCTGAGCGCGGACGCTGCGGCGTCCCCCGAGGTTCGCCGCACGCTCCGCAACCGCGCACGATACGAGGCCGCGAACAACTCATACGCCAAAGGCATTGTTCTCACCCTCGCCAACGACGTTGTGGGCACTGGGCCGCGCCTGCAACTGCTTACCGAAGACGACCAGGCCAACCAGCGCATCGAGCAGGCCTTCACCGCGTGGACCAAGGCGGTTGGCCTGCCCGAGAAGCTACGCGCCATGCGGGCTTCACGCGCCACCGACGGCGAGGTGTTCGCCGTCCTGAGCAGCAACCCCCACCTGGCGACGCCCGTCAAGCTCGACGTGCGTCTGATCGAGGCCGACCAGGTGTGCACGCCCGATCTGTCGCTCCTGGCTGACAGCGCCGTGGACGGCATTGTCTTTGACGAGTTCGGCAACCCCGCCGAGTACCACGTTCTCAAGGGGCACCCCGGCGACACACGCACCGGATTCCTGGGGCTCGAGTACGACCGCGTGCCCGCCGAGTCCGTCCTGCACTACTTCCGCGCCGACCGCCCCGGGCAGAGCCGAGGCATTCCCGATATCACGCCGGCGCTGCCGCTGTTCGCACAGCTCCGTCGGTTCACGCTCGCGGTGCTCGGTGCTGCGGAGACCGCCGCCGACTTCGCAGGTATCCTCTACACAGACGCCCCTGCCAACGGTGAGGCCGAGAGTGTCGAGCCGATGGACTCCATCGAGCTTGAGGCCCGCTCGCTGTTGACCATGCCTGGCGGCTGGAAGATGGCGCAGGTGCAGGCCGAGCAGCCGAGCACGACCTACGCCGAGTTCAAGCGCGAGATCCTCAACGAGATCGCGCGCTGTCTGAACATGCCGTTCAACGTCGCGGCGTGCAACTCCTCGGGGTACAACTACGCCAGCGGCCGCCTCGATCACCAGACGTATTTCAAGAGCATCCGGGTCGAGCAGGAGCACCTGGCGTGCGCCGTGCTCGACCGCTTGCTGGATGCGTGGCTCCGCGAGGCGGTCCTGAGCTCTGACCTGCTCCCACTGCCGGTGCGCACCCTCATCGCTACTGGGCAGAGCCTATCGCACCAGTGGTTCTGGGATGGCAACGAGCACGTCGATCCCGCCAAGGAAGCGACGGCGCAGGCGACTCGCTTGGCATCGCACACCACGACGCTGGCCGCCGAGTACGCCAAGCAGGGACGCGACTGGGAGAACGAACTCCGCCAGCGGGGCAAGGAACTCTCGCTGATGAAGGAGCTCGGGCTCGCGCAGGAGCAGGTCGGTCAGCTCGCGCCCAGCGGCAGGGAGGACGAAGATGCCTGACCGCACGCTGAATCTCTGCGCGCCCGTCGAGGGCTGGATCGAGGCCGCTGCACCGACGGCGGACGGGCAGGCCCCGAGCCTTCGCCGCTTCTCGATGGTGGCATACACCGGCGGCCCGATGGTCGTTGCCGGATGGCCGCATCCGGTGGTCGTGGACCTATCGGGGATGCAGGTTGCCGGCGGCGGGCTCAAGAGCCGTCCGATTCTCAAGGACCACAACCGCTCGCTCATCGTCGGCCATACCGACGCGGTCAAAGTCGAGGGCGCACAGCTTCTGGTATCCGGAGTCATCTCCGGGGCGGGCCCGGTGGCTCGCGAGATCGTGGACAGCAGCCGCAACGGCTTCCCGTGGCAGGCGTCGCTTGGAGCGGTTGCCGGACAGATGGAGTTCGTGCCTAAGGGCAAGAAGGCCTCTGCCAACGGCCGCGAGTTCGACGGGCCGGTGCTCATTGCGCGCAAGAGCACTTTGGGCGAGGTGAGCTTCGTGGCGCTGGGCGCGGACGACAACACCAGCGCAGCCGTGGCCGCCGGTGCGGTCCCGCCCCACCAATCAGTCAAGGAGGACGGCATGACGTTCGAGCAGTGGCTTGAGGCAAAGGGCTTTGACCCCTCATCCCTCACCGATACGCAGAAGATCAGTCTCCAGGCCATGTTCGACGCCGAGCGGACGAGCGACACGCCCGACCCCGGCGACGGAGCGGGCGAAAACACGGACGTGATCGCCCGTATTCGCGCCGAGACCGTGGCCGAGACGAAGCGCATCGCCGAGATCCGGCGCATCTGCGCAGGCGGGGCGGCTGGCGGCAACAAGCACGCCGAGATCGAGGTCCAGGCGATCGCCGAAGGGTGGGATGCCGCAACAACGGAGCTCGCGGTGCTCCGCGCCGAGCGCCCGACCCTTGCGTTGGGTGGGGTCCGCCGTGACGCGGACCCTGCTCACGCGGGGCGCGCGATGGAAGCGGCGCTCTGCCTGTCCGCTGGCATCCCCGAGGAGACCGTCGGCAAGTGGTACGACCAGAGGACCATGAACGCCGCGCTGTCGGGCAGGCTTCGCAACGCGGGCCTGCACAGTCTGCTGTCCTATGCCGTCGAGGCCGCGGGCGGCTCGTTCCGCTCATACCACGTGGATAACGAGTTCATCCAGTCGGCCTTCGAGGCCAACACGGTGCTGCGCCGGCGGGAGCGGGAGATCCGTGCATCCAGCGGGTTCACGACCATCTCGCTGTCGGGCATCCTCTCCAACGTGGCCAACAAGACCATGCTCGCGGCCTACAACGCAGTCGAGAGCGTCGTGGGCATGTTCTGCGCCGAGACCGATGTCGGTGACTTCAAGGAGGTCAACCGCTACCGGCTCACCGGTGCGGGCGTGTTCGAGAAGGTCGGTCCCGACGGCGAGCTCAAGCACGCCGGCCTGTCGGAGCAGGCGTATTCGAACAAGGTCGAGACGTACGGCAAGATGTTCGCCCTGAACCGGCAGATGATCATCAACGACGACCTGGGGGCGTTCCTCCAGATCCCACGCATCATCGGCCGCATGTCGGCGCTCAAGCGCGAGGAGGCGGTGTTCGAGCTGCTCCTGGCGAACCCCGCGAACTTCTTTAGCGTTGGCAACAAGAACTTCATCTCCGGCGCGGCCACCAATCTGAGCATCGACTCTCTGACGCAGGCCGAGCAGGCGTTCCTCGATCAGACGGACGCCGACGGCAAGCCCATCCTGCTCACTCCGTCCGTACTCCTCGTGCCGTCAGCCCTGAAGGTCACCGCTCAGGTGCTGATGAGCGAGACGCGGATCAACGAGACGACCACCGCGGACAAGGGCAAGCCCGCCGTCAACCCGCACGCGGGCAAGTGGAAGCCGGTGGCGAGCCCGTACCTCAACGCACAGGGCTTGGCCGGGGGGAGCGCGAAGGCGTGGTACCTGTTCGCCAACCCGGCGGACGTCGCCGCGATCGAGATCGCGTACCTGCGCGGCAAGCGCACGCCGACCATCGAGAGCGGCGACGCCGACTTCAACCAGCTCGGAATGCAGTGGCGCGGCTACTTCGACTTCGGCGTGGCCATGCAGGACTCCCGCGCGGCGGTCAAGAGCAAGGGTGAGGCGTAATGCCCGAGGAGACGCTGATTGGCGGCGGGATCGAGATCGAGCCGGGCGGAGAGCCCGGCACAGGAGGTTCATTCATGCCAGCAAAGTTCATTCAAGATGGTGCCGCGCTCGACTACACCCCTGGCGCGGACACGCCCGCAGGCACGATCGTCGTGCAGAGCGAGATGGTCGGCGTCACGCGCGTGGACCTCAAGGCGGGCCAACTCGGCTCACTGGCGGTCGCCGGCGTTTTCGAGTTCCCCAAGGCACTTGGTGCGGGCAGCGCCATCCCTATTGGGACGTTGACTTACTGGGATGCCGGGGCACAGGTCGCCACCAAGAACGCGGCGGCCGGGGCCAACAAGCTGATCGGCAAATGCACCAAAGCAACCGTGGACGCGGACACAGTCGTCCGCGTCCGCCTCTCGCAGTGATCGGAGTCACCTGTGGGCGACCTGCTCGATCGCGGGGCGGCGTTCCTCGATACCCAGCGTCACCAGCACCTCTCCCGCCCGGTCCTTTACCGGCGTGGCACGGACGAGAAGGAAGTCCAGACCACCATCGGCAAGACCGAGTTCGAGCAGGCCGACGACGCGGGGCTCATTCACCGAGTGGAGTCGCGGGACTTCCTCGTGCGGACGGCGGAACTGGATCTGGGCGCTGGCCCGATCCTCCCGCGGGC
>JACVCS010000006.1 GCA_016741915.1 Phycisphaerales bacterium | reverse complement strand
AACCACCCCCAATCAAACCCCACGCCAAAACCCGCAGCGCCCGCCAGCGTGCGCCATGCACCGCCAGTCATCCTCCGCATCGACATTCCGCCCGCCCGACGCTCTGTTTCACGCTGGTTCATCATGAGTGATCACCTTCACGGACTTCTCAATCCGCCTCATCAATCCCATCAAGGTCTTGCCCGGCGCCAGTTCGTGGAACTCCGCCGATGAATACTGCTTCGCCATCGCGGCGCACGATTCCGCCCACCGCACCGGCGCGGTCAACTGCTCGAACAAACGCGTGCGGATGCTCTCCGCGTCCCCCGCGTGCGCCTGCGCCGTCACGTTCGCAAACACCTCGCACGACAGCGCACCGATCTTCGTCGTCTGCAGCGCCGCACGCAGCTTCTCCGCCGCCGGTGCCATCAGGGGCGAGTGGAACGCACCCGCGACCTGCAGCGCCGTCGCCCGCAGACCCAGCTTCGCCGCGGGCCCGTCCGCCGCCGCCGCCCGATCGCAGGCGCTCTTGCTGCCCGAAATGACAATCTGCCCCGGCGCGTTGAAGTTCGCGCACACGAGCACCTCGCCCGCGCTCCCCCCCGCCAGCGCCTCGGCGCACACCTGCTTCGCCTGCGCTTCATCAGCCCCGATCAGCGCCACCATCCCCCCCACGCTCTTCTCAGCCGCCTCCTGCATCGCCGCCCCACGCAGCGCCACCAGCCTCAGCCCGTCCTCAAACGAGAACGCCCCGGCGACGTGCAGCGCCGTGTACTCACCCAGCGAAAGCCCCGCGGTCGACACCACCCCCGCCTCCTTCACCCCCGCCTGGGCACCGATCCCCATCTGCGCCAGCATCCCGCGCCAACACGCCACCCCCGCGGTGTAAATCGCCGGCTGCGAAACGTCCGTCCGATTCAAAACCTCCGCCGGTCCGTTCCAACACAGTTCGCTAAGCTTCGCCCCGCCCGGCAGTTTGCCTTCCAAAATCGCGTCCGCCTCGTCAAAGACACGCTTCGCCTCGGCAGACTTCTCCGCCCAGACCTTCCCCATGCCCACGAACTGGGCCCCCTGCCCCGGCATCAGCACCACTCGCGCCGTCGTCATAGTTCACCAGTATACGAGGAATCGCCCCCCGCCGCGGCCCTCCATCGCCCCGATTCCACCCCGGATCTCACCCGATTTCTCCCCTATCCCGCCCCACGAAACACCCGTGGCCCACCCACGCGCGCGCACGCCCTGCCCACGTTCAGTCTCCACCAGAATCCCCCGGTTCATCAAAAAGAAAAACGCCCCGGAGTTCTTCGCTCCGGGGCGCGTGCGTTCAGGCTTCGTTCAATCCTTCGGGCTTACTTCTTGCCCTTGCCGGCGTCCTTGCCCGTGTCTTTCCCGAGCCACTTGTCCCAGTTCTTCGCGTACTCGTCGGCGTTGCTCTTCGTCACCACCACCAGGTCCGCCTTGACGATCGGGTCCTTCGGCGCTTCGTTGCTGACGAGCTTGTTCATCGACAGCTTGACGCTCTCAAAGCCCCACTCGTAGACCTTCTGAGCCAGCAGCACGTCGACCTGCCCGTTCTTGACGTAATCAAGCATCGGGGGCAGCGCGTCCACCGAGACGACCTTCGCGGAGGTGGAGATCTTGTTCAGCGCGTTCTTGGTGTTCAGAGGCCAGCCACCGACGAGGGCCCAGCCGGTGATTTCCGGGTTGGCCGCCTGCACCTGCTCCATCTTGGCAACCGCGTCCTGGGCGGTTTCCTTGTGGTAGTAGACGTCCTTGATGGTGATGCCCTTGAACTCCTTCTCGATGGCGTCGCGCACGCCGCGGACGCGGCCCTGAAGGTTCGGGGCGGTCTGGTTGCCCGCGAGGATCGCCACCACGCCCTTGCCGTTGAGCACGCGGGCCATCTCGCGACCGAGCTGCTGCCCGCAGGCGAAGTCGTCGGTGCCGTAGTAGGCGAAGCGCTTGCTCTTGGGTGCGTCGGAGTCAAAGGTGACCACGGGGATGCCCTTATCGACGGCGCTGTCGATCGACCCAGTGAGGATCTTCGCGTCGGTGCAGCTCACCGCGATCGCGTCGATCCCGGTGGCGACCAGTTGCTCCATGAAGTCCGCCTGCTTCTGCGCGTCTTCATCCGTCGGCGTGCGCCAATCGACCTCGATCTTCACGCCCATCTTGGCGCCCAGTTCCTTCGCCGCGTCCTCGGCCCCCGTGCGGGCGGCGATGAAGACCGGGTTGCTAGTGCTCTTGGCGATCAGACCGATGCGGTAAGTCTTCTTCTTCGGGGTCGCGGGGGCCGCGCTCGTCGCGAAGGCCCACGACGCCGCCGCCATGCCCAGAACCGCCAGACCGGTGAACAGTGCTTTACAGCCGATACCCATGCGAGAACTCCTGTCGAAAAATGCCCCCGCCCACGCGTGAACCGATCGAACACACAAGCCGCCACCCACACCGCCCAAACTGCTTTCGCTCATCGATGAGCGTTGGACGCAGCATACCGAGCTTTTCGATTGCCGCCGACTTCCCGCCCGGCGTGGGAAAGCCCCCAACACCGCACGAACCGCCCCTTCACCTCACCACCCGTTCAGTGCTTCTTGCTCCCCAGGCGGTGCTTCGCCTGGTCCACCACCACCGCGACGATGATCGCCAGCCCGATGACGATGTCCTTGTATTCCTGGCGGATCCCCGTCATGAGGATGCTGTTGTCGATCAACTGGATGGTGATCGCCCCCAGCACCGCACCCAGGGCCGAGCCGCGACCGCCCGAGAGCGAGGCCCCGCCCACCACCGCCGCGGCGATGACGTTGAGTTCGTACCCCTTCCCCGCGTCGCTGCTGGCGGCTCCGTAGTACCCCAGGTACATCAGCGCGCTCAGGCCCGTCAGCGCCCCCATGATCGTGTAGCAGATGATCTTCACCCGTCCGACGGGGATGCCGGCGTACTTCGCCGCGATCTCGTTGCCCCCGATGGCAAAGATCCGCCGCCCGAAGACCATGTTCGCGAAGACGAACATCCCCGCCAGCGCGATCACGAGCATGATCAGCGATGGCACGGGCGTGATCCCCCACAACTCGGCCTTGAACATCCCCCCTTGCAACGACTCGGCCCCCGAGATCGTCTGCCCCTGCGTCGAGACGAAAGCGATGCCGCGGTAGATCGCCATGCCGCCCAGCGTGATGATGAACGGGTGTACACCCAGCCCCACGCTGGCCGCCCCGTTGACAAACCCGCACGCCGCCCCGATCCCGCAGCACGCCAGCACGGCCACGGGTAAGGCCACCATCAGCCCTGCGCCGCCGCCGTCACTGCCCGCAAACACCTGCAGCACCATCGCCCCAGTGACGGCCGCCAGCGCGTAGATCGACCCGATACTCAGGTCGATCCCGCCCAGCGCGATGATCGCCGTCATGCCCACGGCCATCACCGCGATAAAACTCGTCGACGTCAAGACCGAAATCAGGTTGTCCGAGTTGAGGAACTTGTTGACGCCGTAGTTGTACCGAACGATCGGCTTCTCGTCCGAGCCGCGCAGCTCGTACCCGTCGGCCTCTTTGTACCGCGTGACCTTGCCGTCGGGAGCCTCGATGGCGAACTCACCCTCGCGCTGCTCCGCCTGCGGCGCCAGCACCGAGCCCTCCGCCAGTTTGATCTGATCAAACCGCGGCACGGGCCCGAACCGCAGATGCGTGTACGTCGTCAGCCCCACCATCAGGGCGATGATCACCACCACCAGCCCGAACTCCTGCGCGCGGACGATCCGCCCCAGCAGTGACCGCTTCGCAGGCGCATTCGAGGCGGCGACCGATCGGCTCTGTTCCTTGCGCTCTTCAGACAAACCAATACCCTCCAGCGAGCGCCCACCGACAAAGTACATCGGGGGCAAGACCGGCCGCGCTCCGACTCAAGCGACGGGGCCCATCATATCGAAACACACACACGGGCGTCGCACCGCCCTTCACCGACCTGAACCAGCCGCCCCGCACTCGATCACGGGTCATGCTTGGCACGAACGAGTCAGGAGTTTCAGACGAACCCCGCACGCAGAACCGTCGGTTACAGCCGTCACGAAACCACGCAAAGAGGCGGGGCACGTTGCGGTGTGACCGATGGCTTGCACGCGAAGCGACGATCAGTCCAGCGTCTGCGTCCGACGCGAACGGTTGGGATCGACGCTGTTGACCGACTGGCCCTTCGCCGTGTTCGTGGTGAAAAACTCTTCGTGGATGTTGCCCTTCAGGAACTCGGTGTGCCCGTCGGTGAAGACCCAGTTTGCACCGTCGCGGCCGTGGTTATCGAACGGGCCGTAGAACCCGGCCTGCGTCTGGGCGGCCGTGGCCTCGGTGGTATTCGGGTTGCCTGAACTGGCGCCGTACCACGAACGGGTGGAGAGATCGCAGCCGTTGGTCTCGTCCCCCCACAGCGGCGCGGGCTTGGGCAGATAGATCTCGTCGGTCTTGAACCCCGCGATGTACATGTAGCTGAGGTTGTAGTTCACAACCTCCGACTCTTGCGTGGGCGGGGTGGGGACCTTGAACTTCGCGGCCTGCACGGGCGGGGCGCCGGGGGTGTACGGGAAGCCGAAGTAACGATCCTCGCGATCAGCCGGACAGACGAGCACCTGCAGGCCTTCGAGGTATCCGCGGAGCAGCGGCTTGTCGAGCCCGGACTGCGCCGAGGGCGGAGCGCTGCTGGAAACAGGCCAGTACCGCGCGGTGAGCTCGTCCGTGCCGCCGCGGAAGCCGCGATCGGTACCGTCGCCGTTCTGGTACACGCTGAACATCCCGGCCAGCCCGCCGTGACGGAACTGGTTTGAGAGCGAGCGGTTCTGCTGAACGGGGTTGGTCCAGTCGATCCTGCCCGGATCGTTGGCGTTGCCCGGATCAAACGGGAACATCGGGAACGCGCTCTTGAAGTCGTTGGCGTAGAGCGTCATCGCCACGCCGATCTGCTTCGTGCCGCTGCCGCAGGCGCTGATGCGGGCGGCGTTGCGCGCCTTGCCCAGCGCGGGGAGCAGGATGCCCACCAGCAACGCGATGATGGCGATCACCACCAGCAGTTCGATCAGCGTGAAACCAAACGTCGAAACGCGTTGACACGTCGGAACGGCTTGACGTTGATGTCGGGCTTGCATGCGCACGGGTCCTTGTGGTTCAGCGATCACCCCGGAGTGCGTCGGCGGGAAACAAATCTTCGCCCACCATCACCGGGCCACCCCTGAAGAAGAACCGGGGCGGACCACCATTATCGGGTCTGCGCTCGATTCCTGCAAAGGGTCACCGAGGCTTTTCGTGGAAAAACCTCGCGCGGGTGCACCGGTCTTTGAATCTGGCGATTTCGCTCGGCAAACACGTGTTCGATTTCAGACTCGCGATGCGAAATCGACCGCAAAGTCAAGTCTTCTAGAACTATCCCGCCGCGACCCACCGTTCGCGCGTCTTCGGCTGCGCCGCCCTCGCCTCGTCGCCCAGTTTCAACCATTCATCCCCACAACCGCACAGGTTCCCCCGAGGCGAGTCCGAGCCCGTGTCGGGGTGACCTCCCCTGTTCGGGTCGCCCGCGGCGGCGTGAAGTTCCCCAAACCCACCTTCGACTTGGGCATGAATGCGGTCGATGGCTCCAGTGCCAACCTTCGGATTCCGAAGAATTCCTCTGGTTTTTCAGGACGATCATGTAGACTTTGGTTGGTTCGCAGAACGCCAGCACGGTATGTCCGCTCGCCGTTCCTCCGCATCGCGTGGGGGAGGCGCGTGGTGCGGTGTCTGGACTGCGTGTGGTTCGGTTCGTTCCGTTTCACATTTCACTCACTCAGGGAGTTGTTGTCATGAAGACCCGTCAAGCCTTGTACTCCGCCGCCCTGCTTTGCACGCTGGCCGGCAGCCTTGCCTTCGCCCAAACCCCCGTCATCGACGGCCGGAAGGGCACCGACAACTACGGCCCGGCGAAGTGGGTCAACACCACCAACCCCACGCAGTTCGGTGACAGCACCGCCCTGACCCTCAGCGGCGCTCCGCTGGGTGATCCCGCGGCCGTGAACCGCGGCATCGAGATCGCCATCCCGCTGGCTGACATCGGTAACTATGTCCCCGGCACCCCGTTGAAGCTCTGCGCCTTCGTCATCAGCGGCAACCAGGACTTCCTCTCCAACCAGTTCGCCGGCCCGCTGGCTGAGAACTCCGAGAACCCGGGCGACCCGCGCGAAGTGAACCTCAACACCGCCGCCTTCCCGGGCAACCAGTACATCACCTTCACCCCCGCCGTCGTCGCGACCGCCCCGACCATCGACGGTCAGCTCGACGCCTCCTACGGCGCGTTCATCCCCGGCTCGCTGCAGACCTGCGGCACGTCGTTCGGCAACAACAACACCGCGACCGCGGTCGGCGGCGGCGGCTCCGAGATCGACGCTGTCTACGCCGTCGTCAGCGGGACCAACCTGCACATCTTCGTCGCGGGCAACCTCGAAGCGAACTTCAACAAGCTGCAGGTCTACCTCGACACCGTCGCGGGTGACGGGCAGAACAAGCTCACCGGCAACCCCAACGGCCCGGCGCGCCTCTCCGACAACGACGCCTCCGGCGCTGGTCTGACCTTCGACACCGGCTTCGAGCCCGACTTCTGGATCAACGTCAACGGCGGCGGCAACCCCGCCGCGTTCTATGTTGACTACTGCACCCTCCCGTCGGGCGGGTTCGGGTCGTTCTTCTATTGCGGCACCGCGGGCTACGGCAACACCGTCGGCACGCTGACCGGCGGCGACGCCTTCTGTCCCGTCATCCGCGCTTCGATCGACAACTCCAACACCGCGGGCGTTGTCGGTGGCAACACCGGCAACTTCGTCGTCCGCCCGCACCCGGACCGCGCCGCGGGTTCTGAGGTTGATGCCGTGTACTCCAAGATCTCGGGCGACAAGCTCTACGTCCTGGTCACCGGCAACCTCGAGACGAACTTCAACAAGTTCAACCTCTTCTTCGCGGTCGACGGTGTGGCGGGTCAGAACCGCCTCCGCGCCGCGGGCGACTCGAACAACCTTTCCTTCCGTCCCAACCCGGACATCGCCTTCAACTCCCTCCAGAAGATGGGCACCACCCCCGCCGGGACCGATCCCTCGCTGGCGACCAACGGTCTGAAGTTCGACGACGGCTTCGAGGCTTCGTACTTCCTCTCGATCAACAACTCCGCGAACCCCGCCAGCGTCTTCCTCGACGGTGCGGTCCTCCGCGCGTCGGGTCGTCGTCAGACGGCCGTGAACGGCAACACGGGCGGTAAGGCCCTGGACTACGGTGCCTTCGACGGCGGCCGCAAGAGCCGTTACCCGGTCATCAGCTATGACGGCAACCGCGCCGATCAGCAGACCAACCCCCCCGTGGGCGGGCTGGACAACATCTACACGAACTACGCCCCGCGTTCGCTGGCTGACAACATCGATCAGAGCGCCAACGCCGGGTCGTTCTTCCCCTGGCTGAACAACAACCTCGCCTCGGTGGCCGGCGGCAAGGTGCTCGCGTCGATCGACAACTCGAACGTGCTGGGCGTCACCGACACGGTGGCCGACCAGGCCGCGGCCGAGGCCGTCAGCACGGGCACCGAGATCGCTATTGCGCTCAGCGAGCTGGGGGTCACCGACCTGAACAACATCCCGCGCATCCGCCTGGCGGGCTTCGTGAACAACAACGACTTCACCTTCGTCTCCAACCAGGTCCTGGGCGGCCTGCCCAGCGGCAACGGCAACCTCGGCGATCCCCGCGCCGTGGACTTCTCCGCCATCGCCGGCAACCAGTACGTCACGCTTTACGCTCCCCCGCAGGTCGGCGGCTGCAACCCGGCCGACATCGCCTGTGATAGCGGTGTTCCGCTCGCTCAGGACCCTGGCTGCACCAACAGCAACCTCGGGCCGAACGAGGGTGACTACAACGCCTTCTTCGCTGCGGATGGCTTCTTCTTCCAGGCCGGTCAGGGCCCCGCGGCCATCGGCTCGTTCTGCGACATCGCTTGCGATAGCGGTGATCCGCTGGCAGGCAACCCCGGCTGCACCAACAACGGTGTCAACGAGGGAGACTTCAACTGCTTCTTCAACAACCTCTTCCTCCCCTGCGTGTGATGCAGGAAGAAGGGCCGAGGGATGAGGGCCGAGGTTTGAGGGTGAAAACCTGAAGCCGAAAGCCTGAATCCGAAGAATCTGAAAAGCACAAAGCCCCGGATCGAAAGGTCTGGGGCTTTTTTTGTGGATCGGGCGGGAGGCTCTATCTGTATTTTGTTTGGTATTCTTGAATACGGACCGAGCGGGTCGAAGGCGGACTCAGAAGTATAGGGTTTCCCCTTGGTTGTTCTTACCGGTTTTGGCTGACTTGGGCCGGACAGGGGTAAATCCGTGTGGAACTTGGGCGAAGTTGGCTTACTTTGTTCTGACGGAAGCCGAGCGTTTCAAGTCGTGGGTAGAACGAAGCAACCGACCGGTGGAGGGTCGGCCTGCGTTGCGACCTCGGCGGGTAGGGTGAACATTTCCAGGAGACTCGAATGAAGAAGCTTCTCGCGTTGGCGGCCGCGGCAATGTGTGTTTCTCCCGCGCTCGCGCAGTACACCGCTGGTCCGTTCGCCGGGCCTTACACCGTCCCGATCAACGGGCAGTTTCAGTCGATCGATCTGAACGGTCCGGCGATCCCGCCGGCGTCGTACGGGTTCGTGCAGATCCGCGCTGACTACTCCTTTGACGCTGCCAGCAACCAGTTCCAGAACGACATCCGCGCCGCGCTGACCAGCGCCGCGGTCAACGGCGTGACGACCGTCCCCGGCGCCACCACCCGCTACTACAGCAACTTCTCAACCGGCGGCGCCGCGCCGACCACCGCCCTTGCCAGCAACACCCCGGGCACGATCCTGTGGGATGCGAACATGGACTCGGCCTTCGCCGCCGACGGCGTCAAGCCGCTCTTCCTCGCCTTCCGCACGAGCTGGACCTCGGGTTCAGCGGTAAAGCTCTCGAACCTGTCGGTCACGCTCTCCACCGCGGCGCCCTCGATCCCCAACGAGACGTGCGCCACCGCGACGGACATCACCCCGAACCTCGCGACCGCGCTGACGGGCCCGGGCACGTCGACGATCCTGCCCTCGGTGCTCATGGTTGCCGGCAGCAGCGCGGCCGTCGGTCAGCCGACCTTTGGCTGCTCCGCCGCCGCCGTCACGCGGACCATCTGGTACAAGTTCCAGCCCCCGGCGAGCGCGCCGTACCGCTTCCAGACCTGTACCAGCAGCGGGACGATCAACAGCGTTTCGAACAACATCATCGGGATCTTCGAGTACAACCCCGCTGATCCGTGCGGCGTGCTGACGCAGGTGGCCTGCTCGACGCTGACCTGCACCGGCGGCGCGCTGGGCATCCCCGTTGAGCTCGACGCGTCGAAGAGCTACTACGTCGTTGTCGGCCGCACGGGCACGACGGCGCTGGGCTCGGCAGAGAAGCGGTACCAGCTCCGCGCTGATCGCGTGGCGCCGCTGCCGGCCTGCACGACGTCCGAGACCGAGCCCAACGACAGCAAGGCCGCCTCGAACGTGGTCACGCTCAACGCGGGCCAGGTGATCTGCGGCAACAGCACCGGGTCCGACACGCTGACCCCGGGTCTGACCTCCGTCGACATCTTCAAGGTCAAGGCGAACGTCGCGGCGGGCCCGGCGCGGATCGTCAAACACCAGCTCCGCAACTTCACCTTCACCGGCACGAACAACATCGAGATCCTGGGCATCGGGCAGACCGCCGGTGCGGCGACCCCCGCCACGCTCTCGGTGCTCGAGAACACCTCGTTCCTCCCCGGTGCCATCACCGACAAGCACGTTCAGTTCTACACCCTGGGCAACCCGGTTGCGGCTGACGACGCGAACGTGTACGTCCGCGTGTCGGGCGTTCCGCAGGCCGTGACCGACTACCGCGTGCAGATGACCTCCTCGGACGTGACGCCGGTGGATCTGGCCCGCACGCTGCGTCCGGGCACGATCACGATCAACACCGTCGGTCAAACCGGCACCTCGCAAACCGACACGGACATGATCATCCTGGATTCCAACTTCAAGGTCTTCAGCGACTTCATCAACGACGACGAGCCCTCGCCGGGCAGCAGCCTCGGCTCGAAGCTCACCCGCACCTTCACCGCCGGTACGTACTACCTCGCCATCGCGGAGTACAACCTGGCGACCAACGTCACCAGCCCGACCGATGACCGCTGGCGCGGCGGTCCGCTGAGCGACTTCGGCGGCGTGCTCGTCCGCGGCGACTCGAGCCCCAACGCGACTCCGACCAACGTTGGCTTCAAGATCACCGACAGCGAAGGCGACGTGATCACCGCCGCTTCGACCCCCGGCCCGTGGGACGTGGCCTTCTTCAAGATCGTCGTGGCGCCAGTGGCGAGCGGCGGCTGCAACCCCGCGGACATCGCCTGCGATGACGGCATCCCGCTGGCCGCGGCTCCGGGTTGTGTCAACAGCAACACCGGGCCGAACGAAGGTGACTACAACGCCTTCTTCGCGGCTGACGGGTTCTTCTTCCAGGCCGGTCAGGGTCTGGCGGCTGTCGGCGGCACGTGCGACATCGCCTGCGACGACGGCATCGCGCTCTCCCAGGCGCCGGGCTGCGTGAACAACGGCGTGAACGAAGGCGACTACAACTGCTTCTTCAACAACCTCTTCCTGCCGTGCCTCTGATGCAGGAGGAAGGGCCCAGGGAAGAGGGCCGAGGGCTGAGGGTCAAGACCCGAAGCCACGGTCCGAAGTCCTGAGATTCTGAAAAGCACAAAGCCCCGGATCGAAAGGTCCGGGGTTTTTTCTTTGGGCGTGCAATAACCCTGAATGGCGAGGCGTTTCGATACTCGACCATCGGTGAAACGCCCGGGTATCTGGAATGTGTGTGAATCTGGGAAGTTCATAAACGGGTGATCCCCCGGCGACGGGGGTTGGCAGATGGTGGGGTACGCGGAAGGTTCAAGGGGGCGGGCCAACTCGGAACCGAACAGCTCGGCCGGGGTTTTCAGGGTCGAAGGAAGAACAAGGAGTGCCGCCGAATGAACAGTCAGACGAACATGAGTCAGCCGCGGGATGGGATGACCACCGCCTTGATGGTGCGTGGGGTGTCGGCGGGGTTGGTGACGCTGTTGGCCCTCGCGGGTTCGAGCGTGAGTGCGGCGTTGCCGCCCGTGCCCGTGCCGCCCGGCAATCCGATCACCGAGAACAAGCGTGTGCTGGGCAAGATCCTCTTCTGGGACGAGCAGCTCTCGACGGGCAACACGATGTCGTGCGGCTCGTGCCACGTGCCGAACCGCGCGGGCGGTGATGCTCGCGAAGGTCGCCACCCGGGCGTCGACGGGGTGCTGAACACCGCCGACGACATCCTCGGCTCGCCCGGCGTGATCAACTCCAACGCTGAAAAGGACTATGTGCGCGACGCGATCTTCGGCGTCAACGCGCAGGTGACCAACCGCACGGCGATGCCGGTGATCAACGCGGTCTACTCGCCCACGAACTTCTGGGACGGCCGCGCGACGGGCACGTTCCGCGATCCGCTGACCAACGCGGTGATCCTGAACAACGGCGGCGCGCTCGAGAGCCAGGCCGTCGGCCCGCCCTTGAGTGATATCGAGATGGCCCACGACAACGTGAACTGGGCTGAGGTGACCGAGAAGCTCTCGCGGAGCATGCCGCTGAATCTGGCGAACGGCATCCCCAGCGATGTGGCGACGGCGCTGGCGGATCGGCCTTCGTACCCGGATCTCTTCCTGCGGGCCTTCGGCGATCGGCAGATCACCCCGGCGCGCATCGCCCTGGCGATTGCGACCTATGAGCGCACGCTGATCAGCGATCAGTCGCCCTTCGACCGCTTCGTCGCGGGCGAGACCACCGCCATGACGCAGGCGCAGATCCAGGGCATGAACGTCTTCAACTCGCCCGGTGCGGCGTGCAACGTCTGCCACACCGCATTCCAGGGCCCGCCCGCGCCGCCGAACACGGTTGGTACGGGGATCTTCTCGAACTTCACGTTCCGCAATATCGGCCTGCGTCCGCCGGCGGAAGACCTCGGGCGTCAGCTTGTGACGAACAACCCGGCTGACCGCGGCCGGTTCAAGGTGCCTTCGCTGCGCAACGCCGGGCTGAAGCGCAACTTCATGCACAACGGTCAGTTCAACAACCTCACCGATGTGATCCGCTTCTACGCACGTCTGCCCGGTGCGGCACCGCGGTTTACTGATAACCTCGACCCGGTGGTGGCGAACATCAATCTGCCGCCGTCGCCCCCGCCGCCCGCGCCGACCTCCGCCGCCGCGTTGCAGGACTTCATCCAGAACGCCCTGACCGACCCGCGCGTGGCGAGTCAGACCTTCCCGTTCGACAAGCCCACACTCTTTGCGGAGCGCCCGGGCGATCGCCCCACCAGCCTCGGCGGCGGCGTGACCGGCAGTGGGAACATCCTCCCCGTGATGATCGCCGTCAGCCCGCCGATGATCGGCAACCTCGAGTTCCGCGTCGGGCTCTTCAACGCGCTGGGCAGTTCGGCCGCTCAGCTTGCGATCTCAGATCAGCCCCCGGTCAACGGGCGGATCAACCCGAGCTTCTTCGCATCGCTGAACACCACCACGGGGCTCGGTGCGGGCAATGGCATGGCCACCGCGCACTGGGCGCTGAACCCGCGGCAGTGGAAGCCCGGGCAAACGATCTACATGCAGTGGTTCGTCGTGGATCCCGTCGCCCCGCTCGGACAGGCCCGATCGAACGTCGTCAGCGCGACGCTCTTCTGCGGCAGCGCCGGCTGCTTCACCGCGCCGTGCAACCCGGCGGATATCGCCGCGGACAACGGGATCCCTCTGCCGCCGTTCGGCAACGGGCGTGAGAACAGCGGCGTGAACGAGGGCGACTACAACGCGTTCTTCGCCGCCGACGGCTTCTTCGCGGGCGGGATCAACTGCGACATCGCCGCCGATGACGGCACGCCCCTGACGGCCGCCACGACCTTCGTCAACAACAACTCGGGCGTGAACGAGGGCGATTACAACTGCTTCTTCAACGCGTTCTTCACGTCGTGCCAGTGAGTGTGTGCCTCCGGGCATCACCGTTCGATTGAACGAACGGACATCAAGAGCCACACGAACCCCGCCGAGCTTCTCCGGCGGGTTTTTTCCGCGCACTCGCTGCGCGTGACGGACAGCTCCGGCTGACCTTGCTCAGCAAAGGCTTTACAGATGCTGTGGTATGTGGGCTGGTGCGTCAAAGGTGAACGATGAGTTTCTTCACAGCGCAATCTTCACGCGCCATCCGCGCGGGGAAGGCGCGATCTTCGGCCTGAACGGCCTGTTCCAGAACTCGCGCACGCGAAGAACTTGATGAAGCGATCACGCGACGTTCACACTGCGCATGACGGCGTGCGCTCACTTCGAACGTGCGCGGGGCGCACGAAGCCTTCGCGCGGTCTTCATCGTGTCTTCACTCACACAAGCTTCATCAAACCAATGCGCCGTCTTGGCACAAACGCGCGCGCAACAAAGTATCGTTGATCCCGCTTGCACCGGAGTAAGCGGAGAGACACACCACGGAGCCGTCCATGCCCACGACGACGATCTCGAATCTCTCGCGTACGCACACCTCATGCCGAAACGCCCGCGCCGCCTTCACGCTCATCGAGCTGCTGGTGGTCATCGCGATCATCGCGCTGCTGGTGGGCATCCTGCTCCCCTCGCTGGGCTCGGCCCGCAAGGAAGCCCGCGCGATCAAGTGTGCCGCCAACTCACGCTCCGTCGTGCAGGGTGTGACGATCTACCTCACCGACTCACGCGGGAACTACCCCGCCTCGTACGTCTACGGCAGCGACACCACCAGCGGCGCGTGGCGCTTGCAGGATCAGCAGGACGCTCACCCCCAGCCCGGCAACGGCTACGTTCACTGGTCATACGCCCTCTTCAGCGGCGGCAACATCCCCGAGAACGCCTTCGAATGCCCCGAGGTCTGGAACGGCGGCGCGCCCCGCACCAACCCGGGCCCCAGCGCCGAAGATTGGGAGTCCGGTCAGGTCAACGACACCGGCAACAACGCCCCGTCTGAGAATCCCAAGGACCGCCAGGTCAAACGCATGGCCTACACGGGCAACGCCGCGATCTTCCCCCGTAACAAGTTCAACGGCAGCGGCTCGCGTCTGAACCGCTTCGTCAAGGACAGCGAAGTTTCCAACGGAAGCAAGACCATCCTCGCCACCGAGTTCCTCAACTCCACCAACTGGGTCACGCTCAAGGACGACGGCGACAAGATCAAGAGCCACCGCTCGCTCATGCCCTTCGTCGGGCTCTCCTCCGGTGCTGACGTGTACAACGAGTCCAACGGTGGCGGCGGCGTCCCCCGCTTCGCTTACCCGCAGCTCTCCGCCATCCTCCCCTCCGATCAGCTCGGCGCCAACGCCATCGCCAACAACAACTCGTCGCTCAATGCCGTCGGGCGTCACCACCCCGGCAGCAACGACCGCTACGGCGGCACCGCGAACTTCGCCTTCGTCGACGGGCACGTCGAACGCCTGAAGGTCATCGAGACCGTCGAGAAGAAGCTTTGGGGCGATCGCGTCTACAGCCTCACCGGCAACGGCACGAAGGTCCGTCCGTAATCGTTCCTCACTGAAGCGCCCGGCAACGCCGGGTGTTGACATTCCGAGCCCGCACGGCCGCGGGCGACAACCCGGTTTCGACCGCTCCACATCACGCTTCCGATCGCGCAAGCTCACGCCCACCGCGATCGGTGCGTTCTGGCCCCGTCACACATCAACCGCACGGCGCGTGCCCTGCGGCGTCCGCTGTCGCTCGCCCTCACCCCGTCTTGTATTCAGGAGAGATCTCATGACCGCGAAGAACCGTCTGCTCGCCTCGACCCTCGTGGCCCTCTCGGGCCTCGCCTGCGGCGTCGCCCAGGCCCAGGACAACGTCGTCAACATCACCGGCGCGACCCTCTTCCAGAACTTCTTCATCTCCCCCGCCTCCACCAACGACTTCCTCGACGTCGACGGCGACGGCATCTCGGGCCTCGCGGGCAACGGGCCTGATCAGCTCTGCACCGGCTCTATCCCAAGCGGCTCGTTCTTCAACGTCAACTACCGCGCCGTCGGCTCGGGCAACGGCGTCACCGAGACCTTCCGCTGGAGCCAGACCTTCCAGACCACCCTCACCGCCCCCGGCGCGCTCGCCGCCAGCGGCAACGCCCTCTCCGCCGCCTACTTCAACCGCAGCCAGTATTCCGTCAACGGCGTGCTGAACAACCTCGCCAACGCCGCCAACCCGGGCAGCAGCCCCATGACCACCCAGACCGTCGCGCCCTTCGGCGGGCTCTACTCCGCCCCGGGCATCGCCTCGGGTGGTGGCGTGCGTATTGACCTGGGCATCACCGACGTTCCCGCCTCCTTCGCCGTCCGCTTCGGCAACGCCAGCGCCGCCAACTTCAACAAGACCCCCGGGTCCAACGGCTACGGTCAGAACCCCGCCTTCGGCCGCAACCGCGACGGCTCCGCCAGCACGCAGACCAGCCTGCTGACCCCCATCTCCAACACCAACGCCGCCGTCGCCCCGCTTTACAACCTCAACCTCTTCGCGCCCCCCGCTCTCCCCGACGCCAACACCGTCTTCGACACCCCCGTGGCTATTTCGCCCATCGCCGTGATCACAAACCTCGGCACCGGCATGCGCCAGATCAAGAAGTCCGAACTCCGCCACCTCAACGTCACGGGGCGCTTGCCCAGCGGTGAGAACCTCATGTTCGTCACCCGCGACGCCGGCTCGGGCACCCGCAACGGCTTCTGCAACTCCATCGGTCACGACCCCTCGTGGGGCGCGGGCGAGAACATCGGCGTGCAGAACACCGCCCAGATCAACTTCATCACCGGGCCCGATTTCCTCCCCAGCTTCAAGGGCGGCACCGGCCAGCTCGAAAGCACCGTCCTGAACAGCCGCCTGGGTATCGGCTACTCCGGCGCTGAACGCGCCACTTCCGGCAGCGCGCCCGGCAGCTACATCTCCGGCGGTCGCCTGGAGTTCCTCGCCGTGCAGAACGACCTCACCGGCGGCACCGTCTACGCCCGCCCCTCCATCGACAATCTCCTGAACAACGGACCCAACGGGTTCAACATCTCCGGCGTTCAGACCTTCATCTCCGTCGGCGACCCGCGCAACCAGAACGAAATCGGCGGCACCCCCGGCAACACCAACCCCCGCATGCGCAACCCCGCCGCCGCCGCCTACCTCAACAACATCACCCGCTCCATCGAAGCCTTCGTCACCGTCCCCGGCGGCGGTGAGACCGTCTTCACCCCCGCGGAGTACCTCGCTGACCGATTCATCCTCGTCGGCGGCGCCGAGTTCATCCAGAACCCCACCAACCCCACCCAGCTCATCCCCAACCCCGCCCTCAACCAGACGCTGAAGAACTACCTCCTCACCAACAGCACCCTGGGCACCGCCGCCTACACCACCTTCGGCACCGTGACCCTCAACGGGCAGACCCCCGCGCGTCAGGTCGGGTTTGTCTATACCGACGGCGTGGCGAACGGCGCCAACTTCATCGACCAGGCCGGCAACGTCGTGAACTACAACGTCAACCTCCCCACCAGCCGCAACCGCATCAGCGGTGACTTCGACGGCAACGCCCTCCGCAACGTCGCCGACACCCGCGAGATGCTCCTGGCCTTCCGTCAGCGCAGCGGCGGCGCCGCGTGGAACGCGCCCAACGGCACCGGCGACATCGCCGGCGCACCGGGCACCTCCGCAATCATCGAGATCCTCGGCGACTTCAACTGCGACGGCAACTTTGACCGCCACGACGTCCGCTACTTCGCCGACGGCCTCGCCATCGCCACCGCCGCGATCAACTCCAACCCCGCCAACGTCGGTCGCCTCGACCGCAAGGCCGGCTTCACCGCGGTTGACACGCAGTGGGCTTCCATCACCGGCGGCAACAACAACTTCTTCGGCACCGTCCTCGCCACCGGCGCGATCTATGCCGCGGGCGATAGCCGCGGCGACGTCGCCAACTCCACCGGGCGCGCCACCCCGGGCTTCCAGCCCATCGGCGCTGAAGGTCCCTCCACCGGGACCAACGGCGTGCCCGTCGCGCAGCGCAACCGCATCGACGCCTTCGACATCGACTACGTCTACAAGCAGTTCAAGACCAACCCCCGCGTCACCGACGGTGCGTTGAACTGGTCCAACGAGTCCGAGGCCGTGGGCGGCGATCTCTCCTGCGATATCACCTCCGACCTGATTATCGATCAGGCCGACGTCAACGAGCTCGTTCAGGGCATCCTCAAGACGACCCTCGGCGACGCGAACCTCGACGGCGGCACGACCTGCGCCGACCGCGCCCTCATCAACGCCTCCATCGCCACCCCGCCCGCGGTGAAGTCCTGGGCCAACGGCGACCTCAACGGCGACGGGCAGATCAACCAGGCCGACCTGGACATCTGCAACTCGTGGCTCCGCTGCTCCCCCGCCGACATCGCCTACGACGACGGCAACGTCATCAACGGCAACCTCGCCGGCGTCAACGGCGGCGTCAACGAGGGTGACTACAACGCCTTCTTCGCCGCCGACGGCTTCTTCTTCCAGTCGGGCCTCGGCACCGGCGCCATCGGCCTCTCCTGCGACATCGCCTTCGACGACGGCAACGCCCTCCCGCCCTTCGGCACCGCCGGCGGCGTGAACAACGGCGTGAACGAGGGCGACTACAACCTCTTCTTCAACAACCTCTTCCTCCCCTGCAACTGCCTCTAATCCACGGTTCTTCAATCAATCCGGATCATTGAGCGGATCGATTGATCGAAAGCACACCCAAAGACCCCGGCGCGTCCCCCGCGTCGGGGTCTTTTTCTTCCCGCACGGAATCTGTTTGTCAGGGTTGCCGAGGGGAACCCCTCAGAGAAATCCCTTGTTCTGCGCGCCGACTTTCACCGCAGATCTCCGCGCTTCTTCTGCAGTTCGGGCGGTTTTCGAGGAAAATCGCGAATGAACAATACCATCTTCCGGTCATTTTCGCCAAAGATCGAAGCAATACTCAGAATGATCGAATCACGAAGTCGCCAGATCTCAACACAATCCGGGCTGGCACAAACGTCAATCTGGGGTATCCTCTTCTCGGACCGTTTGGAGGCGCCTTGAAAAACCAGCGTTGATCGCTCGACGTGAAGGAACTGTCGATCGGCCGAAAGCCCACCGGCCGCTTGCGGGTTGCTTCTGTCGGTGATGTTCACCGATTCATCCACTTCACAAGTGCCGGATGTTCGGTGTGTTTTGCTTCCTCGGGATTCCCCGAGTATGTACGCTGTCCGCCCATTCCCGTTCACACGGGGGAGAAAGGTCTTTCGCTCATGAGTACCTCGCGCTTCAGCAGCTCATACGCCTCGCTGCTCGTCGTGGTTGCCGGTTCGTTGAGCACGGCCCTCGGGCTCCATGCTCAGACCGCCACCCGCATTGCCGACATCAACACTTCGCTGAACCCCATCGGCAACAACAGCAATCCCAGCAAGTTTGTTTCCATGGGTTCCTATACGCTCTTCCAGGCGAGCGACCCCGCGCACGGGACCGAACTGTGGCGCTCCGACGGCACCACCGCTGGCACCGTCATGCTCAAGGACATCAACCCCGGGCCTGTCGGCTCGAACCCCGCTGAGTTCACCATCGTCGGGACCAAGGCGTACTTCATCGCCAACAACGGCGACGGCGCCGACCTGTGGGTGACCGACGGCACTTCCGCCGGCACGCAGCGCGTCAAGGCCATCACCGGCGCGGTTGAAGGCACCGCCGCACCCGAGCGTTGGTGGATCTGCAACGTCAACGGCACCATCTTCTTCGTCGCGGGAACGAACGAAACCGGCGCGGAGTTGTGGAAGTCTGACGGCACGTCCGCGGGCACGGTGCTGGTGAAGGACATTCTTCCCGGGTCGTTCGGCTCGAACATCAAGAACCTTCGCGCGGTGGGCGACAAACTCTTCTTCTCCGCCTCTGACACGGGGCTGGGCAACGAACTGTGGGTCAGCGACGGCACCGAGGCCGGCACCGTCCAGGTCAAGGACATCAACCCGGGCGATCTGGGTGGTGAGCCGCAGAACCTCGCGGCGTACAACGGCAAGCTCTACTTCGCCGCAGACGACGGCGTGACGGGCAACGAGCTGTGGGTCAGCGACGGCACCGCGGCGGGGACGCAGCGTTTGGCGAACATCCGCACGGGGATCGACTCGTCGAACCCGAAGCTCTTCACGCAGTTCCAGGGCTGGTTGTACTTCGTGGTCGACAGCCCCGCGGCGAACGCGCAGAGCATGTACCGCACGAACGGGACGCTGGTTCAGCCGGCCGCGGGGTACGACTGGGGGCAGCAGGTCACGCGTTTCAGCGAGATCGTGACGACGCCGACGACGATGTACTTCGCGGCGTACACGACTTCTGAGGGTGAAGAGCTTTTCCGGTTGAAGAGCACGGGGCTGGGCGCGGAGATCGCCGCGAACATCATCGTGGGTCTTGCCGGTTCGGTGCCGCGGTACATCACCCCGGTGGGCGAGACGCTGTACTTCTCCGCGAACGACCTGGCCCGCGGGTTTGAGCTGTACAAGTTCCAGAACGGTTCGGCCGTGCTGCTGAAGGACATCAACGCTGTCGGCGGCGGGTCGAGCTATCCGAAAGAGATCACCCCGCTGAGCAACGGCAAGGTCCTCTTCTCCGCCTTCGACGGCGTGAACGGCATCGAGCTGTGGGCCTCCGACGGGTCGACCGCCGGCAGCGTGCTGGTGAAGGACATCAACACCGGTAACGGTGATTCGTACCCAACGAACCTCACCAATCTCAACGGGAAGTTGATCTTCTCGGCCGACAACGGGCTTGGGCAGTTCCTGCAAGGGCGCGAGCCGTATGTCAGCACGGGTACCAGCGCTTCCACGCAGCGGCTGAAAGACATCAACCCCGACGAAGCCAGCGGCATGGGGACAGGCGACTTCTTCGTCGTCGCGCAGACCCGCGCGTACTTCCCCGCGACCACTGTTGCCAACGGGCGCGAACTGTGGACCACCGACGGCACACCCGCGGGCACGGTCCTGCCCCGCGATATCGGCGCGACGACTTCGTCGGGCATGACCGCGGCGCAGAACTACGCCACTGTCGGCGACATCGTCTACTTCCCCGCTACCGACACGCTCGGCGGGACCGAGCTGTGGCGCTCCGACGGCACCAACGCAGGCACCTTCCGCGTCCGCGATATCAACCCCGGCTCGACCTCGAGCATGGGCGTCCTGGGCAACTTCTCCGTCGCCAGCGTCGGCTCCACCGTCTACTTCGGGGCCAACACCTCCACCAACGGCGTTGAGCTCTACAAGACCGACGGCACCAGCGCCGGCACCTCACGCATCACCGATATCGCCCCGGGCACCGCGTCGTCCAACCCGCTGCAGTTCACCGCCTTCAACAACACGCTGTACTTCACGGCGACCAACACCGCCTTCGGTCGCGAGCTCTACCGCATCAACCCCGTCGGCGGGGCCGCTCAGCTTGTGAAGGACATCGGTCCGGGTGGGCTGGATGGCATCGTCGCCGCGACCACGGCCGCACCCGGCCCGGTGGTCTCCAACGGCAAGCTCTACTTCGTCGCTGATGATTCGGTGAACGGGCCCGAACTGTGGGTCTCTGACGGCAACCCCGCCAACCCGGGTGGCACGTTCATGCTCGCGGACATCAACCCGGGCCTCAGCGGCTCGCGGATCTCGCGCATCACCGCGGGCCCGAACGGGCAGACGTTCTTCGCCGCCGACAACGGCGCCAACGGGCGCGAGTTGTGGGTGACCGACGGCACCGACCGTGGCACACGCCTGGTCCGTGATATCAATCCGGGCGCCGAGGGTTCCATCACCAGCTCGCGCTGGGTGATCTTCAACAACCGCTTGTACTTCGCCGCCGACGACGGTTCGTTCGGCGTTGAACTGTGGACCAGCGACGGGACCGAGGGCGGGACCGTCCGCGTGACGGACATCAACCCCGGTCGCGGCTCGAGCAACGTCACCGAACTGCGCGTGTCGGGCGACAAGCTCTACTTCACCGCGACTGACGGGTTCACTGGGCAGGAGTTGTACGTGCTCAGCGGACGTTGCTCACCGGCGGATATCGCCACCAGCGCGGGCACGCCGGGTTCTGACGGCATTGTGAACGAGGGTGACTTCAACGCCTTCTTCGCGGCCGACGGGTTCTTCTTCCAGGCGGCTCAGGGCCCTGCGGCTATCGGCTCGTTCATCGATATCGCCGACGACTCGGGCAACGTCCCGCCCGGCCCGGAGAACTCGGGTGTGAACGAGGGCGACTACAACGCCTTCTTCAACACGTTCTTCCTGGGTTGCTGAGCCGGGGTTGGTCATTCGTGATTCGACAATCGCGTGCGCGAGACGGTGAATCGCGGCGTGTCAACGGAGTTTGTCTCTCCTCGACCGGCCCGCGCCAACGCGCGGGCCGGTCTTGTTTCAAACACACTCTTCCGCGCCGATCGCGATGGAACATCGATTCGTCGACGAGCGCATCGCGAGATTCGTCGGTCGAGTACGGGGATTCTTCCCAAACAACCCAAGAACACGCCCCCCGAGGGTGTCGGGATTTTCCCGCGTTCGGAAAGTGCACGCTGGCAATCTGTCGCGCCGTGATAGTCTTTGATTGAACAGATGTTGAACCAAGCGTCCGGACACTCGTGCCGGCGCTTGAACCAGCCCGCAGAAGGGCAGAAAGACCCACACCATGCAGAACGCCCCCGCCCGTTTGATGTGCGTTGCCGCCCTGAGCCTGCTCAGCGGTCAGTCCGTCTCGCTTGCGCAGTGGTCGAGCGATGCGGCGGTGAACACGCCGGTCTGCACCGCCAGCGGCAGTCAGGTTCAACCCAAGATCAAGCAATCGCAGGACGGTTCGTTCTACGTGTCGTGGTTCGACAATCGCAGCGGCGGCAACGACGTGTACATCCAGAAGCTCAACAGCGCGGGCGTGCCGCAGTGGACGGCCGACGGCATCCTCGTCGCGGATCGCAATCAATCCTCCACCACCGACTACGACCTGGAGGTCGACAACAACGGCAACGCGATCCTCGCCTTCCCCGATGACCGTCAAGGCAACCTGCTCACCACCGTGGCGCGGATCGACGCCAACGGCACCATCGCCTGGCAGCGCACGCTCGCCAGCGCGGGGACCTTTAACGCCGATCCGAAACTGCTGATCATGGGTGATAACTCGATCGTGGTGGCCTCGAGCGTCAGCAACACCATCGAGATCTACCGTTTGAACAATGCGGATGGGACGAACGTCTGGGGCGGGACTGGGCGGGTGACGCTGTCGGAGGCCAGCCGCCCGTACCTGACGGGTGACCTGTGCCGGGCGAACAACGACGGGTTCTGGGTGACCATCCAGCGCCGCGCGGGGACGCAGTCATTCAACCCGCGGCACGTGTACGTGCAGAAGTTTGACGCGTTGGGCGTGCCGCAGCTCCCGAACCCCGGCGCGCCGCTGGCGCAACCGATCTGGTCCACCGACGGGCTCTCCATCGCGTTCTACCCCCCCGCCGTCAGCGACGGCAGCGGCGGGCTGGTCACCGCGTGGTTCAGCGGAGGCAGCTCGACGCTTCGCGCCCGGACGGCGCGGTTGAACGATGCGGCCTCGCCGGTCTATGCGGCTCCGGGCCTCTTCGGCAGCACGATCAACCAGCTCGCCGCGAGCATGAGCTACCTGACCTCGAACAACGAGACGTACATGTGCCTGCAGTCGGCCAACGGCTCGCAGAACCAGCAGGGCGTCAGTGCGCAGAAGTTCGACGCGTCGGGCAACCCGCAGTGGGGCGCCGATGGTCGGACGATCCTGGCGCTGGATGCCCTGCCCAAGAGCTTTGTGCAGGGCCTGGCCGATCCGACCGGGTACACCGTGGTGTGGTTCAACTACGCCGACGCGGTGAACTTCAAGGTGAGAGCCACCCGTCTGAACCCCGACGGCACCGACGCGTGGACCGCATCACCCATCATCGACGTGAACAGCAACGTCAACGGCAAGGGGCGGCTGAACATCGAACGCGACGGAACCAACGGCGCGATCGTCGCCGCCTGGCACGAAACCCGCAACGGCACCGACAGCGACATCTTCGTTCAACGCATCAACCCCACCGGCGGTCTGGGAATCGATGCCCCCGCGGGTGGCTGCAACCCGGCCGACATCGCCTGCGATAACGGTGATCCGCTTGGGTCGAACCCCGGCTGCACCAACAGCACCAGCGGTCCGAACGAGGGCGATTACAACGCCTTCTTCGCCGCCGACGGGTTCTTCTTTCAGGCGGCGCAGGGTGCGGGCGGCGTCGGCGGCACCTGCGACATCGCCTGCGACAACGGGGACCCGCTCTCGGGCAACCCCGGTTGCACCAACAACGGCGTGAACGAGGGCGATTACAACTGCTTCTTCAACAACCTCTTCCTGTCGTGCATCTGATGCGGGAAGAAGGGCCGAGGGATCAGGGCCGAGGGCCGAGGGTGAAGACCCGAAGCCAAGATCCCGAGTGCCCAGATTCAAAAAGCACAAAGCCCCGGATCGAAAGGTCCGGGGCTTGTGGTTTGGTGAAGGGTTGATGTGCGGGCAAGCATCGTGGCGGGCGGTTTGGGATCGGTAGCGGACGCGGCGTCCGCGAAGGAACCCGGGGAAAACCCGATGCAAACTCAGGGGAACTCTGTATGTGTTTCCCCTTGTGTTTGGTCGAGATGCGTGTACGCTGAAGAAGTCCGCCAGTTCTGGCGTGCGTTGTGTACATCAGCAAACAGGCTTTGTCATGGCGGAAGCAGTCTGCGCCCGTCATGGCTATCGGTGGAGAATGACCATGAATATGACGACCTTCCGCGTTGCAATCGCCGCACTTCTTTTTTTCAGCGGCTCGGCGATGGCTCAGAACCGACTTGTCGCCGTGACCAGCGGCAACACCCTGTACGAGATCAACCCGAGCACCGGCGCAGGCACGAACATCGGCACCGTGAGTTCCAACGCCGGCACCACCGGCGGGCTCGCCTTCGACTGCGCCAGTCAAACACTCTGGGTCTCTTCCACCGGCAATGACAACCTCTACACCCTGAATCTCGGCACCGGCACCGCAACACTCGTTGGGAACTACGGAAACAGCGCCATCGTCATGCACGGGCTCGAGTTCGACAACTCCACCGGCACGATCTATGGCGGCAGCGACGGCACCCTCTACTCCATCAACCCCACCACCGGGTTTGCCACCCCCATCGGACCCTCCGGCACCACGTCGTTCTTCAACCTCGGTTACCACCGCCGACTCGACACGCTCTTCGGCACCAGCAGCAACACCGATTCGATCTACACCATCAACCGCGCCACCGGACAGGCCACCTTGCTCTCCGTCCTCGGCAGCGGCATCAGCAACCCACAGGCCCTGGCGTATCACAAAGACAACGGCGGGCTATACCTCATCGACACCGGCACCGACGGGCTCTATCTCATCGATACCGACACCGGTGTCGCCCACCGGGTTGGTGATATCCCCACCAACAACATCCTTGGGCTGGCCTATGTCAGCAGTGATTGTGCTGAGCCAACCGTTCCGAACGGCGCTGGATACATGACGCCGTACAACATCATCGCCGGGAACAACTCGATCATCACCGTACGGGCGTTGCCGGTCGCGGGGGCCAACCCGTCAACCGGGTTGTTCGCGAACGCGAACCTGCAATCCATCGGCGGCGGGGCTTCGGTGCTCATGAATGCAGGGCCAAACAACACCTTCACGCTTCAGGTCACGCCCCCGGCGAACCTCACCGCCGGCATCTACACCTTCCCGATCACCATCACCGACGCACAAGGCCGAAGCGGCAGCGCCGAGGTCGCCCTGCGTGTCCGCGGCGGCCCGCCCGCGGGGTTTGTCGCGGAAGTTGAACCCAACGACTCAAAGGCCACCGCCACCTCGGCCGCGATCTCGCCGGGCGAAGGCGTCTTCGGCTTCACCACGGGCACCAGCACCACCGTTCCGGGTGACACGAGCGCCGACTACTACGTGATCAAGACCCCCGCCGCCGCGCCGGGGATCTACCGCCACCGCATGGTCATCAACACCATCGGCACCGCCGGTCACACCGGCACCATCCGCGGCCTGACGCAGACCACCGGCAACATCAACCCCGGGACCGACGCCACCCTCCAGACCTCGTCCACCACGTCGACCCCGCCGCGATTCAACCAGTGGTACGGCTTCGGCAAACGCGAAGAAGTTTCCTACCGCGTCACGGGTTCAACCACGACATCCTCCGACTACACCTCGACGCTGGAGACCCAGGCCGTCACCCCCATCGAGCTCACCACCGCACTTCAGCCCGGCTCGATCACCATCTCTCGCGCGAACGGGGTGACCGCGGCGATGGATTACCTCATCTACGACTCGACCTTTACCGCGATGGGCGACTTCGTCTACGAAGGCACAACGTCGCTCACCCGCACCTTCACCCCCGGAACCTACTACATCGGGGTTTCGAACGTCAACACCGCCGACAACCGTCCCACGCCCGTTGATTCCACCGCTCGCGGCAGCAGCGTTCTTGACAACCCCAACGCGGTGATCAACTCCTCCACCACGCTGGTCGCGGCGATGGGCCTGCGCTTCGTCGACAGCACCGGCAACGCCATCGAGATCGGCACCCCGAAGACCGAGCCGTTCCAAGTCATCTGGGTCAAGATCACCGTCACCGGCGGCGCAACCGCGGGTTGCAACCCCGCCGACATCGCCTGCGATACGGGTGATCCGCTGGTGAGCAACCCCGGCTGCACCAACAGCACCACCGGGCCGAACGAAGGCGACTACAACGCCTTCTTCGCCGCGAACGGCTTCTTCTTCCAGGCCGGCCAGAGCGCCGGTGGCGTCGGCGGGTTCTGCGACATCGCCTGCGACAACGGCGACCCGCTGGCGACGAACCCCGGCTGCACCAACAACGGTGTCAACGAGGGTGACTACAACTGCTTCTTCAACAACCTCTTCCTGCCGTGCGTCTGAGCAACCTTCGCTCATCAATACCCACGGTGCACAGGTCAGAAGTCCTCCGGCTTCAATGAACGTCAGCGCCAAGATCGACGTTCGGCGAATCCCGATCCGCAGCAAGTTCAGAAACAAGGAGCCTTCATGAATCGCTCACTCCTCACACGCGCACGTCAGGTCTTCGTCACCGCGGCGTCGTTGCTGCTGGCCGCTCAGGCCTTCGCGCAGCCGAAGGTGGCCATCGTCGCCGCGGCGGATACCGCCTCGACCAGCACCCGCTTCACCGACCCGCAGGCGAAACTGCTCGCCACCGGCCAGTTCGCGGTTGTGGACATCATCAACGCCACCTCCAGCACGCCCACCCTGGCAACGCTGCAAACCTACGACGCCGTCATCGTCTGGAGCAACGTCAACTTCGCCGATGCCACCGCGCTGGGCAACGTGCTCGCCGATTATGTCGACTCCGGCCGCGGCGTCGTCAACGCCGTCTTCTCGAACAGCACCACCACCACCGCCCGGATCATCGGCGGCCGGTTCATCACCGGTGGGTACGAGATCATTCCCTCCGGCGGCGGGAGCTCGACTGGCTCGACGACTCTTGGCACCATCGACATCCCCAACCACCCCATCATGACGGGTGTCAACAGCCTCTCCAGCGGCTCCACAGGCTCACGCCCGACCAGCACCGTGCTCACGCCCGGTTCGGTCCGCGTCGCGGCCTGGGCCGACGGCAGAACGCTCGTCGCCGTCAGTTCATCGCCGAACCTGGCGAAGCGTGTTGACCTCGGTCTCTATCCGCCGTCGAGCGATTCGAGTTCGGGCTTCTGGATCTCCTCGACCGACGGCGCGCGTCTGATGGCCAACGCCCTGGTCTTTGCCGCGGGCGGTTCCAACGCCTCGCTCAACCCCGGTGCCAGCGGCACAGCAACGCCCTCGCCGATCATCGCCGGCAGCGGCAACGTCAACCTCAACGTCACCGCCTTCTCCGGGACCAACCCGCCCAGCACGGGCATGGCCATCTCCGCCAATCTCTCACAGTTCGGCATCGCGTCACCGCTCGTCCTGACCGACAATGGCGGCAACAACTTCACCGGCTCCTTCGCCGTTCCCGCGAACCAGACCCCCGGTCAATACACCATCCCGCTGACCATCACCGACGCCCAGAGCCGCACGGGCAGCGGCAGCGTCCTGCTCCGCGTTCACGCCGCCGTCCCCGCGGGCTTCGTTGTGGAGACCGAACCGAACGACTCCAAACTCACCGCCACCTTGGCGGAGATCTCCAGCGGTCAGGGTGTCTACGGCTTCTCCACGGGCGCCAGCACAACCGTAGCCGGCGAAGGCAGCGCCGACTACTACACCATCCGCACGCCCGCCGCCCCGCTGGGCATCTACCGCCACCGCATGATCATCACCACGTCGGGCACGGCCGGGCACACGGGCACCCTCCGCGGATTGACGCAGACCACCGGCAACATCAACCCCGGCACCGACGCCACCCTGCAGACTTCTTCGACCACGTCGACGCCGCCGCGGTTCAACCAGTGGTACGGCTTCGGCAAGCGCGAACGCATGCAGTACCGCGTCGCCGGTGGCACCACCACCACCGGCGAGTACATCGCCACCCTCGAAACCACACCCGTCACCCCGCTGCAACTCAGCGGCAACCTGGCGCCCGGCTCGATCACGATCTCTCGCGCTGACGCGGCAACCTCGTTCGATCTGCTTGTCTTCGACGGTCAGCTCAACCCCGTCGGTGATTTCCTCATCGAAGGCACCGCCGCCTTGACGCGCACCTTCACTCCCGGCACGTACTACATGGCCGTGTCGAACACGAACACCGCCGACCTGCGCCCGTCGCCCGCCGACGCGACCGCCCGCAGCAGCGCCGTGCTCGAACTCGACCCCGCGGTGGCCAACTCGACCACCACGCTCGTCGCCGGTCTCTCGATGACCTTCACCGACTCGGTCGGCCCGAACACCATCGCGACTCCCAAGGAAGGCCCCTTCGACGTGGTGTGGGTGAAGTTCAACGTCGGCGGCGGAGCGGTCGCGGGTTGCAACCCGGCCGACATCGCCTGCGATAACGGCGACCCGTTGGCGTCGAACCCCGGCTGCACCAACAGCACCACCGGGCCGAACGAAGGCGACTACAACGCCTTCTTCAGTGCGAACGGCTTCTTCTTCCAGTCCGGCCAGGGTGCGGCCGCGGTCGGCGGCACCTGCGATATCGCCTGCGACAACGGCGACCCGCTGGCGACGAACCCCGGTTGCACCAACAACGGTGTCAACGAGGGTGACTACAACTGCTTCTTCAACAACCTCTTCCTCCCCTGCGTCTAATGCAGGAAGAAGGGCCGAGGGATGAGGGCCGAGGGCCGAGGGTGAAGACCTGAAGCCAAAGCCCAAAGTCCTCAGATTCTGAAAAGCACAAAGCCCCGGATCGAAAGGTCCGGGGCTTTCTCGTTGACGACGCGCGCCTGTCGAGGTGATGCAGGGGTTTACCCTGAATGTGCACGTCCCTTCACGCTCGGAAGTGTGCAAATTGCGATTATTTCGCCGGTTCTATGCGGGTTTACAAACGCATGCGCGGGTTGTTGAGGTATTCTGGACGGATCGAGGGAAGATCCCTAGACCGGGTTGTATTGCCGAACACTCACGCTCAGTCTCGTGACGGGGCACGGGAATATCCGGTCGGGGCGCACACACAAGGACATACCGAATGAACCGTTCTGCATTGCTTTCTGCCGTTGCTGGCACGCTGGCCTGCGTTTCGATGGCCCAGGCTCAATGGACGCCGGCGGGGAGCCCCTTCGCCGGTCCGTACACCACCACCGCGGTGGGCGAGTACCACTCGATCGATCTCGGGGCAGCTTCGGCGCCCGCGGGCAACTACGGGCGCATCTCCGTCACCGCGCAATGGTCTGAAGGTGGCGGGCTTGATCCGCAGTGGCAGTCCGATCAGCGCATCGCGCTGACCGCTTCAACGGTCGAGGGCGCAACGGTCCTCACCGGCGGCGGGACGCTCTACCTGGCCGCCACCGCACCGCAAGGGGCGCTGAACTCCGCCGCTGCTGGAACCCTGACGTGGAACAACGTCAACCTGGGGACGCAGTTTGTCGCCGACGGCGTCAACACGCTCTTCCTGAACCTGCGCAACTCGTACACCTTCGCGGACGCGTCCTCGACGTGGTCCAACGTCACCGTCACGTTGTCTCCCCCGCCCGCGCCGCTGGTCTGCGGCGCCACCGAGAGCGAGCCGAACGACAGCAAGGCGCTCTCGGGAACTTTCGTCTCCACCGTCGGCACCTCGATGTGCGGCACTTCGACGGGCAGCGGGCTCTCCGGCGGCGGTCTGTCCACCGCGGACTACTACAAGATCACCACCGCCGCTCACCCCGGCATCGTCCGTCGCAGCTTGATCATCGAATCACTCGGCACGCTGCCGACGCTGACGCTGCGCGGGACCGATCAGACCGCGGCGGTGATCAACCCCGCCCTTGACTCGACGCTGCAGACCGCTTCGGTCCTTGCGGGCAACACACGCGTGGTGTGGTACACCTTCGGGAACGACACCTCGGCCGACGCCCGCTCGATCTACGCCCGCGTCGCCGGTTCAACCAGCTCAACGTCGCAGTATCGCCTGACGGTGAACTCGGCCGACGCGGTGGTCCCCGCCGATCTGGTCCGGTCGATCACGCCGGGCAGCGTGACAATCTCCACCGTCGGGCAGACCGGCGCGACCCAAACCGACACGACGCTTGTCGTGCTGGACAGCAACTACAACATCATCGCGAACTTCTCCAACGAGGATGAGCCGCTCCCCGGCACAACGCTGGGCTCGAAGCTGACGCGGACCTTTGCCGCGGGTACGTACTACCTCGCTGTCACCCGGTACAACACCGCCATCAGCACCCCCGCCGCGTCGGATGACCAGTACAAGTCGAGCGAGACGACCGACTTCCCGGGCGTGATGGTCTCCAGTTCCACCAGTGTGAACACCAACATCTCTTTCCAGATCACCGACGGCACCGGTGCGTTCGTCACCAGCGCCACCGCCGCGGGCAACTTCGATATCAAGTTCTACAAGATGGTCGTGGGTAGCACCACGGTCGCGGGCTGCAACCCGGCCGACATCGCCTGCGACGACGGCACGCCGCTGGCCGCGGCTCCGGGCTGCACCAACAGCACCACCGGGCCGAACGAGGGTGACTACAACGCCTTCTTCGCGGCCGACGGGTTCTTCTTCCAGTCGGGTCAAGGCCCCGCGGGTGTGGGCGGCACCTGCGACATCGCCTGCGACGACGGTACAGCGCTCTCCGCCGCCCCCGGTTGCACCAACAACGGTGTCAACGAGGGTGACTACAACTGCTTCTTCAACAACCTCTTCCTCCCCTGCATCTGATGCAGGAAGAAGGGCCGAGGGATGAGGGCCGAGGGCCGAGGGTGACGACCTGAAGCCGAAAGCCTGAACCCTGAGATTCTGAAAGACACGAAGCCCCGGATCGAAAGGTCCGGGGCTTTTTGTTGCTTTTTGGGCTGAAATCCACTCTCGGTATCGGTATTTTCACCTACTTCAAACCGGGGATATACGGGATAACCCTTGCGATCATCCGACAATCGTGTACTTTGATGGATCAGCCCACCGGTTTCTGCGGTAAAGAAAGTGCACCGCGTAGCCGGTTCTTCTTGACCCCGGGATTCCCCGGTTCGATTGGTTTCATCAGGTTCTCAAAGCGAGGAGTTTCCATTGACTCGAGTGACCTTGAGGCGTGTTCGCATCGCGGCGTTGATCGCGGCGGCGGCGTGTATTTCGGGCTTCGCGGCGAGCCCCGCGCGGGCGCAGGACCTCACCCCCGCGGTTTCAAACCTGTTGAGCGTGCGGCTGAACGATGTGCCGAAGGTTGTCCTCTCGCCGTTCGATAACCAGCAGGCCCTGACCGACGATGAGTTTGACCGCACCGACCGCAAGCTCCTCCCTGTTGGGCGCGAGCGGCTGGTTTCATTCGACGAATCGCTCGGGCGGTGGTACGACGCGCCGGGGGGCGGGGTGATCTGGGTTGCGGACTTTGTGTCACCCAACGCGCTGGCTCTGCGCATCCAACTGACGGGGATGAACCTGCCCACGGGTGCGGCGGTGACGGTCTATAACCCAAGCGACTCGAGCCAGGCGCACGGGCAGTTTGAAGGTCAGGGCCCCATCGGCAACGGCGAGCACTATGTCCCGCGCGTCTTCGGCGATACCGCGCGCGTTGAGGCGTACTTCCCCGCGGGCCGGCCGGCGGTTCTGCCCATGCGGGTTGAACGGCTGCTGCACATCTACCGCCCGTGGCAGGAGGACCCGGCCCTGGTTTCGGCGCAGGCCGCGGGGACGTGTCACAACGATGTTTCGTGCTACAGCGCGTGGGAGGCGGTTGCGCGTGCGGTGGGGTTGATCGATTACGTCAGCTCCGGTGTGGGGTATACCTGCACGGGTCAGCTTGTGCGCACGGTTGCCAACGACCAGACACCCTACTTCCTGACCGCGACGCACTGTCTTGATACCCAGGCCGAGGCCCAGACCGCCACGATCTATTGGACGTACCAGAAGACCACCTGCGGCGGGGCGGTCCCCGCGCTGGGCAGTTCTTCGTTCTCGAGCGTCTGTGATTACCTCTTCAGCAACGCCACGAGCACGGCGAACGACGTGAGCCTGCTGATGGTCCGCGGCACGCTGCCTGCGAACCGCTTCTGGGTTTCGTGGCGGACCAACGCCTCGGCCGCGCTCACCAACGGGCTGGGGATCACCGGGATCCACCACCCCTCGGGGGATTACAAGCGCATCACCTTCGGGACGTATTCCACGAGCACGCCGCCCTGCAACGCCACCGGGCACGTCCGCGCCAACTGGACCAGCGGCGTGACCGAGGGCGGCTCGTCGGGCAGCGGCATTTACCGCAACGACACGCAAGAACTCATCGGCGTGCTGACCTGCGGGCCGTCGTTCTGCGGCGCTTCGACCTCCAGCCTCACCGATTCCTACGGCAACTTCGCCAGCGCGTACGCCAACGCGACGCTGAGCAATCTTCTCGCGGCGGGTTCCGACGACGCGTACGAGCCCAACAACACCTGCGCCACGGCGAACATCACGCTGCTGGCGGCCGCCACGGGCAACGTGGCGAACCTTGTCTGCAAGTCCACCGGCGAAGACTGGTACCGCGTGACGCTCCAGCCCGGCGCGTCCATCAGCAGCACCATCACCATCAACCGCAACTACGGCAACATGCAACTCCAGGTCTTCGGTGACTGCGCTGGCGCGGCGCTCGTGACCGCGAACAACACCGCCTCCAACACGCAGACCGTCAGCTACACCAACCTCAACCCCGTCGCAACGAACTACTACCTCAAGGCCTCGATGGTCGGCTCTTCGACGCGCAACACGTACTCGATCTCGTGGACGATCACCACGCCCGTGCTGCCCAGCAACGACAACTGCGCCAGCGCCACGACCATCACGCCCGGTTCGTACGCGTTCAACACCACCAACGCGACCACCGACGGGCCGACGGACACGCTGTGCAACTACGCGGGGAGTTCGCAGATCTTCAAGGACGTGTGGTTCAAGTACACCCCGACGCAAGCGGGCTCGGTCGTCGTCGGCACGTGCACGAGCACCGCGCCGAGCTTCGACAGCAAGCTGGCGGTGTATCAGGGTTGCCCCTCGGGCGTGAACACCGCGATTGCCTGCCAGGACGATAACTGCGGCGCCAGCGCCACCTTCGCGACGGTCACCTTCAACGCTGTTGCGAATACCGACTACCTCATCCGTGTCGGCGGGTTCAACAGTGCCGCGGGCCTT
The DNA here is from genome assembly GCA_016741915.1 of Phycisphaerales bacterium. GTDB lineage: Bacteria > Planctomycetota > Phycisphaerae > Phycisphaerales > UBA1924 > JACVCS01. Next base: position 33,977 of record JACVCS010000006.1, on the reverse strand, counting down.
GGCACGCTGGCGTTGACCTTCACCCCCGCGCCGCCGGCGTGCCCGGCGGATATCGCCTTCGACGACGGCACGCCTTTGTCGCAGCCGTCCGTTGCCTCCAACGGCGGCGTGAACGAGGGCGACTACAACTGCTTCTTCGCCGCCAACGGGTTCTTCAACCAGGCCGCCGCAGGCGCCGCCGCCATCGGTGACTTCTGCGACATCGCCTATGACGACGGGACGCCGATCGGTCAGCCCAGCGTCGCGACGAACAACGGCGTGAACGAGGGCGACTACAACTGCTTCTTCAACTCGTTCTTCGTCCCCTGCCTCTGAGCCCGCGATCAGGCCCGCGACCGAATCGAACCGATCGTTCGTTCATCCAATCAACTCTCAACCCCGCGGCATGTCTGTCGCGGGGTTTTTCTTTTCTGCCTCGTCGCTGCGGCGTGCTTTGGCTCCATATGCTCGCGAATCGGGGCATGATCATCGGCGGGAAACACCCGCCCAATCAGCCCCGTCGGAGAGTGAAGATCATGAAACGAACTGTCAAATCCATGCGCCGCGCTTCTGCGGTGATTGTGTCGGCTCTCGCCTCGTCGGGTGCTGTGGCCGCAGCACCGGCGATTTTCACGGCCATTCTCGATGTGCCGGGGGGCACGGTCTACACGCAGGGCTACGCCCTGACCCCCTTCGCCTCCGTCGTCGTCGGGCGGACCAACACCACCTCCGGCTTTGAGGCGTTCCGCTGGACCGCCGCCGACGGCACAGTGGCGATCGGCGATCTCGACGGCGGCGCGACCAACGCGCAGGCCAACGCCATCAGCGCCGATGGCTCGGTCATCGCGGGGATGGGCACCTCCGCCAACGGCTCCGAGGCCTTCCGCTGGACCGCGAGCGAAGGGCTCGTGGCGCTCGGTGATCTCGACGGCGGCACATTCAGCAGCACCGCCCTGGCGATCTCCGCCGACGGCTTGGTGATTGTCGGGCGCGGCAACGGCGTCAACGGCAACGAGGCCTTCCGCTGGACACAAGCCGCCGGCATGGTGGGTTTGGGTGATCTGGAGGGCGGGAGCTTCAGCTCTGCTGCGATCGCGACGAACGCCGACGGATCGGTGGTCGTTGGTCAAGCCGCGAGCGCGAGCGGGACCGAGGCCTTCCGCTGGACGCAGGCGACGGGGATGGTGGGCCTTGGTGATCTTGACGGTGGGTTGTATCAGTCGCTCGCCCGCGCGGTCTCGCCCGATGGTCGCGTGGTGGTGGGCCTGTGCACGACGAACGCCGGTTCCGAGGCATTCCGCTGGACGCAGGCGACGGGGATGGTGGCGCTGGGAGACGTTCCCGGCGGTTCGGTCTTCGCCAACGCGCTGGGTGTGAATCACGACGGCTCGGTGATCGTCGGGCAGACCAGCACCGCGCTGGGCTTTGAGGCCTTCATCTGGACGAGCGCCACGGGCATGCAGTCCCTCGGGTCGTACCTCACGCAGCGCGGGGTGGACCTGACCGACCGGCGCCTCGTCGCCGCCACCGCCATCTCGCCCAACGGTCGGTTCATCACCGGCTGGTCGTCGCGGACGGGCGTTTCGAACGAGGCCTTCGTGGTCACCATCGGCGTCGGCTGCTCACCGGCGGACATCGCCGACGATCAGGGCACGCCGCTGATCTTCAGTGCGCCGACCGCTCCGAACAACGGGGTGAACGAAGGGGACTACAACGCCTTCTTCGCAGCCGATGGGTTCTTCGCGCAGGCCGGTTTGGGGAACGGTGCGATCGGCGCGTCGTGCGACATCGCCGACGACCAGGGCACGGCCCTGCCGCCGTTTGGGAACCCCACCGGTGCGAACAACGGCGTGAACGAGGGCGATTACAACCTCTTCTTCAACTCGTTCTTTATCCCGTGTGTCTGAGGGTTTGAGATACCGTTCATAGTGCGAACATGCGAGACCCTGTTCAGGGGTTTTCGCGTTTTTGTTGGCATCTTCCCGGCCCCGGGTTGTTGACGGGTTGGTAGACTCTTTCCGCGTGCAGCGATGATGAAGCTCCCGGCCGATCTCGTGTCGAGGCTGTCGTCCCCCTATGCGGGGAGGTCGGTGTGCGTCACGGGCGGTGCGGGGTTCATCGGCGGGCATTTGGTCGACGCGTTGATGTCGCTGGGGGCGAAGATCACCGTTGTTGACGATCTGTCGAACTCGACCCCGGAACATCTGGCGGAGCTGATCGAGCTTGAGCCGCAGCGGGTGCGGTTTGTGCATGGGTCGCTGCTCGATGATGACGCGCTGGACCAGGGGTTTGAGGGGTGCGATGTGGTCTTTCATCTGGCGGCCGTGGGAAGCATCCCGCTGTCGATCGCGGAGCCTCAGCGTGCGTGGTCGGTGAACGCGACGGGGACGGTGCGGGTGTTGCAGGCGTGCCGTCGGCATTCGATTAAGCGGCTGGTGATGACCTCGTCGTCGTCGGTCTATGGGGAGACGGGTTTGGCGCCGGGCGTGCCGCCCGCACCGCGGGTGGAAACGCAGGTGCCGATGCCGGTTTCGCCCTATGCCGCGAGCAAGCTGGCGGCGGAGAGCGTCGTCAAGGCGTGGGCCCAGTCGTACAACCTGTCCGCGCTGAGCCTTCGTTTGTTCAACGTCTTTGGACCCAGGCAAAGAGCGGATAGTCCGTACTCGGCGGTCATTCCCGCGTGGGCCCGGGCCCTCTCGGCGGGCAAGGCCCCGACGATCTTCGGCGATGGGCAGCAGACCCGCGACTTCACCCCGGTCGCCAACGTCGTCGCGGCGCTGCTGCTGGCGGGTGCGACGACGCGCGAGCTGCGGGGCGAGGCGGTGAACATCGGCACCGGCAAGCGCACCACGCTGCTGGAGTTGTGGAAGATGATGGCCGAGGCGTTCGGAAATCCGGGATTGCAACCGATCTTCCAGGTGCCGCGGATGGGCGAGGTGAAGCACTCGTCAGCGGATATCACGCTGGCGAAGAATCTGCTGGGGTATCAGCCCGTGGTGGGGCTGAACGAGGCGGTTGCCGACACGGTGCAGTTCTATAAGCGCGTGCTGGAAGGGACCCGGCGATGACTAGCTGGCTCTTCGAACAGATCGGTGCTGCGTACGAACTGTCCCGTTTGGCGGTGATCTCCAAGTTCCGCTTCAAGGGCTCGTACTGGCAGTGGCGTCTGCACACCGCCTTTGGTTTGAACCACCCCGGACGGGCGGAGATGGCCCATTCGGTCTGGGCGTATGCCCGCTGGGTGCACCGCATGCGTTCGGGGCGGGGTTGAAACAAGGCGGGAGCGGGTGTGAACGCTTCACAACGCGATGGCCAACCCGCACGAGCACCGGAAAGAGCATGAAGCTTCGCCCAACGGACCGATGTTGAGGCAGATGAAGGCACGCGGGCTTGAGTCTGGGCGTTGAGCGTCCGAAAACTTCAGTGCCCATAGAGCCCCGTTCAAGGCCTTATTCCGAACCGACGACCTACGAGTCGAATCACCTGGAGACGTCCGATGACCGTTGAAGCACCCGAAGCCCCTGTCCAGACCTCCAGCCCGCAGAAGACCGGGCCCAGCCGATTCATGACCGCCTTCGCTCCGGGGCTGATCCTGGGCGTGGTGATCGGGCTCTTCGGCGGGGCGTTCCTGGTTCCGCTGCTGCAGGCGAGCTTTGAGCAGGGCCCCACGATGCCGCTGAAGAGCTCATCGACGCGGAACGCGCCGATCAACCCGAGCGACGAGCGCCTGCCGGGCAACGCGCTCCCCGAGGGTGGGGCTGCACCCGCCACGGGCGAGGGCACAACCCCCGCGGGCGAAGCGCCGAAGGTGCCCGCGACCCCCGAGAAGCCGGAGACGACGCCCCCCGTGCAGCCGTGAGTGCGTGGTGATGCGGGCACGTTGGCCTTTGTCGACGAGACACCCTGAACGATCAATCCAGCGACGCCGGGCGGATGAACCCTCCCGGCGTCGCTAGTCTTTGGGCATGACCAGCACTTCCGCGAAGAGCGCACAGGCGAACCCCGCGAGGGCCGTGCGGCAGCATGCGCTGACGAGCCGATTCCTGGGTGTGGACTTTGTCCCGATCTTTCCGGAGAAGGTGCCCATCACCAAGCAGGAGTCGACCGCAGCCGCAACGAGCGCTCGCGGCGGCGCGGGTGGTACCGCGGTTGGTGAAGTGGAACTCATCCCGCCACCACGCACAGACTGGCACACGGTCGATGAGAAGCGTGCGGCGGCGCAGAAGCAACTCGACGCGATCAGGGCACGGTACGAGAAAGACCAGCCGCACGCGAAGTTCGTCACGGCGCACACGAATATCGTCTTCGGCGAGGGCGATCCGTGCGCCCGGTTGATGTTCATCGGCGAAGCCCCGGGCCTTGACGAGGACCGCACGGGCAGACCGTTCGTCGGACGCGCCGGGCAACTGCTGGCGCGGATGATCTACGCGATGGGGCTGAGTCGGCACGAGGTCTACATCGCCAACGTGCTGAAGACGCGTCCGCCCAACAACGCGACGCCGACGAGCGAAGAAGCCGCGGCGTGCGCGCCGTACCTGTACGACCAGATCGCCGCGGTGAGGCCCGAGGTGATCGTGACGCTGGGCCTGCCCGCCTCGCGGATCATCCTGAAGACCGAAGAAGCCATGTCGCGCATGCGCGGCAAATGGGCGAGTTGGTCTCATCCGGATACGAAGAAGTACCCAGATCTGACGATCCCGGTGATGCCCACGTTCCACCCCGCGTTCCTGCTGCGGCAGTACACGCAGGAGAACCGCAACAAGGTCTGGTCGGACCTGAAGCGGGTCATGACCAAGCTGGGTTTGCAAGGGCGGAAGAAGGGCTGAGCGGCGTGATCCGGGCTGGCCCGGCGTCGGCGGTTCTGATCCTGATCCGTCGTCGAGCCACCCGGGCGTTTCCTTGGGTTGGGTGCGTGTTTTTGGCGTGATTTCCGGGGTATGTGGGAAGGTCAAGCCGCTTCGGAAAACAACGAAAAAATTTCATCACGCCCGGGAACCGACTTTACAGGTTCGTCGAATCGACTCGTGCCAAGACTTCTGGCCCGGCGAAAGCTGGGCCGCATGGAACCCCCACGAGACCCGGCGTCTGGTTATGTGCTGGACGCTGGGTTTGTTTTTGGAGAATGCCAGCAGCGACGGACGAACAGTCGCGCCCGCAAACACGCGGCGGAAGCTCCCCGCACTCAGCACTCAGCACACTTCTCACGGCAACGGGCGTCTCGGACGGAACTCCAGGTTCGTCTCCGGCGGCAACACCGTGATCTTCGTCGCCGCCCACGGCGGAAGCTGCGTCCACCACACGCTGAAGGTGATCTCCACCTTGTCGCCCACCTTGAGCTGCGAAACGTCCACGCCCTTCAGCGGCGGGAACTCCATCACCATCGCACTCATCCCCACGATCTTCCCCTGATCGTCCTTGAAGTCATCGATCGCCTCGTGATGCACACGCAGTTCGGTGCTCGGCTTGCCCACGATGGGCATCTCCGTCACCACCCCACGCACGACGTAGCTCGCGTCGGGCTTGGCGTTCGGCGCGGTGAAGTTCGACGGACGGATCTCACCCGCTTTGGGCGAGCGCTCGCAAGCACCGAGGATCACGCACGCCGACGTGAGCAGCATGCAGGCGAGAGCACTCCGTGCGCCGCGGTCAAAAATGAAAATGAGCGGCCCGTTCAGGACCGCTCGCGTGATCGATCGTTGGTTGGTCTGCTTCGCGTTCGTCGCTGGCTTCATACCCATCAGCGTAGGACGGGGCGAAAGCGACGAACGAAGCCGACGTCTTCACGTCGGCGTGAAGCGCCTTCGCTCAGGCCTTCTCGACCTTGATGAACTTCTGCACCGACTTCAGGTCGGGGAGCAGGTCGAGGGTGTAGCTCATCGTCCAGGACTGGCCCTTGGCGACGGTGGCGATCTTGGCGCACGACTCGCGCTTGACCCAGTCGCGGTTGCCGCGGTTGTAGATGGTCATGCGCTGCTGGCGGAGGTGATGAGCGCGCTTGAGGCTCTTGACGGCCGTGGGATCCAGGCGCATCAGACGCAGCAGCGTGGAGGTGTTGCCCTCGGCGCGGGGGGCGCTGGTGAGGGTGCACTTGATGGACTGGCCGGGCTTGAGTGAGTCGAACATGGAAGCGATCCTTCCGAATCGAACGGGTGGACATGAAACGAACGGGACGAACCAACTCGCCCGGGGCGTGACCGCTCCGGGACGGGCCCAGATGCTAGGCGGGGGCCGGCCCCGGGTCATCTTGTGCGGGGGGAGAATCCGCGCACCGAAAGCCGGTCTTGACGTCCTGCGGGCTACTATGGCGTTCAATGACCACCGAAATACCCGCTCAGAACCCGAATGAAAACCCGATCAAGTTCGATGCCTCGCTGGCGCACCATATGCGTCCGGTGATCCGGGCGGTGCGCGGGTTTCCGGTGAAGGCCACGGCCCCGGACGGGACCGAGCACCAGATGCTGGGCCTGGCCGACGCTCGCCAGGTCTCTGAACGCATGGTGGTGACCTTCCCGGGCTTTGGGGTGGTGATCCCGCTGCTCGACGGCACGCGCGATGTGGACCAGATCGTGCAGCAGGTCGGTCGCGGGCTGACGCGTGACATGCTCGAGCAGTTCATCGCGCAGCTCGACGGCGCGGGGCTGATCCTGGGGCCGAACTACGAAGCGATGGTCGCGGATATGCGGAAGGCGTTTGACAGCCAGGCGATTTTGCCGCCGGGGACGACCGCGGGGGTGTGCGACGCGCTGCTGAACAACAGCGAAGAGACGAAGGGGATTCCTGAAGGGCCCGAGCGTGATGCCGCCGCGGCACGCAAGCTGAGGGAGTACTTCGACGCGATGATCGCCGAGGCGCTGAAGGATGTTGCCGACCCGGCGCTGACGAGCCTGCCCAAGGCGATCGTGGCGCCGCATTTGGATTATCCGCGTGGCGGGCTGAACTACGCCGCGATTTACGGGCGATTGCGCGTGGCGGATCGCCCGGACCGCGTGGTGATTCTGGGGACCAACCACTTCGGCGAGAGCACCGGCGTCTGCGGGTGTGACAAGGGCTTTTCGACCGCGCTGGGCGAGTGTCACCTCGACGAGGGCATGCTCAACGCGCTGAAGGGCAAGCTGGGCGAGGCGCTCTTCGCCAACCGCTTCGACCACGAACGCGAGCACTCCATCGAGCTGCAGATCCCCTGGATCCAGCACGTCTTCGGCAAGGACGCGCAGGGCAACTACCCAAAGGTCTTCGCGGCGCTCGTGCACGACCCGGTGGTCGCCAACGGCGAAAGCTACGACGGCAAGGGCGTGGCGCTGCAGCCGTTCGTTGATGCCCTGAAGCAGGCGATGAGCGAACTGCCCGGGCGCACGCTGGTGATCTGCTCGGCCGACATGTCGCACGTGGGCCCGGCCTTCGGCGATCAGCGCCCGCTGCTGGGCGAAGACGGGACCGAGCAAGGCGAAGCCGCGGCGCAGTTCCGCAACTCCGTTTTCCAGACCGACGATGAGATGCTGGGGCTCGTCGTGCAGAACAAGCCCGCGGAGCTGGTTGCGAGCATGGCCTGGCAGCAGAACCCCACCCGCTGGTGCAGCGTGGGCAACATCGTCGCGGGGCTGATGGTCGTCGAGCCCAAGGACGTGCGCCTGCTGCGCTACGGCCCGGTCATCGACGAACAGGGCACCGGCATGGTCACGAGCGTCGCGATGGTCATGAACTGATCACGGTCGCCGCGTTGAACTCCGAAAACGCACGTCTCCAAACAAAAAGCCCCGGACCTTTCGATCCGGGGCTTCATGCTTTTCAGAATCTGAGGACTTTGGGCTTTGGCTTCAGGGCTTCACCCTGAAACCTCGGCCCTCATCCCTCGGCCCTTCCTCCCGCATCAGATGCAGGAGAGGAAGAGGTTGTTGAAGAAGCAGTTGTAGTCGCCCTCGTTGACACCGTTGTTGGTGCAACCGGGGGCCTGGGAGAGTGCCGTGCCGTCGTCGCAGGCGATGTCGCAGGTGCCGCCGACGCCGGCGGGGCCCTGACCCGACTGGAAGAAGAACCCATCCGCCGCGAAGAAGGCGTTGTAGTCACCTTCGTTTGGCCCGGTGGTGCTGTTGGTGCAGCCCGGAGCCGCGGCCAGCGGCGTGCCGTCATCGCAGGCGATGTCGGCCGGGTTGCAGCCGCCGGTGCTCGGGGCCGGTGCGACAGTCATCTTGAAGAACGCGACCTCGAAGGCGTCGTTGACGGTGTACGACTGGGTGACGTCGCCTTCGCTGTCGGTGACCTTGAAGTTGAGGCTGAGCGGCAGTGTGGGGAAGGTGCCGCCGCGGACGAGGGTGCCGGGGAAGGGCAAGACGTTGGCGGACTTGAAGTCGTCGTCGGTGGCGGCGGGCTGGTTGTTGGCGAGGTTGAAGCGGCTGATGGCGATGTAATAGGTGCCCGCGTTGAAGGTGCGGGTGAGGCGGGATTGCGTGCTGGAGGTGCCGGGCTCGTCGTCGTTGCCGAAGTTGGCGATGGGGTTGAGGTTGGCGTCGTAGATCCACAGGTCGGTGTCGGTGGTGGTCTGCCCGACGGAGGTGATGACCAGCGAGCCGGGGCGGATGGTGCGTGCGAGATCGGTCGGGACGATCTCGTCTGAGGCGATGTAGTTCAACGAGTACTGTGCGGTGGTGGAGGTGGTGCCCGTGACGCGCAGGTTGATCGAGCGGTCGTTGGCGTCGGGGCTGTTGCCCAGGGTGTACCACTGGACCATGCGGGTGGGCACGGTGGCGGTGTTGGAAGTCTGGATGTCGGATTCACTGGTACCGATGACGCCAGCGCTCTGTGAGAGCCCGCGGATAATCAGCGTGTGCCCGGCGAGGGACGAAGCGACGCGGATGCGGTTTCGGCGGATGCCGGGGTGAGCGGCGGTTTTGATGCGGAAGGTGTCGCCGGAGGTGAGCCCGCCGCCGGAAGTGCCCGAGCCGGTGCTGGTGCCGCAGATTGTGTCGCCGAGGTTCAGCGTGAAGCTGTTGGCGGTTGCGGCGGTGTCGTTGGGTTCGGTCTCGACGTTCGCGCCGCAGATGGCCTGATCAGCGCGGGAGATGAAGATCTGGGACTTGAGTTCGGTGGCGGCGAGGGCGGTTGTGCCCGTGCGCGCCAGTGCGATGTAGTACGTGGTGCCCGCGTTGAGATTGATGTTCGAGCTCTGAACGCCGCCGGAGCAGGTGGTGGTGGTGCAGGCCAGCGAGGAGAGCGAAGCGCAGCCGTTGGTGCCGTCGAAGAGCGCCACGACGTTGTTGACCATGGTGTTCTGCGTGGCGAGGCCCGCGGAGGTGCACGAGCCGACGATGTACGCCGCGGAGGCCGAGGGCGTGAAGGCGTACCACGTCGCCCGGCTGACCGTCGCCTGACACGAGAAAGGTGAGGGCGCAATCGTGGAGGGATTCGCGCCGCCGATCTCTTGTGCGGGGGGGATGAAGTTCGTGAACGGGCCTGTGAGCGCTGCGTTTGCACCCGCTGAGACATCGATCGCGGTGGCGCAGGTTTCATTCACGGGTGCGGGGGGCGTGGGCGTCAGCGAGACGGTGATGTTGGACCAGGTGAAGTTGCCGCCGCTGGTGAAGCTGGTGCGGAAGGCCATGTGTAGCGGGTTGCCCGCGACAAAGGTCGGGACGAGGTTGATGTTGTCGTAACGGATCGTTCCGGTGGTGTTGGAGTTCACGCCCGTGGTGGGCGCGGTGCCGGTGGTGGTGCCGAAATGCACCGTGACGCCCGAAGGCACGGCCGCCACGCCGTTCACCGGCGCATTGGTCAGTGACATCTTTGAGTCGTTCTGCCACAGCGAAGTCGTCGAACCCGGCGCACCGGACCACAGCGCGGTGACATTCGCGCGCCAGTACGAACCGGCGGGTGCCGACTCGCCGCCCAGATTGATCGACTGGAAGAACCCGCCCGTTCCGACGACGGTGTAAGGCCCCGCGAACGGGCTGCCCGAAGGCACCCACTGTGCGCTCGCCGCACTGCAACAAACCAGCCCACCGGCCAACACCGCGAGTCGATACAACTGCATCTTCATGAACTTCTCCTCAGAAATGATCAGACCACGAGACCGCGCGCGGGCGGGTCAGACAGACCAGCCCAAAGGCGCGAGTCGTTGTTGATCCACACGAATGTCCGCACAATCGGCCAATCTGGCACAAACCCGCGCCGGAGCAGAGGTATTTCGCTGATCATTCCTTTGACGACAGTTCAAGAACGAACAGGTGTTCTCACTCCGCACGCGAAACAGGAGATCGCACGCACGCTCGCACGAATCACGGCGATGAACGCACGCCTGTGCCGCGAGAACAAACAAAAAGCCCCGGACCTTTCGATCCGGGGCTTTGTGCTTTTCAGAATCTCGGGGTTCAGGCTTTCGGCTTCAGGTTTTCACCCTCGGCCCTCAGCCCTCATCCCTCGGCCCTTCTTCCCGCATCAGACGCAGGGGAGGAAGAGGTTGTTGAAGAAGCAGTTGTAGTCACCCTCGTTGACACCGTTGTTGGTGCAACCGGGGTTCTGGCTGAGCGGGTCGCCGTTGTCGCAGGCGATGTCGCAGAACCCGCCGACGCCCGCCAAGCCCTGGCCGGCCTGGAAGAAGAACCCGTCGGCCGCGAAGAAGGCGTTGTAGTCGCCTTCGTTCGGGCCGGTGGTGCTGTTGGTGCAGCCGGGGTTGCTCACCAGCGGATCACCCGTATCGCAGGCGATGTCGGCGGGGTTGCAACCCGCGACGCCGCCGCCCGAGGAGGCGGAGAAGGTGAAGTTGTCGATGCCGAGACCGGCGTCGTTGCCGGCGTCGTTGACGTCACGCCAACGGAGGAAGAGGGTCGCGCCGGCGGGGATGCTGACGTTGCTGACCGTCGCGGTGTAGGCGGTCTTGGTGGGCGGGTTGATGTCCGCCTGGGTGGTGACGAAGGGGTCGCCGAGGACGTCGAGGGTATCGACGTCGGTGGCGGTGACGGTGTTGGAGAGGAAGTTGTTGATGGTGGAGGTGTTGTCGGTGGAGATGCAGTAGGAGAAGTCGAGCTTGTTATCGATGGTGGTGCTCTGACGGAAAGCGATGCCGTCAAAGGAAACCGTGAAGGAGGTCAGGGTGCTGGCGGAGTCGTTCTTGATGGCGACGCCGAAGGCGGGGGAGTTGGAGCCCGAGGCGAGGGTGCCGATGGCGACGTTGGAGGGGTTGTCGCTGGCGTTGGAGACGCGGTAGATGCCGCCGCTGGCCGCACCCGAGGGGTTGAGCGGGGTGGGGAGGGCGTTGAAGTAGGGCAGGGCGGTGGTGGCGGAACCGGTGAAGCGGCTGACGGCCCAGCCGGTCATCGCGGTGCCGGGGACGGCGGCGGAGGTACCGGTGGTGTTGGAGAAGGGGGAGGTCGCAACCGCGGCGACCATGGTCTGGAAGTCCTGGGAGATGTTCGAGCCGGTGTAGCTCACGGGCGCCAGGGTGCCGGTGGGCGGGGGAACCGCGACGATGGCGGTGGTGGAGTCGGAGTCGCCGCCGACGGTGCTGAGCCAGTTGGTCACGAGGGGGAACTCAGCGGGGAACTCGGTGGTAGCGGAGGTCATCACGATGGTGATGTTGGAGCCCAGCGACTGACCGGCGTTGAGCGTCGGCAGGCTGATGGTGAGGGTCGGAGGGTTGAAGACCGCGGTGACGCCCGAGGGGAGGGTCGACGCGCCGGCGTTGTAGGTCAGGGTGTTGGGGAAGTCGGCGGTGATGGTGGCGGTGGAGGTCGCGCCGGTGCCGATGTTCTGGACGTTGGAGATCACGAAGGGGATGTTGGCGGGGAGGGCGGTCTGGTTCGCGGGGTTGGCGACGTCCTTGGTGACGTTGGGGACGAGGTTGGCCGCGGGACCGGAGGAGAAGGTGAAGTTGTCGATGCCGATGGCGTGGTCGTTGCCGGTATCGTTGCGCTCGACCCAGCGGATCCACAGCGTGGTGCCGGGGGCCCAGTTGTCGGTGATGGTGCCGCCGCGACCGGCGACGAGGCCGGCGGCGTTGCCGTCAACGGCGGCGGCGGTGCTGGTGCCGAAGACCGGGGTGGACCAATCGAAGTTGCCGCCGGGGGCGGTCCAGGTGGTCACGGTGTCGAAGGACGCGCCGAAGCCGTACTCGAGAACCATGGTCTGCGCGACGGAGGTCGCGGGGGCGGTTGCACCGGCGTTGCGCCACTGCTCGCCGTCGAAGCCGATGGTGAAGGAGGACTGATTCTGACCGGAGTTGTTGGTGATGCCGACGGCGATCCAGCCGGCGACGGCGTTGTTGGCGGGGCTGCCGAAGTAGGCGCCGCCGGAGCCGACGCCGCCGAGAGCGCGATCGGTGGTGCCGAAGGCGTAGAACGAGCCGGTGGCGGAGGCGGCGGTGATGCTGATGCTGGTGATGGCGGTGCCCGGGGAGGGCTGGCGGAAGAGGAACCAACCCGGGAGGGTGGTGTTGTTCGTCCAGGCGGAGGACGAAAGGGTGTCGAAGTTCTGCCCGAGCGAGGTGCCGGTGTAGCTGAGCTGCGCGGAAGCGGAACCAGCGGTACAGGCGAGACCGACCACAGCGAGAAGGGACGCGATCTTCATCTTCAATCTCCTAAAGGAAAAACGATGGGTGCAGACCAGATCAAACAATCAACAAACGTGGCGCAAAGACCACACACTAGCCGTTGGTAGAGACCGCCCGATAGCCAGCTTGGTCGCTTCGACGACCGAAAAAGCAGCGTTGGGGGACCTTCAACCGACGGTTGGCCCTTAGGGACCGGCTTCATAGGCTAACCCGAGGGCCAAAAGAATCCACCACGAGCCGGCCAGATTCGCTGTTCTTGCGCACAAGGTTGGCCAGGCCGGGCGAGTTTTACACGAAGCACACAGATCGCACGGAACGGGGAGGGGAGGGAAACTCCTGATGCCCCTACCAGGACAAGTGCAAATCGGTGACAAAACTAGCCTTGGAGGCTCGGTTTTTTGATCTGACGGTTTGGCTCTTGATGGGCTGTGAAGATGGGCGGTTTATGTCAAAGTGGGTAAGGCACTTTCGAGTCGTTTGCTGCGGGTGCGTGGATGGGCTGTTCGGTACGATCGGGTCTATGGCAGCACTGTCGGTTTGCGTGATCATTCCCGCGGCTGGAGCTTCTCAGCGGTACAGCGCCGGGATGGGTGTTGAACGGTCGAAACTGGACGAGGATTTGGGCGGGCGGCCTGTGCTCCAGAGAACCGTGGAGCTGTTCACCAACGTGCCCGAGGTTCGGTCGATCGTCGTTGCTGGGCCGGCGGATGATGAGGCCTTCGCGGCGTTCAAGCTTCGCCATGGTGACAAACTGGCGATCTATGGCGTGAAGCTCTGCAAGGGTGGGAAGAACCATCGGTACGAGACGGTGCGGAACGCGCTGGCGCTTGTGCCCAGCGATGCGACGCACGTGGCGGTGCATGATGCCGCGCGGCCTTGCGCGTCGGCGGAGTTGATCCGGCGCGTCTTTGATGCGGCGGAGGAGTTTCCGGCGGTGATCCCCGCGGTGCCGGTGGCGGACACGATCAAGCGGGTTGGGCCGGAGATGGAGCGATCGGCGGCGGATCCGCTGGCGGCGATTCTCGGCGCGGAGGGCGACCAAAGGCCCAAGGTGCGGGGTGTGGAGGGGACGGTGGATCGATCGGCGTTGGTGGCGGTGCAGACGCCGCAGGTCTTTGAGAAGGGGCTGCTGCTGCGTGTGTATGGGCAGAAGGATCTGGAGAGCACGGACGATGCGCAGTTGGTGGAGCGGCTGGGGGAGCGGGTGGTGACGGTGCCGGGTGATTCGTCGAACCTGAAGATCACGCGTGCGGGGGACATGGCGTTGGTGCGTGCGATTCTGGGGTTCAAGGCGGCGGAGGAGAAGCCGGCGCATTTGCGGTTCTAGGGGACGGGGAAGGGCCGAGGGGAAGGAAGAAGTGCTGAGGGCTGAGTGCTGAGTGCTGAGGGTGCGAGAAAGGTGCATGGCGGATGATCTCGCTGCACGGCTCTAAAGAGCCGTGCCACCTTGAGGCGGGGTGTGAATGATTGCGGTATGAGCACGATCCCCGGCAGTGTGACACACGTCAGCGGCGCAAGCGTGAATGGTGCGGCCTCTGCGCATCCTCGGCAGGAGGAACTGCGCACGCTCGTGCGGATCACGAACGTCCCCACGGCCGCGGGGCGCGAGCAGCGCGTGGTGCGCGAGCTTGAGGCGTGGATCGCGGCTCGGCCTGAACTGAAGCTGAGCACCGACGCGGCGGGGAACATGCTCGTGAGCATTGACGGTGCGCAGGACGGCACCGCCCCACTGCTGATCACCGCGCACCTGGATCACCCGGCGTTTGTGATCGAGCGGCTCATCGGGCCCGGGACTGTGGAGGTTTCGTTCCGCGGAGGGGTGCACGATCTGTTCTTTGTCAACGCGCCGATCGTGCTGCTGACGCAGGGTGATCGTCAGGTCCGCGCTCGGCTCATCGGCGAAGCGGGGCAGACCAGCCCCGCCGGAAAGCACTACCTCGCAGAACTGCTCGACGGGCAGAGCGGCAAGGGGCTGAACGTCGGCGATATCGGGCGGTGGGAGATGCCTGACAGTGAGATCATCGACGGCGTGCTGCACGCGCCGGCGTGCGATGACCTTGCGGCGCTCGCGGCGGCGCTGTGCGCGATGGACGGGGTGCTGAAACTCCGCGCCAGCGGCAAGAAAACCGGCGACGTTCGGTTGCTCTTTACGCGCGCGGAAGAGATCGGATTCGTCGGGGCCATCGCCGCGTGCAAGCTGGGGACGATCCCCAAGGGCTCGCGGCTGCTGGCGCTGGAGAACTCGCGGGCGTTTGCGGATTCTCCGATCGGCGGCGGGCCGATCGTGCGGGTGGGGGATCGGATCAGTGTGTTCACGCCCTGGCTGACGTCGGCGTGTGCGCAGCGGGCGGAAGAGGTCTTCAACGGGCCGGCGACGGCGCGGGCGTCGGACCCGACGAACGTCAGCAGGAAGCGGCCGTGGCAGCGGAAGCTCATGGCGGGCGGTGCGTGCGAGGCGTCGGTCTTCTGCTCGCACGGGTACGAGGCGACGTGCATTTGCCTGCCGCTGGGGAACTACCACAACATGCCGTTCTTGACGGAGGTTCAGGAGGGGCGGTACGACGAGAAGGCCCACGGCCCGGCGCGGTGCGCGCGCGAGTTCATCCACAGCGAGGACTACCTGGGAATGGTGGACCTGCTGGTGGCGTTGGGTGAAAGGCTGCCCGGGGGAGAGGGGTTCCTGGCTCGGCTCGACAAGATGTACGAGGAGCGGAAGTACGTGTTGTGACGGGGGAAGGGATCGAGGGATCGGGGGACCAAGGGATCGGAGGATCGGGGGATTAGTGGTTCAGGGGGCTGGCGGGGATGAGGGGGGCTTGGCCTGCGCGGTGGGTTCGGGCGGTGGAGACGCTGGCGCTCACACCCCCTGCGGTGGTTGGTTGGACACTCTGGCCCTCATCGCTGAAAAGGTAATGGCGCTCCGAGACGAGGCCCAGGCGGCATAGGAGTTCGTGGGTGATGGTGCCGGCTTGGGCGGCGAGGTTGCTGAGGTGGTTGGGCATGTCGGGGGTGGAGCCGATGACTTCGACTTCGCAGCCGACGGAGGCGTAGGCCTCGGGGGCGTCGGTGAGGTCGACGGTGATCTGGTCCATGCTGACGCGGCCGACGAGGGGCGCCCAGACGGCGGGGGCGGGGTCTTGCCCATAGGCGGCGAGGGGTTCGAGGGTGCGGGGGCGGTCCCAGGCGAGGTTGGTCAGGCGGACTTGGGACTGGCCGCTGAGGGCGAGGGGGTAGCCGTCGGCGTAACCGACGGGGATGATGCCGATGCGGGAGGGACGCTTGGAGTGCCAGGTGCGGTTGTAGCCGACGGGCCAGCCTTCGGGGATCTCGTGGATGTGGACGATCCGGCTGAGCAGGCGGGCGCAGGGGCGGAGGGAGCGGAGGGCTTGAGCGAACTCGGGGCCCCCTGAAGCCCAGCTTTCACCTTCGTGATCGGGGTTTGCGGCGCTGACCCCGGCGGCGGCGGGGACGTTCAGGTCGGTGAAGGCGTCTTCGCCGTAGCCGAGAAGGCCCTGACCAACGCGGACCATGGTGGCGTGCAGGGATGATGAGCGGAAGGTGGCGGCGGTGTTGGCGGCGTGGACGACGCAGGGGGCCTGGCCCTTGGCGACGGCGGCGCTGAGCAGGGGCTTGATCTGCTGGATCCACGAGCGGAAGAGGCGGGCCTGCTCGCGGGTGAATGACGGATCGCTGCCCGGGCTGGAGAAGTGGGTGCTGAGCCCCGCGAGGCGGAAGCGTGGGTTGGTGGTGGCGAGCTTGACGAGGCGTTCGGCTTCGTCGGGGAGGCAGCCGCCGCGGGACATGCCGGTGTCGACTTGAATGTGGACGGGGAAGCTCATGCCCAGGGCGTTGCCGCAGGCGATGAGGGCGTTGGCTTGGCGTTCGCTGTGGAGGGTGAGGTGGAGGCGCTGGGCGGTGAGGAGGCGGTAGAGCGGGTCGTTGCGTTCGATCCCCTCGACGGGCATGAGGACCATGATGGGCGTGCGGATGGGCGTCTCGGCGAGGGCGCGGGCCTCGCTGAGGCAGTACACGGCCAGGAGGTCAACGCCCAGGGAATCGAGGCGGCGGGCTATGCGGGCGGCACCGAGGCCGTAGGCGTCTTGCTTGATGATGGCGCAGAGCTGGACCTTGGAGGGGTGCGTGGAGGCGGTGGCCTTGCGGATCAGGGCGACGTTGTGGTCGATGGCGGCGAGGTTGATCTCAAGGCGGGAGGTGGTCACGGGGTGCTCCGGAGGCTGAGCTGGGCGGGGGGGAGGGCGCGGGGGGGTGGGCGGGGAGGCGATGGTGCGAACGGGCGGGTGGTTGAATGGGTGAATGAGGGTGAAGGAAGGGGAGTTTTGCGGATAAGGCCACCGCTGGCGTGCAGACCGTCTACGATTTCATCGGATAGTTCCGCTTCTTTGACACCGAAAATTGCATGAATACCGGTCCACACGACAGCCCGTCCGAATCGCACGCACCGCAGCAGGCCCAAGCGCCGGGTTTGAATGAACAGGGGAGGGAGAACCCTCCCGCACCGCAGGCGAACGTCGCGGCACCCGTGGCGCCCGACGATGTCTTCCACGAGGTCGGCTCGTTCAACGAGCTGGGGCTTCGCAACAGCGTCCTGAAGGGGCTTGAGGCCTCGGGGTTTGAGCGTCCCACGCGCATCCAGGCGATGCTCATCCCGCGGATCATGGCGGGGAAGGACGTCATCGGGCAGGCGAAGACCGGGACGGGCAAGACGGCGGCCTTCGGGCTTCCGCTGCTGAACAACTGCGCAAAGGACGTGCCGTGCCAGGCGTTGATCCTGGTTCCCACGCGTGAACTGGCGATGCAGGTTGCGCGGGAGTTGAACGAGCTTGGTCAGGCGACGCCCATCCGTGCGGTGGCGGTGATCGGCGGGGAGCGGATCAACCAGCAGTTGCAGGCGCTGAAGAGCGGGCCGCAGATTATTGTTTCGACGCCCGGGCGTTTGATGGACATGGTGGAGCGTGGGCACATCTCGCTGGCGAACGTGAAGTACGCGGTGCTGGACGAGGTGGACCGGATGCTGGATATCGGGTTCCGCGAGGACATCAAGCGGATCTTGGGGATGTGCCCGCAGCCGCCGGCGCGGCAGACGATTTTCGTTTCGGCAACGCTTCCCAGCGATGTCGAGCGGCTGATCCAGAAGCACAGCAAGGACCCGGAGAAGATCGTCGCGGTGACGGCGGGTGCGCTGACGACGAAGATGGTCCGTCAGCACTACATCCCGGTGCAGCCCTGGGACAAGCGGCGGTTGCTGGCGCATCTGCTGACGCACGAGGAGCCGGCGCTGACGGTGGTCTTCTGCCGGATGAAGCGGACGGTGGACGAACTGACGAAGTACCTCAACGAGAAGAAGATCGACGCGCACGCGATGCACGGGGACATGTTCCAGAACAAGCGGAACAAGATCATCGAGCGGCTGCACAAGGGCGATCTGTCGGTGCTGGTTGCGAGCGATCTGGCGAGCCGGGGGCTGGATGTCGACGGGATCACGCACGTGATCAACTATGACATGCCCGAGGACCCGGAGATTTACGTGCACCGGATCGGTCGGACGGCGCGGATCGGTCGTGAGGGTGTGGCGTGGAGCTTTGTGACCCCGGAGCAGGGGGACTTGCTGACGCAGGTTGAGACGCTGATCAACATGGAGATCCCGAAGCTGGACTATCCGGACTTCCAGCCGTCGCCGCCGCCGGGCGGGAAGGCGGTCTTTGTGGCGCCGAATCAGCAGAACCCGGCGCGTGAGGCGGCGGTGCCGTTTAACCGGTACGCGGCGACGGTTGCGCCGCCGGTGCCTGCGCAGCAGAAGGCGATCGACACAACGAAGTTCCCGGGCGGGATTGTGCCGAGCAAGCTGCCCCCGAAGCGGATGTGGGGGAAGGTGAAGACGAGCCAGAGTTTGAAGGAGTCGCTGCCGCCTGAGACGAAGGCGAGCACGGACAATCCGCCGACCGTGCCGCCGGCGAACTGAGACGGGGTTTGGGGTGTGGGTTTGGTGTGCGACGGTCTGTCGAAGAACCACGAAAGCCCGGGAGATTTCCGGGCTTTTTTCTTTGATTGTGGGGGTGAAGGTGGGGGATTTCGCGGCTTCTGGGCTCTTTCAGGGGATCGCCCGCGTGATTCGGGGTTGATTGGGCTTGCGGAATGCTCGCCTTCGCAGCATGATTGTGCGTCCGCACTTCGTCTCGTGGGTCGCGGACGTGAAGGATGCCCGCATCATGATGATGAAAACGAACCGAGAGCAACGACGCGCCGTTTCACGCGGCCTGACGGCGGCGGCGCTGACCGCGTGCGTGCTGCTGAGCGCGGGCGCGAGCTTCGGTGCGCCGCGCCCGCTCAACATCATGATCACGGGCTACTGGCCCCCCACCAACAACATGCTGCGCCAGTGGAGCACGAACCCGGCGCAGAACCCCGGCGCGTGGACGGGCAACAACTGGGAAGGGCGCGGGTATCACCTGTACGCCTACTTCCCTGAGTTCCCCGGAATGTCCGAGCCTTCGTACGGCAAAGGGACCGGTGACTTTGAGGTTGACTATCAGGACACCACCAGCGACTTCCTGCGGATTGTCGATCAGCTCAAGCCGGTGGCGATCGTGAGTTTCAGCCGGGCGAGCACGGCGCGCGGGTGGGAGATGGAGCCGGCGTACCAGCGCTTCCGCGTGGTGAGCACCGAGACGGCCCCGGTGGGGCGGACGATCTCGCTGTATTCAACCGACTACCTCGCGCCGTCGCGTCCGACGGATTCGTACATCGTCGCCGACGCGGTGGGAACGGTTTATCCCGCGACGCTGCCCATGCAGCAGGTTGTCGACGCGGTGCGCGCGGTATTCCTCACCACGCAGATCGATCCGTTCGTCGCGGCGTACAACCCCGCGACACCCAACAGCTACGACTATTCGGGGTCGTTCCTGTCGGGGTACATGCCTTATCTCGCGGCTCGCTACCGCGCTCAGCACGCAACGCCGACCGATCCGCTCTACTGCGCGATGAGCGGGCACATCCATGTCGGCGGCACGGGGTTGTACAACCAGAACGCCCTGTGCACGCAGGCGGCGGAGATCACCCTGCGCGAGGTGATTAAGGCGCTGGATCAAACGCTTCCGATCTGGCTGGGCAAGTGCTCGCCCGCGGATATCGCCTGCGACACGGGCGAGGCGCTGACGGGCATCAATCGCGGCTGCACGAACAACGGCATCAACGAGGGCGATTACAACGGGTTCTTCTCCGCGAGCGGTTTCTTCGAGCAGTCCTCGCAAGGGCCCGCGGCGATCGGGGCGTTCTGCGATGTTTCGTACGACAACGGAGAGCCCTTGCCGCCGTTCGGGCCTGAACAGCCTGGGCAGAGCAACTCGGGCGTGAACGAGGGTGATTACAACCTGTTTTTCAATACGTTCTTCCTGCCGTGCTCGTGAGGTGATGTGCTTCCGTATGCTGTTGGTCGATGAGCACGGGGACGAGCAAACCTGCACCGGACGTGCTGCTGTGCGAGCG
Organism: Phycisphaerales bacterium; assembly: GCA_016741915.1. Classification (GTDB taxonomy): domain Bacteria; phylum Planctomycetota; class Phycisphaerae; order Phycisphaerales; family UBA1924; genus JACVCS01. The sequence continues at coordinate 13,957 of JACVCS010000006.1, read as the reverse complement.
CTGCGGGTATGTACTCAGCGGGCTACCCGTTGAGGCGACGTGCCCGGAGTGTGGGAAAGCGATCGCGGAGAGTCTGCCGAGCGTACGAACACTGGCGTATGAGCCGAAGCGGGGCATGGGGTGGGTGCGGGTTGCGGTGAGGATGGTGCGTTCGCCGTTGGCGGGTTATGAAACCGTGACGATCGACGTTGCGCGGGCGCGGGGCTTTGCGATGCGGAGCTTTGCGGTTGTCGGCGTGATGGCGGGATTGGCGGCGTTAATGCCATGGGTGTATGAAGTGCGGGCACGGGGCGTTGATGCTGGCGGCGTGCTGACGGGGTTACTGAATCAAGCGCTGCGTGTTTCGCTGCTGGTGATGCTGGGCGCGTTCGTGCTGTTGTGGCTGGTGATGCTCATCGAGCGTGCGGGCTCGCGGATGATCGGGCTGACGCACCGCTGGCGGATCACGAGTGAGGTTGCCTACTGCGTGTGCGCATATGCGTCGGTGGGGTGGATCATCGGCGGGTTGGCGGCGCTGGTGTGGAGCGTGGTGTACGCGTGCAGGTCGCTGCCGGTCGGCTCGACCGTGACGACCGCGGCGGGGGCGGTCGTCACACGGCCGCGGGGCGATGATTCACTTGTACTGCTGCTGGGTGTGCCGGTGGTGTTTCTCATCGGCCTCTTCGGCTACGAGTTGCTGGTCTACATCGGGCTTCGACGCTGCAAGTTCGCGAATGTGGAGGGTGCGCGGTGAGCGAGCGCGACGCTGCGAACGAGCCATTGCCCACGCAGGATCATCGAACACCCGATGAAGTGGCGAGCTGGAACTGCACGCGGTGTGAATACAACCTCGCGGGCCTGGCGGTGAACGGGGCTTGCCCGGAGTGTGGGCTGGCGATTGAAGAGTCGAAGCCCAATCGCACCATCACGCTGTCGAGAGAATCCGTCACGAGTTGCCTGCGTTTGGCTTGGCGGATCAACCTCAATCCGCGATCGTTCTGGAAGAACGCCGCGTTCGATGAGCTCTCGGCGTTCAGGTTCATGAGTTCGTACGTATGGCTGGTCTGGCCGCCGGTTGGGCTTGCGTTGTGGTTTCTTTTGACGTTCGCGGCTCTGCTGTTCGGCGTTCTCAATCCTCTGAGCGGAGAGGGCGTCGTGGCGGCGTTGGCGTTCGCGTTTATTGTCGCAGCCCTGTCGATCCCGTGTTCGCTGATGTTGTTCTTTGCCGTTGAGGTCTGCTCAAGGCTGGTGCCGCGGGTTGCGGTGATGCTGGGCTCGGCGCACGACCGGTCGGTGCTTCGGGTTGTGCTGCTGTATTCGTCGGCCGCGCTGCTGCCGATCTCGCTGGCGTTTGGGCTGTGTCTTTTTCCGGGTGCCGTTGTTCTGAAGTTGATGTTCGGAGAATCGTTTGCGGCGGTGTGGCAGGCGTGCCTGGCGGTGATTGTGCTGATGACGCCCTGGCCGTTCGTCCGTATTCTGCACGCGGGGTTGCGCGAGGCAACCGCGCTTCGTGCTGTCCAAAGCTCCGTCGAAAACCCAGAGCCATGACCATCCCTCCCGTCAAACAGTTCGACCTGCTCTGTGAGAACTGCGGCTATGTGCTCAGCGGACTTGACCGCGACGGCGCGTGCCCGGAGTGCGGACGACCGATCGCCCAGAGCTTGCCCTCGGCGCGGACGTTGGTCTTCGGCGCCTCCTCATCCGTGTCATGGTTGTCGCTCACACGCGAGTTGATGATCAGGCCGGACCGAGCACTGCCGCGGCTGCGTATTGACGTCAAAGCCGCTCGCGCGTTTGGTTTGCGGACCAACGTCACGGTTGCCTTCATGACGGCGCTGGGGACAGTGACCATCTGGCGAGTACGCGGCGACGAACGACCTGACGGTGTTCTGGCGTTCATTTCCACGATCTTCGCCGCGCTGCCGCTCATGTTTGGTATCGCCTTGATCACGTTTGTCGGACTCTTGGTGATGCGGTTGATTGCGTTGAAGTTCGTGCGAGAACTTTTGCCGCTGCGCCCGAGAAAACTCCCCGAGGCCGTCTCGCGGGTTGTGGTTGATCATTGCACGTTGGCGTGGTTTCCCGGGACGCTCCTGTTGGCTTCTTGGAACACGCTGTGGGGTGCGGTGGCTTACGCGAGAACCGACGGCTTGGTCCCTTGTTTTTGGTCGATCGGTTGCGTGGCGATTGGTGCGTTGTCGTTGGTGTTCTGGGCCGTCTGTGTTGTGCTGATGGCTCGGAGGTTCCGATTCGCCAATGCACCGGGGGCGTACTGAGAGCAGCAACTGCTCGATCCGGTCTGATTGGAAACCCGCATGACGCAGACGCCGGAGCCGTTCATCCCCCACTGCAACAACTGCGGCTATTCGCTGCAAGGGCTTGATCATGACGGCAAGTGCCCTGAGTGTGGTACGGCGGTGGTCCTTTCGCTGCCGGGTGTTCGGATGCTCAAACTGGCTTCCGATACGCCTTGGGGTTGGTACGCCTATGTCTGGCGGATGATGAAGAACCCACGGGCCTTCTTTCTTCAGTTCTGGATCGATCCGGACTGGGGCCTCGCCCTGGCTGTGCGGATGATCCTGATGGCGGCCATGCAGCCGATGATTGTGGTGTTTCTGCACTCGATGCGATTTCCCGGCGGCGGTTCACCCGTGCTTGAGCACGCGGGGACGAAGGTATTTTCAATGTTGGGAATCGCCCTCCCATTGGCGGTCGTGTCCTTCGCGGTGATGGAAGCGGTTGCGGTGATGATCCGTCCCATGGTTCGGAATGTGGCGGAACGCACGCCGTTGATCATCTCGCAGGCGATCGCACGCTACACAACGGGTCTTTGGATGGTCGGCTCGGGCGTTTATACGCTTGTCGCTTCGCTTGTCCTGCTGACGTCCTGGTTCCTACCGGCGAGCTCCCAGAACCAAGTTCAGTATCTCATCATGTTCCTCCTCCTCTGCACTGCGGGTGTCACGGCAGTCCTCTGGTTGCGGATCGTTTTCATCGGCGTGGATGTCTTCAGGAATCGTCGGGTTTGAAGACGCGCCCGACGCTTGCTCATCGATTCCGCGCACGTCCTCACGGCTGATTGGTGGCACTGAATCACGGATGACATCCGCAACTCGGCGTCTTGCACGCGTCTATCCTCATCATCGACAACCACCTCCACGATCGAGCGATGTCGCGACCAGAGACCAACGAGACGCAGCCGCCGCAGCCGTTGCCGCCGGCGCACAGCCCGGATGTGCCCAGCCCGATTGCCCGGGTGCTGTCGGAGTCGCCCGCGCCCTCGCCCCGGGTTCCGACCAGTGAGCCCGGCTCCGCCGCCGCTCCCGCTGTCAAGGGCACCTTCCGCGAAGTCCTTGCCTTCAAGCACTACCGCAACGTGCTTCTGGCGCAGCTCGTCAGCAACGTCGGCACGTGGATGGAGCTCTTCACCATCCAGATTTACCTCACGCAGATCAGCGACAAGGCGAAGGACCAGGGCACGCTGGCCTTCTGCGCCGGGGTGCCGATCTTCCTGCTCGGGGTCTTCGGCGGCGTCGTTGCCGACAAGGTCGAACGGCGCGGGCTGCTGGTTATCACGCAGCTTCTGGCGTGCGTGGTCGCCTTTGCCGTCGCGGCGGTGACGATGATCACCTGGGCCCCCGACGATCGCACGCCGATCTATCTGCTCTGGGCACTCTCCGCGGTCAACGGCGTGGTGATGGCCTTCAACTTCCCCGCGTGGCAGGTGCTCACGCCGCGGCTGGTGCCCAAGAACCTGCTCACGGCCGCGATCACGCTGAACGGGATTCAGTTCAACCTCACGCGCGTCGTTGGGCCCGCGCTGGCGGGGTATCTGCTGGTGCGTTTGAGTCCGCCGCCGCTGCTGTTGTTCAACGCGGTGAGTTTCCTGATTGTCGCGGCGGTGGTGTGGACAACGCCCAAGTCGCCCCCGCCCGTGCCCGCGCCGGGTGAGGACGCGCAGGTCTGGCCTCAGATCAAAGCCGCCGCGGCGTTCCTGTGGAAGATGCCCGGCCCGCGCGCGGTCTTCCTGGCGCAGGTGACCATCAGCCTGCTCGCCGCGCCGCTGGTGCGGATGCTGTCGCTGTACGTCGTCGCCACATACAACCTGCCCGCGAAAGCGCCCGGCGGCACCGCCGCGACGGTCGTTCAGAGCGAGGCAGAATCCGTCGCGGGCATCCTGCTCGCGGTGCAGGGTGTCGGCGCCGTGCTCGGCGGGTTGTGCCTGAAGTTCATCCCCTCGTGGTATCCAAAGCACCACTTCATCCCGCTGGCGGTGGCTTCGCTTGGATTATCGATCAGCATCTTCGCCGCGACGACCGCGCCGTGGGCGGGGTACGGCGTGATGCTCATCGTCGGGTTCTTCTGGCTCTGGGCGTTCAATCAATCGTGGGCCGCGATGCAGGTGCTCGCGCCGGACTCGATGCGTGGGCGCGTCATGTCGCTGACAACGGTCGCCAGCTTCGGCGCCACGGCCATCGGCGCGCTCGCCGCGGGATACTTCGGCGACGTGCTGCACGAGGTCTTCGGCGCCAGCAAGGGCTTCTCGATGCAGTGCGTGGTGCTGGCGCTGGGGCTGCCCCTGCTGTGTGCGGGGCTGGTCATGCTGCTGCGGCGCACGCCCGAAGTCGACGGCATGCCGCGCATGGCCCCGGACAAACTGCCCAGGCGGAGCATCGTCTCGGCCGTGCTTGCGAGCGAGCACCGCCCGCAGCGGACGTCAAGCGGAGTTTGAGGGTGCGTACGCGTTGGAACCGGGCTGGTACGCCGATCGCGCCAGCGAACCGACCGCGCCAGCGATCACCAGCGGCACCAAAACCGAGTCGATGATCAGCACCACCTTCACGCTGACACCCATCCCCAGCGAACGCAAGACCAGAGCGAACAGATTCGCGAGCAGAAGCCCGAGTGCCGGCCCCGTCACCCAAGGCAGAGTCACCCGCTGAGCTCGCGCCGCACACTCACGGGTGTAACGCACGATCAGCCAACCGCTGACAATCGCAAGCAACGCGACGATGCTGAGAACAAACCACTGAACGCTTTCCAGCAACGGCTCCGTCCACCGGTCGCTCAGAAAAGTCGATCTCGCATCCGAGTGCGTAACTGACCACGCGTTCACATCCGAGCCGAAGGCGAAAAACTTCGGCACCACCCAACTCACAAAGACCACCGCGACGTACCACACGAGCGTCTGCAAAGCCGTGCGCCGCGGTGTCACCAGCCAAGTGGCGATCCAGCTCACGGGCTGGCCGCTCGGTGGGTTCTTGGCGTGATCGGCGGAAGGATCAGTCGGTCGGGAAGCATCGAGTCGCTCTTGGCTAGCGTCACTGGAGTGGATGGGCATGTCCATGCTTGCAGTCTATCGATTCTGCTTGTCAGCACACCGACTATCTGACGAACTCATATCCAAAAGAAACTGCCGGACGCCCGTTTGAAGCACAAACCGGGGCTGATCTTCCATCTCACGGCCATCCCCCCCGCACGTCTACCTCCCCCCTATCCTTCTCCCCTATGCAACCCCGTCGTCCGACCCGTCAGGTGACCATTGGTGATTCTCGCGTGGGCTTTGTCCGTATCGGCGGTGGAAAGCCCGCCCGCGACGGCACCCCCACCACCCCCGCTCCGGTCTCGGTTCAGACCATGACCACCGGGTACACCCACGACATCGACGCCTGCGTGGCGGAGATCAACCGGCTCACGGCCGCGGGGGCGGATGTGGTCCGCGTCGCCGTGCCTGAGAAGAAAGACACCGACGCCCTTCGGCACATCATCCCGCAGGTGAAGGTGCCCATCGTCGCCGACGTGCACTTCCACTTCAAGCGCGCCCTGGAGGCCATCGAGGCCGGCGTGCACAAGATCCGCCTGAACCCGGGCAACATCAACGAGCGCGACCAGGTCGTCGAGGTCATCAAGGCCTGCAAGGACCGCTCGATTCCCATCCGCGTGGGCGTGAACGAGGGTTCGATCATCGAACGCCGCGACAAGCAGAAGCGTCTGAAAGAACTCGGCGCGTACTTCCACGACAACAAGCGCGGCTACCTGCTGGCGATCATGATCACCAAGCTCGAGGAATACCTCGACATCTTTTACGAGCAGGACTTCTACGACATCGTCATCAGCGCCAAGAGCATGGACGTCGCCACCGTCATCGACGCCTACACCGAGATCAGCAACCGCTTCGATCACCCGCTGCACCTGGGCGTCACACACGCCGGCCCGAAGGAAACCGGGTGCATCCGCAGCGTCGTGGCCCTCGGCTCGCTGCTGAGCCAAGGCATCGGCGACACGCTGCGGATCTCGTACGCCAGCGATTCGCGCTACGAGGTCGAGGACGGGCTGGAACTGCTCTACTCGCTGGGCCTGCGTGATCGCACCAGCGCCGAGCTGATCGCCTGCCCCACCTGCGGGCGCATCCAGGTCGACCTCATCACGCTCGTTCAGGACGTGCGGAAGAAGCTCGACGGGAAGATCCAGCTCCCGATCAAGGTCGCGGTGATGGGGTGCATCGTCAACGGGCCGGGCGAGGCCGAGGGCGCGGACGTGGCGGTCTTCGCCGGCGACCGCCGCGGCATCATCTACGTGCAGGGCGAGAAGGTCGCCAACGTCCCCGAAGAACAGATCCTCGACGCGCTGCTGGAGCGCACGCTGGCCTTCCAGGCCGACGTGCAGTCGGGCAAGACCCGCCTGGGCGAGAAAAAGGTCGAGATCATCCCGCCCGACCCCATCGGCGAGCTTGGCAGCGGCTGGGAAAAGCTCGCGCACGACAAGGTCGCCAAGGCCAACGCCGAGAACGGGAACTCGTCGGGCACCGCCACGCTGACCATCGGCAAGAGCTGAAGATGTAGGCACTCATGCTCAGGCATCAGGCACTGGGCATCAGGCACTGGGTCGGAACCGAAGCATGAAAACAAAGAGCCCTCGACGTTGGTCGGGGCTCTTTTTCTTTGTGCTGTTGATGTGTTGAGTCTGGGCTTGTGTGTGCGGGGGGGTTACTTCTTCTCGGGCTTGGTGGTTTCGCCACCCGAGCCACCACCACCACCACCCGCGCCGCCGCCGCGTTGCTTCATCATGCCCGAGACGCTCTTTCGCATCTGCCGAACTTCCTCGATCGACATCCCGGCCTTCTTCAGGTCCATCGTCATCGCCGGGTGCCAACTCTCGCCGATGACCTTCAGCCCCAGCTCTTCGCGCAGTTGCAGTTCAAGCTCGGGCAGGTGCCCCGCGCCGTAGAACGCCGCAATGCTCTTCACGCCCGGCTCGTTCTTCAGCACGTTCTTGATGTCCGCAACGACGACCTGGTTGCGGTCGTGCAGGATGACCTTCATCACCGGGGCCATCGCCGCCATCGGCCCGGTGGCCTTGCCGCCGGCGTTGCCCATCGCCCCCATCGCGTCGTCGCTGGCGAGGATCTCGATCATCATCACCTTGGTCATCGACTGCATCTGCGGGCTCATCTTGATCAGCCCCAGCAGCAGCCCCGCGACCTTACCCATCGCCGACGAGCCGTCGAGCATGGAGAAGAGCATCTCCGAATCGCCGCCGTTCTCCTCGATGCGCCGCTGCACCTCGTCAACCGACATATCGCTGTTGCGCCAGTTGGACTTGGTGCTGTCCATCCGCTCCAACTGGAACTCCAGCCCCAGCGCCTCGGCCAGTTTCTTCTGCAAGCCCGCGTCCGGCTTTTTCCCCGCCATCAGATGCCGGCACGTTTGCTCGATGTCCGCCGCGGGACCCTCACCCCCCGCCGCGCCGTCGCTGCCCAGGCTCACCACCGCCGCCTGCGATTCGCCGATCGGCGAGCCGTCGCGGTCGGTCGTCGGCGGCGTGATCCGCAGCACCATCTCCCGCCCCCACGCGTCCTTCATCAAGCCCGGCGCGATCTTCGCCAGCTTCGGCTCGCTGCTGAGCACCTGCGTCAGATCCTGAGGCCAGGCACCAGCGTTCTCCTGCGCATACCGCTCCACCAATCGCACCAGCAACTTGATGCGCGAAGTCGTCAACGCGGCTTTCTGCTCGTCGGTGGCGTGCAGCGCCAGCTCACCCGTCCCCGCGGGCTTCACGCCTTCGTACAGCACCACCGTCTGCTCATCGAGCAACTTCTGCAGTTCTTCGTAGTACGCCGCGTCGCCGATGTGCACCGCGCCAACGAGCATGATCACCGGGCCCGTGCCGTCGGCTTTCTGCAGCGAGCGCGAGGCGATCTCCAGCCTGATCGTTCCCGCGGCTTCGTCCTCCACCGACCGCGCATAGTCGGGCTTCTCAACCTTCGCCGGTTCCGCGGCTTTCTCAGTCGTCGTCGGCGTAGCCACGGTCTTCGGCTCGTCGATCCACACCGCCCCGCCCTTCACACCGCCCGCCAGCAGCATCAGCCCGATCGTCGCCGACATCAACGCCACGTTCTTCAACCCACCCAGACTCGACCGCTTCTTCGCTCGCATGCGCAGAACTCCAGATTCACCGCCGCCGCCCGGTCCAAATCACCTCCCACCCCCCCACCGCCCAACCAAACCGCAACCATCGTGACCGATCAGGGTAGTTCTTCTACCGGCTACGCTCATCCCGGCTTCGCGATCGACGCCGCGCCACGCCGATCGCCGCCCGCGTGCCCTCCGTATGCCCACCGCAAGCACCATCACCCGCACATCCCCCACCGCCGAACCTCAGGTCGATCCGATCGTCCTACAACCCCGCGCCACACCCCTCCAGCCGCCGGCCTTCATGCGCCTCATCGACACGCTGCTGCACGTGTTGACCTTCCCGAGCGAGAACCCCGCCTTCCCGCACACGCACGCGCAGATCGAAGACGAAGAACGCCGAATCCGCTCGACATTCGCCCCACTCCCGCGCCCGCTCATCATCGTCGGCGGCTACCACGCCCCGCACGCCCAGCCCGTCGCCCTACACCAACGCCTGCTATCACTCCTAGGCCCGGAAGCCTTCGCCGCCTCGCCCAACGCCCGCCCGCTCTGTCTGTCGTACATGATGGGCATCGACACCGATCAGATCCTCGACGCGCTCGCGGGGCAGATCGAAGCCGCGGGCTTGCTTGATCCCGCCACGCGCGATCGCACCGTCGAAGTCGATCTCATCGGCATCTCGATGGGCGGCGTGCTCTGCCGGGCGCTCTGTCAACCGCCCAGACGCCGCCAGCGTCGCTCGCTCATCGTCCACGCCAAACGCATCTTCACGCTCGGCTCGCCGCACAACGGCGCCACGCTCGCCCGCGACATCAACCTTGATCCCGCGGGGCTGGACCTGTTGCCCAACTCGGGTTTCCTTCGCACACTGAACACGTCAACAAGCGTCCATCCGGACGAACTGACCTGCTATGCACGCCTGCGTGATTTCTGGGTCGGCGCCACCAACGCCGCCCCGCCCGGCCATCCGATCATCTGGACCCCGGGCCAGTTGGCCTTCACGCACCTGTGCCTCTCGCAAGACCGAAGGATTCTCGTAGACCTCTGCCGCCGCCTGCGAGGCGAACCACCGCTGGCGCGCGCAAGCACCCCGCCGAGCGACTAAAAGCGCAGCGATCACTCTAAGCCCCTGATCCATTTTCCCTTGCTGCCTTGGTCCCTTGATCCCTTGATCCCTTGATCCCTCGATCCCTCGATCCCTTCCCGATTCAACTCGACCCCTCACGCATCCGGCTCACACCCGCCGGGAACGGGTAGCTCGGGAAGACCCCCACGTGCGCCAGCGTCCACATACTCGGCGCGGTGTACACGTCCCCGCGGAACCCCGCGTTGTACATCGTGCGCAAAACCGTCTCGAAGCTCGGCTCTTTCCCGTCCGCACCCTGCAGGCGATTCGCCCGCGCGTTCAGGAACGACACACTCGCCACCGGCAGTCGGTCGCGCCGATCCGACAGCATCTTGCTGATGGTGGTAAACCCGCGGAAGAGATCCTCCGTCGTGAAGTGATCCTTCCCCTTCGGACGCAAGAGCCCCAGGATCAGCAGGCTATCGAGATCAATCTTCAGCACATACGGCTCCTTATCGCGGGCCGCATGAATACTCACCGATTCCTGGAACATCTTTGCGTAGCTCGTGACGCTCTTGCTGGTCCACTGGCTGGTGTGCACGAGTTCGACGAGTTGGCTGATGACGCCGCGTGAGTTGTCGTGATCGTTGACGCCGCAGACGATGGCGCGGTAGCGCCCGTCGAGCACGTCGCGGAGCAAGTCCTGCCCCCACATGATGCGGATGCGCTCATTCGCCGACACGGCCCCCGCGACCCCGGGCGAGACGCCCTCGCCCGGGAGCAGGCTGATCCGCTCGGGGGAAAGCTCCGCCCGCATCAACGCGTCGGTCTCGCCGTCGTACAAACGCACGTTGGATTGGTGTTCCGAGGCCATGCTGGCTCCTTGCGTGTTTGCCAAATCAGCCCCCGCCTTGATCCGCGCCAGCATAGCCGACGCCGCAGGGGCTTGTCGTGCCCTTTGCCGTGAATACCCACCCCGCCGCCACCTCCCACGCGACCATCACAAAGAAGACCCCCGACGCCAAAGGCCTGAAAAACACATCCCCCGACCGCCCCATCAGCACACTCGAAAAGACATGCCCGATGGCGAACGTCACGCAGATCGACAGCAGCAGCCCCTTCACCCACGCCGACCGACCGAAGACCATCGCCCCGGCCATCCACGCCGCCACCGCCGGCGCCGCGATGCAGTACGAGTTCCCCTCCGTCCGCGGGTTGAACAAAACCGCGTACGCGCTCGCCAGCGCCAGCCCCACCAGCGCCCCACGCAGCGTGCCATACCGACGCACGGCCCAGAAGCACAGCCCCGCCGTCACACCCGCCGCGAGCAATCGAACCGGCCCAAACTGCTCCAAGCTCACCTGAACGCCCAGCGTGCTGACCACGTTCCGCAGATCCGCAAACGCGCGACCGTCGAACGCCGCCGCCTGCTGGATCTTGCTCAGCCCCGCCTTGCACTCGCTGAGCACAAAGGCCCAGTCCGTGTGCATCGCAAAGGGCAGCACCGCGAAGACCGCCGCCCCCACCAGCAACCTCCACCACAACTTCATCGGCCACATCCCCAGCACCAGCAACGCCGCCACGAGCATGACCGGTTTGCACATCAGCCCGAAGACGCACCACCCCATCACCGCCCACCAGCGCCGCTCCGCCGCCGCCACAAACGCCAGCACCATCGCCGCACCGAGGGGCATGTTCGTCTGCCCGTTGCGGATACTCCCCTCGCAGGCAATCGCCAGCAGCAGACTCAGCACGAAGAAGACATCCGACCCGCCGCCGCCGCCCGCCCGCGCCGCCATCTCACCATCGCGCTGCTCGCCCTGCCGTCGTGCAACACCCCCGCGCCATAACCCTTCCCCCAGCCAACTCCACCGTCCCGCCTCATCCTCACCCATCGGCGTCAGCACCGCCCGGTTCACCACCCGGCTCAATCGCCACGCCGCGTACCCCATCAGCACCACCCACGCCCCACGCCACACCGCCTCACCCACCGCCCGAGGCAATCCCAACATCGGCACAAACAACACCGCGCCCTGCGGCGGGTACAGCCACCCATCCGCCCCCGCCCCCTCCGCATACATCGTTCGCGTCTGCACCCACGCCGTCGCCGCCGTGCGATAGTTGTCCGTCACCGAGCTCTTCGTGTTCCCCCGCTCATCCAGCTTCGTGCTCAGCCCGATCACCACCGCCAAAGCCAGCACCACGCCCCACACCACCACCCCCGCACGCACCGTCCCCGGCTCGATCCAGTTCCGCACCGTCAGCACATGCTTGAAAATCTCGCCCATACGCACGCGAGCATAGCCGAACGCACCGCAGCGTCCCTCTTCACCATCAGCCAACTTATCACGCGCCCGCACCGCGCTCCTTCATCGCACGCTCAACAAACCCGCCGTACGTCTCAATCTCCGCGCGAGCTTTCAACCACAACAGGTACCGCCGGAGCCGATCCGTCAGCCGCTGCCCGTCAAGCCTTCGAACGTGCTTGGGCAAACCGAACCCGCCCGCGCCGCTGAGCTCGCACAGCTCCCACGGGTGAAAGTACAACGCCGCGTACCCATCACTCCGCAAGCACCAGCCCGTCATGAGCTTCGTCCACCACAGCGGCACATTCTTGAAGCTCAACCAAAACAAAGGCCAGCGAACCATCGGCGTCGCCGCCGCCGGGATCTTCATCAACTCCCCCGCCGCCGTCGCCTCAACCGACCACCGCCGAGGTGAGAAGAACTTGTTGTACCGCCCCGGCAGCCAGATCGGATTCTCCGACGAGTGGTACACATACCCCGCCCCACGCACCGCCCCCGCGTCCGTCGGCGCCATCCGTGGCCTGCGAAACCCCTCCACCCGCACCAGCCGCTCTTCCACACCCGCCGACCTCAAAATCTCCAGCAGCGCCCCCCGCGACCGCGCCAGGTCCGCTTCCTCAAACCGCGAGTGATCAAACCCGTGGCTGGCAATCTCGTGCCCCGCCTTCGCCGCCCGAACGATCAGCTCCGGCGCGTGCAACGCGATCCGCGCCGTGGTAAAAAACGTCGCCCGCACGCCCACCTCATCGAGCAGATCCAGCGTCCGCGCGATCCCCTCCGCCCCGACGCGCAGCGTCTCCGCGTCGCCGATGGCAAAGCCGAACTCGCGCGGGATATCAAACTCCTCCGCGTCGAAGCTCAGCAAAACCCGCGCACGCTTACTTGTACCTTCCACGCAGCCAGTTCCATCGCACCTTCCCCAAGTCGCCCAGCATACGCACCGGCTCCGTCGCCAGGTTCACCTTCGTCGGCTTCTTGCGGTGCGCCCGCGCCACCTTCGCGGGGATCTCCACCACGCTCAGCCCCAGCCGCTTCGCCACGAACAGCAGCTCAACATCAAAGCTGAACCCCGACAACCTCGATCGGCTGAAGATCGCCTTCGCCGCCTCACGCCGGAACCCCTTCACCCCCGCCTGCGTGTCCTCAAACCCCAGCCCCAGCCCCGCCCGCACCACCTTGTTGAACGTCCAGCCCATCACCCTTCGAAGCCGCTTGGTGTTCCGCCGCTCCTCGAACGACTCGTGCCGAGCGCCGATCACCACGTCAAACCGCCCGAGCTTCTCGATCATCTCGGGCAGATGCTCCTCGGGCAGATACGCCAAGTCCCCGTCCATGAACGCGAGCATCGGGCTCTCGACCACCCGCATCGCCCGCCGAACCACCTCGCCCTTGCCGCCGTTGGGCGTCAGCGCCAGCAGCACCACCCGCGCATCCCCCGGCCCCATCAACCGCCCATCCGCGCCCATCTCCGCCCCGCCGATCAGCCCCAGCCGCGACCGCACCAGCTCGACGCTCCCATCCCGCGAGCCGTCGTCCGCGATCACGAACCGCACCTCCGGATGCTCCGCCGCGTACGCGCTCACCGCGTCGAGCGTCTTCGGCAGCGTCGCCTCCTCGTTGTACACGGGCATGATCACCGACATCACCACGCCCGTCGGCGGGCGATCCGCACTCATCCCCGCTTTGCCCGTCTTCATTTCCACCGCCACCGGCACCATGGGTGAGAGCGCACCGCCACCACCGGGGCCCTTCGCCGCTGTGCCGCCGCCGTCGCTCTGCTGACGCTCAACCAACATCCGGCCCCTGTATCCCCCCATCACCGCACCACCCACAACAGAAAGTCTAGCGACAACCCCCACCGCCGCCACCATCACGCCCGGCTTTCTCACCCGCACTCGGTCCTCCCCCGCCGCCCACTTGCCCATACCCCCAGCACCACCCAACCCCCGTCCGAGAACCACACCCACCACCACACTCTCGCCAATGAAAAAGCCCCCGAGGCCCACACGACCTCAGGGGCTGAACCGAATGTCCGTCTCCGCTCTTTCGGGCCCTCACGCCGCACGAGGATTATGCGTTTCACGCGGGTTTTCTGAGAGATCGGGCTTCAAGTCTGAGTTCGGAGAGCACGAGTTTGGCCTGCACCCAGAGGCGTACTCGGGTATAGGTGCGCACCCATGAGGGCAGGTTCG
>JACVCS010000005.1 GCA_016741915.1 Phycisphaerales bacterium | reverse complement strand
GGCCGGCGCGGGGTGGGTTTGGGCGTGGGTTTGAGGCGGGGCGCGAACGGTTCAATCCGAACGCGGAGGGGATGCTGGCGCCGGGGGTGCGGATTGTGCATGAGGATGAGGACGTGCTCGTGGTGAACAAGCCCACGGGGCTCGTCACGGCGGCGGGGCCTGAGGAGTTGCGCGAGACGCTGTTTGATATGGTGAAATCGCACGTGCGAAGCCGGGCGTTTCGGCCTCGGTCGCGGTCGAAGGCGCGCGATCTGCAGGCGAGCGAAGAGGATGCGGCGGCGGAGGGGAACAAGCCCGCGGGGCCCGGGAAGGTCTTTGCGGGGGTGATCCATCGGCTGGATCGCGAGGCGTCGGGGCTGCTGGTTTTCTCAAAGAACGAGCGGGCGTTTCACTGGTTGAAGGACGACTTCAAGTCCAAGCGGGTGCACCGGATTTATTCGGTGCTGGTTGAGGGGAAGGTTGGGGAGGTTGGCGACCAGGGGACGATCCAGAGCTTTTTGCGTGAAGCACGCGACGGGATGGTTTCTTCGATCAAGACGGACGACTTCCGCGGGGCGGGTGGGCAGCAGACGGGGATGGGCGAGGAGCACGATCAGGCACGGCCGGCGGTGACGCACTACAAGGTGCTGGGCGTGGGCAACGGCATGACGCTGTTGCAGGTTCGGCTGGAGACCGGGCGGAAGCACCAGATTCGCGTGCACATGCTCGAGCGTGGGCACGCGGTGGTGGGCGATCGGCGGTACGGGGCGAAGCTCGATCCGATCAAGCGGCTGGGGTTGCACGCGGCGGAGCTTGGGTTCGGGCATCCGGGCAATGGGCAGAGTGTGCGGTTTTACTCTGATGCGCCGGAGTCGTTCTATCGCGCGGTGGGAATGGAGCCGCCGGCGCCGAAGAAGAACCTCACCGGTGCGCCGAGCGCGTTGGTGAAGCCCGGCAAGCCCGGTGCGCCGGGGCTTGAGGAAGATACGAGTTGGCAGGTGGTTGCGGGTTGGTACGACAAGATGGTTGAGGGTGCGGGGGGTGCGGGGGGATCGGGTGGGGAAAACGGCGAGAAGCGCAACGACCACTACGAGCAGGTGATCATCCCAGGGACGCTGAGGCTTGTGCAGCCGACGGAGGGGCTGCGGGTGTTGGATGTGGCGTGCGGGCAGGGCGTGGTGAGCCGGGAGATGGCGAGGCTGGGGGCGAGCGTGGTGGGTGTGGACGCGGCGGCGGACCTGATCGACTTCGCCATCAAGCGGAACAAGCAGGCGGGGATCGCTGCGGAGCGGGCGCAGTTCCACGTCGGCGATGCGCGGCAGATCGGCGCGATGGATCTGGGCGAGTTTGACGTGTGCACGTGCGTGATGGCGGCGGCGAACATCAACCCGCTGGAGCCGCTGTTTGAGGGCGTGGTGAAGAGGCTGAAGGTCGGCGGGAAGTTCGTCTTCGTGATCACGCACCCGGCGTTCCGGGCGATTGATCAGACGAGCTGGCACTTTGATAGCGAGAAGCACAAGCAGTATCGGCGGATTGATGGGTACCTGTCGCTGGGGCAGAAGGCGGTGCAGATGCACCCGGGCTCGGCGCCGGACGTCATCACGTGGACGTTCCATCGTCCGTTGCAGACGTATGTGCGGCTGTTGAGTGCGGCGGGGTTGATGATCGATGCGCTGGAGGAATGGCCGGCGATGCGGGTGAGTCAGCCCGGGCCGCGGGCGGATGAGGAGAACCGGGCGCGGCGGGAGATTCCGTTGTTCCTGGCGGTGCGGGCGGTGAAGAGCGGCGGGTAAGGTCTTTGCACGAAGACGCGAAGGCGCGAAGGAAGGCGAAGACCTGGGCGAGAGACTTCGCCACATTCAGATGTACGGACGCGACGAGTTTTCACTGCTGCATCAGGGGAATGCGAATGAAGCGTCGAACGGCGATTGTGGGTGTTGTGGCGGGCGTGTTGTCAGTTGGGGCGTTTTTCAGCGGCTGTGCCCGATCACAGCCGGAGCCGCGGCGCGCCGGGGTTACCGTCGGCGAACCGAAGCTGAAGCTGTGTGTGTGGCGTGCAGAAGATGAATGGAGACCAAAGCATCCCAGGAATGGTGTGATCTTTGCGGTTTGGGATGATGGACGCGTTTTGTACTCGCCAGACTGGGATCTTCCGAAGGATGGACGCGTTTATCTGACCGGCGAGTTGGAGGAGTCAGTTGAGGATTTCCTCAGGCGATGCGTTGAGAACGAGCACATCTTCAGAG
This sequence comes from Phycisphaerales bacterium, assembly GCA_016741915.1. Classification (GTDB taxonomy): domain Bacteria; phylum Planctomycetota; class Phycisphaerae; order Phycisphaerales; family UBA1924; genus JACVCS01. The sequence continues at coordinate 64,634 of JACVCS010000005.1, read as the reverse complement.
GTGAAGGTTGGTTCCATCTGGTGCCTGGAGGAGGCATGGGGGTAACGGTGGGGATTGATCGTGGCGAGAATCGATCTTTCCGGGCCGCGGGTTGGGACGAGCGATTGACCGCTGGTTACGGGCTTGCGGCAAATCCGACCGAGACTGAGCGCGAGTTTGTCAAGTCGTGGTACTCGTTTCGGTTCTCACTTGCGGCGACGGCGTTGAAGGACACCCGACCCATTGAGCCGAAAGATGGAGAGGATTTTCGAGGCATACCGCTCTGGAGCGGAACGATTATGGAATGGAGTTCGAGAAACATCAGACGATAGCGATGGCTGATGCGACAGATTGATCCGGGTCGCTCGATCGTGTTCGCTCGCATGTGGGCACTTTCAATTCACGCGAGTGCGGCTTGGTTTGCACGAAGACGCGAAGGCGCTAAGGGAGGCGAAATCAGCAGACAAGGAAAAGGCTGAGCCGCGCCACCGAAAATCGGTGCACTGTACGGGTCCTAGGCTTTGATCATGAGGACGACGAATCGCTCGGCGGCGTTGGCGTTGGTTGGCGGGTTGTTGCTCGTTTCGGGGTTTGGGGCGGTTGGGCGGCCGACGGGCGAGGGCGTGAATGCGGAGGGGCCTTTTCTCAGTGGGCATGTGCAGCTCACGGATGAGAAGCGGTTTTTGAAGGCGGGGGAGGCGTACTTTGATCATCAGGACCCGCCGGAGTGGATTGTGTTCCAGGCGATTGAGCGGCCGAGGGCGGGGGAGGCGCCGAGCGGCAACTATGCGATGTATGCCGCGAGGTTGAAGCGGGAGGGTGGGACGACTGATGGTATGGTGACGGGGATTGAGGAGCCTGTGCTGCTGTCGTCGCCGGGCTCGGCGAATACGTGCGGGTGGATTGATCCGACGAACCCGATGCGGGTGGTCTTCGGTTCGACGATCGTCCCCCCCACTTCGACGGATACGCCCGGGTATAGCAAGGATCGCCAGCGGTACTCGTGGCAGTTCCCGCCTGAGACGGAAGTCGTTTCGGTTGAGATGCCCGAGGGCGTTTCACGCGGCGGCGAGAAGGTGCCGATGCCCGCGGCGGTGAAGATGTTTGAGCGCCCGGGGTATGACGCGGAGGGTTCGTTCTCCGCGGACGGGCGGTTTTATCTGTACACGCACGTGGACCCGTCGAACAACGATCCGAACCTGTGGATCTTTGATACGAAGACGGGGAAGCACACGGCGATCGTGACGGCGCGCGGGTATGACGGCGGGCCGTTTTTTCATCCGGAGTTTCCGAAAGTGCCGGTGATTGTGTACAGGTCGGATCGGAAGGGTGACAACAACTTGCAGGTGTTTCTGGGTGAGGTGGCGTTTGGGGACGGCGGGGACAAGAGCGTGCCGATCGGGCTTGCGCGGGAGACGCAGATCACCGCGGACGAAGGCGTGGTGAGCTGGTGCCCGTACTTTCATCCGTCGGGCGGGTATGTGGTGTACGCGACGAGCGCGGTTTCGCACGGGAACTATGAGGTCTTCGCGATCAAGATCGCGCAGGACGTGACGAAGCTGGACGCGGAGACGGTGAAGGTGAAGGACTGGCCCCGGGCGCGGGTGACGGACGCGGCGGGGTTTGACGGGCTGCCGGTCTTTGATCGTGGGGGGAAGCTGATGATGTGGACGAGCCAGCGCGGGGCGAAGGTTGAAGGTGAGAGCAAGGCGAGCTCGCAGCTTTGGATCGCGAAGGTGACGGGGGAGCCTGCTTGGGCGGAAAAAAACAAATAGCACAGGGCCACAGGGCCACATGGCACATGAAGAGGAAGCCAGAGGGTGCATATGGAGAGTTCTTCGATGGTGCGGTACCGGTTTACGCTGCTGCGTGCGGGGGAGTTTCGGCTTGACGGCGGCTCGATGTTCGGGCTGATCCCGCGGGTGGTGTGGTCGCGCAGCGCGCCGGTGGATGAGAAGGGGCGGATCACGGTGCAGCACAACTGCTTGCTTTTGGAGCGGTTGGATGATGTGCCGGGGGAGATGATGAAGAAGCACCCGCACGCGCCGAAGCTTGTGCTGATCGAGACGGGGACGGGGAACAAGCTGGACGCGAAGAACCGCGAGATCTTTGCGCTCAGTGAGCGGTCGATCATCGATGCGCTGCGCGAGGTGAACTGTGACGCGAAGGACATCAGCGGGGTGTGCGTGACGCACCTGCACTTTGACCATGCGGGCGGGCTGACGCGGGTGTGCGAGGCGGGGGAGACGGCGGACTGGCGCGGGCCTTCGTCGAGCTTTGGCGCGGCGCGGGCGGATGCGGGCGTGAAGCGGACGTTCGCGAACGCGAGGCTGTTTGTGCAGCGGCGCGAGTGGCTGGACGCGGTGGAGCCCGAGGCGGCGCGGAGCGTGATGACGCGGACGTACTTTGCGGATCATCTACTGCCGATGGAGGAGATGGCGGTGCTGGTGGATTCGCCGCCGGCGTTTGCGCCGGGGTCGATCGTGCGGAAGGGTGATGAGCCGATGATCCCGCAGGCGTTGCGTGAGACGGAGGTGATGCCCGGGGTGTTTGTGTTCCAGGTGCCGGGGCATACGTTCGGGCAGCAGGCGGTGCGGTTTGTTGATGCAAAGGGGCGGAGCGTGGTCTTTACGCCCGACGTGATGCCCACGGCGTGGCACGTGGGGCAGGCGTATTCGCTGGCGTACGACGTTGAGCCGTTTGTGAGCTCGGTGAGCCGGGGGTGGTTTCTGGCGGAGGCGGCGCGGTCGGGGTGGGTGTTGTGCTTGGATCACGAGGCGGGGCATTGCTTGTTCACGGTGAACCCGAACGGCAAGGGGTGGTTTGAGCTTGAGAAGGCCGAGGCGTGAGCGATGAACGAGGCGGGCGCGAGAGGTTGGTCGGCGGGTGCGCTCGGCGGGTGCGGCGATGAGGTGCGCGGGGCGCTCGATCTTGCGGCGAAGCTTGCGGTGCGCGGGGCGGGGTACGTTGAGCCGAACCCGCAGGTGGGCGCGGTGTTCGTTGCGCCGGGGAAGGGGCCTTGGATTGAGCGGGTGATTGCGTTTGGGCATCATCGGCGGTTTGGGGGGCTGCACGCGGAGGCGGATGCGATTGCGCGTGCGCGGGCGGAGGGTGTGTATGGGCGGCTGCGGGGTTCGACCGCGTATGTGACGCTTGAGCCGTGTAATCACCATGGGAAGCAGCCGCCGTGCGCGGGGGCGTTGGTTGAGGCGGGGATCGCGCGGTGCGTGATTGCGCGGCGCGATCCGAACCCGGTCGCCAGCGGCGGTTCGGAGCGGCTGCGAGCGGCAGGCATCGAGGTGGTGTTCAGTGACGCGAGCACGGCGGCGGTGGAGGTGAGCGAGCCGTTCGTGCGCGGCCTGGTGAGCGAGCGGCCTTGGACGATCGCCAAATGGGCGCAGGATGAGCGGGGGCGGCTGGTGACGGGGGCGGATGAGCCGCGGTGGATCAGCGGGGAAAAGTCGCGGCTGCTGGTGCATCGGCTGCGGGCGCGGTGCGGGGCGGTGATCACGGGTGCGGGGACGGTACTCATGGATGATCCGTCGCTGAACGTGCGCGGGGTGCGGGCGAGGCGGGCGCTGCACCGGGTGGTGATCGATCCGCGGCTGGAGGTTTTGCAGGCGATGAAGGCGGGGCTGGCGGGTCAGCGGGGGATGCTGAATCTGATCTCGAGCGCGAGCGAGGGTGAGGTTGTGGTGTTTGGGGAGGAGGGCGTCGTTGCTCGCGAACGGGAGCGTGAAGGGGAATCTGAACGAGATGCTCGGCTGAGCGGGCTTCGCGTCCGCGCGGTGGCGTATCCGTCCGTGGAAGGGACGCGTGGTCGGGCGGATCTTTCGGGTGTGCTGCGTTTGCTGCGTGGGTCGATGGATGTGCACGTGGCGATGATCGAAGCGGGTCCTTCGCTTTTGGGCTCGGCCTTTGCGCAAGACGTCGTGGATGAGTGCCACGTGTACATCGGCGGGGCGGCGAAGGCGGCGCGGGGTGATGCGGCCGGGGTTGATTGGGAGAAGATGGAAGGTCTTGCGGCGCGGGCGCGGATTGATGAGGGTGGCGCGAAGTTGGATGCGCCCGGGCGCTGGCGGGTTGTGCATCGGCGCGTGGTGGGTGAAGACGTTCGGCTGGTCTACCGGCGGAACTGGACGCAGCGGTAAGCGTTTCAGCGTTCGCTGGGGCGGGCGAAGCCGGCGCCGGTGGGCGGTTGATAGCGTGCCATGATTTCGAGCAAACGGTCGAAGTGCTCGTCGATGTTGACCATCGCGCGGAAGCGCGGCTGAATGAATCCCGCTTCGACCACGCGGTCGAGGAAATCGACCAGCGGAGAGTAAAAGCCCGCGACGTTGAGCAGGCCGATGGGCTTGGGGTGGTAGCCGAGCTGGGCCCAGGTGACGATTTCGAAGAGTTCGTCAAAGGTGCCGAAGCCACCGGGGAGGGCGACGAAGGCGGTGGCGCGGTCGGCCATGAGGGCCTTGCGTTGGTGCATGGTGTCGACGATGTGCAGTTCGGTGAGGCCTTTGTGCCCCCGTTCGGCTTCGACCATCGCGCGGGGGATGACGCCGATGACTTTGCCGCCGGCGGCGAGGGCGGCATCGGCGCAGAGACCCATGAGACCGACGGAGCCGCCGCCGTAGATGAGCGTGCGGTTTGTGCGGGCGAGGTGGGCACCGACGAGACGGGCGGCATCGGCGAAGCGCGGATCGGAGCCGGCGGAGGAACCACAGAAAACGGCAACGGATTGCATGAACGATGGCCTTTCGAGGAGCAAGAACGGGCGGAGGAGCGGTGCGGACCCGATCGGCTGCCGACCGGTTGATGTGGGTAGGAATGGGTGAGAGGGTACACGCAAACTGCGTTGGGTTTCACTGGTGATCAGGCTTTGAAGTGGACGATTCTGCGAGCATGTTGCTCGTACGGGTGAACCCGTGCGGGGTCTTGTCGGTACACTGAAAGGGATCAGTCAGACGATCAATGCGGTGCGGAGGGTGGGAGGGTGTGGGGAGGATCGAGCGGGCCGATGGGTGCTGATCGACGAGACTCGTCGGGCACGAAGTTGTGAGCAGGCATTCGGAGCGGGACGAAGACCATGAGCAGCCCCTTCGCACGGAATCTCTCGACTCGTCGGTTGATGGCCGCTTTGTTTGTTGGCGCCGGGCTGTTGCACGGGGGCGTGCTTGCGCAGAACGCGGGCAAGCCTGAGGCGGAGCCGCGCGGTGGCGGCGGCTCGGTCGGCGCGCCCGCTGAGGCGAAGCCGGCGAGGAAGCCTGAGCGGAAAAATCCTGACGAATCGCGAGATGGACTGGGTGTTCGGTTTGAGGTCGCAACGACGGTGGTTGAGGCGGGACGAACGCACATGCTGGCGTTCCTTGCGCCCGGGGCGGTGAAGTTGGCACCGGCGGCGGCGGCGAGCGAGAGCGATGATTCGACGGGTGGCGGCGCGAATGAAGACAAGTCAAAGACGGTGCGTGAGGGGAAGGCACGGTTGGCGGATGAGCCCGCGCCGGTGGTGATTGCCAGTTCGGTGAGCGATGTGAACGTGCTGGCGGTGGTTCGACCGGCGGAGGTGATCCCTGGGTATGAGGTCGGGTTTGTGCGGGTGCTTGCGCTTCGCCCGGGGACGGCGGAGTTGCGTGTGGGCGGGGCGGTGCAGCGTGTGACGGTGGTGCCTGCGCGGAGTGGTGCGTGGAGCGAGCTGAGCACGCCGCGGATCGTGGCGCCGTTGGATGGCGCGGTGATCTGGCCCGGTGCGTTGGCTGGAGGGGGCGATGCACCGAGATTGCCCGCGTCGGAGGCGGGGGATAAGCCATCGCGAACGAAGCCGATCGACCCGGTGCTGGCGGCTCGGCAGTCGGCGCTCACGGTCGGGGTGAGTTGGACCGACAACCCGGCGTCGCCGAACGGGGTTGTGAAGCTCGAGATCCTCGGCGCGTCGGGTGTTGGGCGGTTGGTGGAGTCCACGTCGCTGACCGATCTCTCGCAGGGCCCGACCCGCACGGCGAGCTTTGAACTCTCGGCTGGGGATATGTCGCCCGATGCATCGGGGGTTCTGACGCTGACGCCCGTGGCGATGCCAGCGCAGGGGCCGGTGAGTTCGTTGAATCCGCAGGGTGTTCGTGGCCCGTCGACGCGCGTTCGGATCATCCCGAGACCCAGCACGGCGGAGCTGGCCTCGCCCGGAGAGTTGGGCGGCAAGCGTGAGAACGACGAGCGGGCGGGAGGGACCGGTGCTCGAGGTGCGGCGGCTCCGTCCGGCGCGGCTACGACGATGGGCTCGCAGATGACCGTTGAACTTCCTCCCGGACGCGCGGGGACGTTTTTCTCGATTCCCGCGGCGGACCTGAAGGAGGAGTATCGCCCCGAACGGTTCAACCGTGGGAAGGTTGTGACGGGGGCCGATCAGCGGGCTTTCGGCGGGCGCATGGGGCGGGTGGTGATCAACAACAGCGCGGACCCGACGTTGGGGGTACGGATTGAGGTGCCGAGCACCGGGCTGTACCAGATGATCGTGACGGCCGCGGGTGATTGGGCGGGCGGGGTGTATCCGACGGTTGCGCTCGTGGTGGATGGCGCGAACCAGCCTGTGACGAGCGGGCAACTGGTGATGAACGACTGGCACCGGGTGGTGGTGGGCGTGCCGGTGATGCTGGAGGCGGGGACGCGGACGCTCTCGGCGCGGTTTGAGAATGACTTCGGCGCGGGGAACCTGGGTGATCGCAACCTTCGGCTGGAGACCATCGAGATCGCGCGGGTGAGCGATGTGGCGCTCGGCACGCGGGTGGCTTCGGCGAAGGGCGGCGGCGAGGGTGAGATGATGGCGGGCGGCGGGGAGATGATGGCGGGCGCGACGATGCAGGGCGAGGGTGAGGCGATGATGATGACCGGCCCCGGCGCGAAGAACGCGGGGGAGAAGGTTGATCCCGCGACGCAGCCGCTATCGGCGATGGACCCGTTGCTGCTTCAAGCGGATGATCTTTCGGGAACGGCTTGGCGCCCAAGCCGGGTGGCGCTGACGAGTATTTTTGATCGGCAGGAAGTCACGGGCGTGGTGACGATCGAGGGTGTGTGCGCGTGGGATGCGGCGGATCGAACGCGGGCGCCGCTGGTTCGCTTGATGGTCAACGGGGTGGAGGTTTCGTCGCAGTACGCCGCGACGGTGCGGTTTAAGCTCGATCCGTCGTGGTTGAAACCGGGTGAGAACCGGGTGTGGTTGGAGTCGGTGGCGCACAACGGCTTGACGGCGCGGAGCGCGACGCAGCGGCTGGTGCTGCCGACGGATCTGGCGGGGCCCGATTTCGGGGCGGTCAGCGAAGAGACGACGCGAGGTCGGGCGCGTGCGGTGCGGTACACGATGCACGACCCGGCGTGGAGCGCTTCGCTGAAGGAACGATCGCGGCTGCAGGGTGATGCGCCGCAGTTCAGACGGTGTGCGCTGCCGGGCGGGGTGGATTATGTGCTGAGGCTGCCGGGGGCGATGGCGGGAACGTACCGGGTGACGCTCGAAGCGCGCGGGAATGCGAGCAAGGGCTTGCCGACGGTGAAGCTGCTGGCGGCGCAGGGCGCGGGCGGCGAGGCGAAAGAGGTTGGTGCGGGTGCGCTGCGGTCGTCGCTGTCGATGGTGGAACTGGGGACGGTGACGCTGACGCCCGGGGCGAAGACGCTGACGCTGCGGTATGACCAGACGGGGTATGAAGCCACGACGAGCGAAGCGGGGATGTACTTTGAGAGTTTGTGGCTCGAGCCGGTTGCGAGCGACTCGGAAGATCGTGCGAAGGGTTCGGGCAGCGGTGGGACACGTGCGAAGCTGGTGGTGAGCGAGGTTGTGTATCCGCCGCCGCCGACACCGATCGGCAGTTCGTCGCATGTGTCGTTTGAAGCGGACGCGTTGGTGGTCCGGGCGTTCGCGGGTCATGGGCTGGAGATCAGCAGCGCCGAACTGTTGATCGATGGGAAACCGACGGGGATCGTTTCGAGCGTGGCCGGCAAACCCGGGTTGATCTATCTGCCCGCACCCATGCGGGGGTTGAGTGTTGGTACGCACGAGCTGAGCGCCAAAATCTCGGCCAATCGCGGCGAGAAAGGCCCGGCGGTGACGGTGACGACCGAGTCACGCACGGTGACGGTGACTGGTGAGATGCCGCGGGGCGGGAGCCGATTCGCGCGGGCGGCGGCGATGGCGGAGCGGTTCGCCTTCGGGCCTGATGACGCGACGATGGCGGGGATCCTGAGTTTGGGTGAGCAGGCGTGGCTGGAGCGTGAGCTTGGCGGATCGTCGATTGGAAGTGCGGAGAGCACGGACGATGGGTTCGTTGAGCCTGAGCCGGCGCTGAGCGCCGCGGTGGCGAAGTTCGTGCTGCATCGGCGTGAGCAGGACGTGGCGGCGCGGGTGGTGACGTTGACGAGTCTGACACGCACGCCGGTGCGGGCGCGGCTGGTAAACTGGGTGCAGAACCACTTTACGACGTGGTCACGCAAGGTTGAGCCCGACCGCAAGTGGGCGGAGTTTGAGCGGTTCAACCGGCTGGGGAATGCTCCGCTGGGCGATCTGCTGATCAGCAGCGCCACCAGCCCCGCGATGATGCTGTACCTCGATCAGCAGAACAGCTACAAGGGGCGGCTGAACGAGAACTATGCACGCGAGGTGATGGAGCTGCACACGCTGGGGGTGAAGGCTGGTTACACGCAGAGCGACGTGACAGCGATGGCCCGGCTGATCACGGGTTGGATCGCGGCGAGGCAGGGTGAGAGCGAAGCCCGCAACGACAAGGACGTTCGGACGTACGAGTTCCGCTTCGATCCGCGGATGAACGACGAGAAAGCCCAGCGGGTCTTCGGCGTGCGGTTTGAAGCCGCGGAACCGGCGGCGCGGTTCGATCGGGCGCTGATGGCGTTGGAGATGCTGGCGCGGCACCCGCAAACGTCACGCTTCATCGCGCGGCAGTTGTGCGAGCATTACGCGCAGTCGCCGGCCGACCCGCGGATGATTGAGGATGTGGCGCTGGTCTTCCAAACCAGCGGCGGGGACCTGGGCGCGTGCGTGCGGGCGATTGCGCAGCATCCGCTGCTCGACCTGCTGGGCGCGCCGCGATTGGCCCACCCGCTGGACTTTGCCCTGCGTTTGCAGCGAACGCACGAGCAGGTTCGGGCTGAGCCGGTGGCGGGGTTCCTTCGGCGTTGCAAGGCGGGGATCTTTGATTGCCCGACGCCGGACGGGTACGCGCTCGAGGACGCGCCGTGGGCGGACAGCAACGCGATGATCCAGCGGCTGAAACTCGCACGCGAGCAATCAGCGTTGCTCGCGTCGATCGTTCCGGAGTCGCTGCGCAGCGGCAACGCGGCACTGCAGCCCGAGCGTGAGCAGTTGCTGATCGACCTGCTTGCGATGCGGCTGACGGGCTCGCTGTTGAGCGAGCGTTCCAACGACGCGGTGAAGCGCGTTTTGGCGACGGTGAAGGGCAACGCCCTTGATCGGGCGCGAGAGGCCGCGGCGATGGTTGCGAGCATGCCCGAGGCGAACCTGCGATGAATTTTTCGAGCCAATAGGTATCTGCTGAATGAGAACAGAAAATCGTTTGTGCCTGAAATGACCTGAACGTGACGACGATTGATTGTGAACGGTTGACACGCATTTGCCCTCAACCCCCTGATCCCCTAATCCTGCCACCGCCACCGCCGCCGACCCCCACTTCGATCGCCCCGCTGACGTTGAGTTTCGCATCATCTGGAGCAACCCCATGCACCTGACCCGACGATACTTCCTGAAGGCTTCCGGCGCTGTAGCGGTGTACTTAGGCGTCGCGCCGACGCTTGCACTCGCGCGGGCGGCGAGTGGATCGGGGCTGCTGATGGCTGATGGCACGCCGGCACCGGGGAGTGTCCCGCCGCCGCCGCAGTCGGTGAAGAAGGGCAAGGTCCTGGTGGTGATCTTCCTTCGCGGCGGCGCCGACGGGCTCAACCTCGTCGTGCCGTTCGGTGATTCGGCGTACTACGACCTGCGCCGGTCGATCGCGATCCCCAAGCCCGGCGCTGGCGACAACACCGCGATCGATCTGGATGGGTTCTTCGGGCTCAACCCGCGCATGAAGGAGTTGATGCCGCACTTCCGCTCGGGGCTGGCCGTCGCGGCCCACGCGGTTGGGTATGACAAGAACACACGGTCGCACTTTGAAGAGCAGGACACGTGGGAGACGGGCATCATCGGCAACACGCTGAACTCCGACGGGTGGCTGAACCGTCACCTATTGACCAGCAGCGGGCACGGGCCTCTGCGGGCGGTGAGCATCGGCGACAGCCTGCCGCGGATTCTGCACGGGCGTGCGCAGGCGTTTGCGGTGCGGGGTCTGGACGACCTTTCGATCCCCAGCGGCAAGGCCTCGCAGGACGCGGTGACCGCGGCGCTGGAGCACGCGTACTGCTGCGGGCCTGACAAGAGAGCGAAAGACGCGGTGGACGCACGCGACCTGTTGAATCAATCGGCCACGGCCACGCTCGACGGTATGAAACAGCTCCGCGCCATGGCGCAGGAGAAGTATGAACCCGCCGCGACGTATCCCAACACGGGCCTTGCGAAGAAACTCGCGCAGGTCGCCCGGCTGATCAAAGCGGACGTGGGTCTTGAGGTCGCGGAGGTTGATATCAACGGGTTCGATACCCACGCGTATCAGGGCAATGCGGTTGGTGCGTTGGGCAATCTTGCGGGCGAGCTCGCCGGGGCGATGGATGCCTTTGCGCGTGATCTGGGTGATCGGATGGACGACACCGTCGTGGTCACGCTGACGGACTTTGGCAGAACCGCCGCAGAGAACGGCACGCAGGGCACCGACCACGGCTGGGGCAACTGCATGTTCCTGATGGGCGGCGCGGTGCAGCGTGCGAACAAGGCGGCCGAGAGCGCGGGGAAGGCACGCAAAGTCGCGGGCACCTGGCCCGGCCTGAAGCCCGACCAACTGCACCAACGCCGCGACCTTCTGAACACAACGGACTTCCGCGACGTGCTGGGCGAACTGGTGAGCGTGCACCTGGGCAACACCGCCTTGAAGGACGTCTTGCCCTCGCACACGTTCAAGCCTGTTGGGCTGGTGGTGTGAGTTTGGTGGAGTGTCATTGCGGTCACGGAGAGCCCACCGTCGTCGTAAGTGAAGAGTTGGTCCACACCCGGAAAGGCGGAACTTTGTCGATGCGCTTCGCGGGTGGCGATCGGTCGCGAGATGATCGGTGACGACCGAGGATGGAGCGGAGGTTGGTGGAACTCTGCGGGGGCCTGAACGTTGAACAGCCAGCCCGGCAGGTTAAACGCGGCGGCCACATTTGTACGAACGCCTCCGGCAACACATCCGGAAACGTGCACGCACACGGTCGGCACCAACGCACACCACCCCAAAACACAAAACCCCCACAATCCTGCGGATTTCGTGGGGGTTGGGGTTCTGTGTGATGCTGTAGAAAATCGACCAATGAGCAGGGCCGGACTTGAATACGCCCCGTCAAACACGGGAAATACCGCAAGTCTCGCGCCGGCTGACGTGAAAAGTGACGGGATCGGGGCACCGATCGACCCGGACCTCGCGCGGGTGATGGCGGCATGGGCCGCCCTTCCCCCGGCGATCCGGCGGGCGGTTCTCTCCCTGGTCGGCAACTTCGAGGAAGGGAGGGCGCGATGAAGTTGGAGCAGCACATTCTGGTGCATCGCGGAGAGCCCACGCTTCTTCCGGGTGATCTCTCTGGAAAGCCAGCGAAGTTCTTGCTCGTGACGTACAGCCACGAAGATGCGGGGCGACTGGCAAGGCTCTTGAGTACACCCACGCATCGGCTCAGCCCAGCGCCGATCAACCTCCGCGGCGGGTCGCTGGATTCGTTGATGGAGCGCCTCTGCAAATCAGACTCTCGCATCGTCGGTGCCGCACTCTTCACCGGTTGGCATAAGGACGACCGTCCGAAGTACACACTGGCCGTTTGTGGTTCGCGATCACGCTGAAAGTACCGCCGCCCGCGCCCTTGCTGGCGACGCGGGCGGCGTTCTGAGGCAGCCAGCATCAGGAATCGACCGATGGTATCACTCCGTTCGCAGGATCGTTCACGCACAAGCAAGCCCGCCAAGCCCGCACGGCGCGACCGCAAGCCTCCGGGCACCCGCAAGGCCCCCGCATCGCCAGCCAAGCCCGGCGGGGCGGCATCGGCCCCAGCGGCGGCTCTGGACTGGAACCGGATCAGCTATGAACCGACCGAGATCAAGAACCTCCGCAGCGGCATGGCGGCGATGTTCCACACGATCGGGGAAGATCGCAAATGTTGGGAGGGCGTGATCGAGTGGTTCGGTACCCCCATCAATCCGGACCTCCCCATCAATCGCAAGCGTTACCCGCACCCCGACAGCTTGAGCATCGCGATCACCTTGCGCAGCGGTGAAAAAACCACCATCGAAGCGCGAAGCAGCGAACTCCGCGCCTGGCGGGGCACGTTCTCGAAGTGATCGACGACAGCACACAGACCCAGCGCCCAGCCCAGCGGCTCGGCGTTGGTTTACACTGGCCTCGGTGATCGTCAACCAACGCGCGGGGGCGCGTGCGATCCTCGGGGCCGAATACATGGGGGTGCATCGTGTCGAACGCATCGGCGATCAGAGCGGGTAAGGCGGTTGTCGAAATCGGCTTGAAGGACAACGTGCGGGCGGGGCTGAATGCGATGAGCAAGCGGCTCTCCGACTTCGCCGGCACGGTGAACGCGCTGGGGATCAGCTTCGCCGGGGTGGGTACCGCGATCCTTGGCGGGCTCGGTGGCGCGGGTGTTGCCTTCGCCAAGGCGGGCAGCGAAGTTGCCGACCTGAGCGCCCGTACCGGGGTGGGGGTCGAAGCCCTGCAAGCGCTTCTCTTCGCGGCCCGCCAATCGGGGGCGAGCGCCGAAGACCTCGAAGCGGCGCTCCGCAACCTCTCGAAGACCATCACCCGCGCCGACGAAGACTCAGTATCAGCGGCGGACGCCCTCGCCCGGCTGGGCATCAGCACCGACGCCCTGGTCGGCATGGCACCCGATGCGGCCTTCCGCTCGATCGCCGACGCCCTCGCCTCGATCGACGACCCGGCCCAGCGATCCACCGCGGCGATGGCCGTCTTCGGCAAGTCGGGGACCAAGATCATCCCGATGCTCGCGCGCGGCTCGCGCGGGCTCGACGACTTCGCCGCACGCGCCAAGGCCCTCGGCATCGTCCTCAGCGACGACGCGGTGAAGCTCGCCGACGAACTGGGCGACAAGCTCGACGAAGTGCAGGACGCCCTACGCGGGGCGGCGAACGCGGCGGGTGCGGCGCTCGCGCCGGCCATGGTCAAGGCCCTCGACGCGGTGTCGTCGGTCGTCGGTGCGTTCTCGAAGTTTCTCGCCGACAACCCCCGCGCGGTGAAGGACCTGGCCCTCATCGCCGGCGGCGCGGCGGCGGTCGGTGCGGCGCTCACGGCGGCGGGGGTCGCGATGGCGGGGCTGGTGTCCGTCGGTGGGGCGCTCTTCGCGGTGATGGGCTCGCCCTTGGGGATGATCGCCACCGCCCTCGGGGGCATCACAGCCGCAACCATCGGGCTCACGACGAACATTGAAGACCTCGCCGAGCGGGGCGCCAAAGCCTTCCGCGCCCTGGGCGACGACGCCGAGAAGACATTCAAGGCGATCCTCGACGCGCTGAAGAACAGCGATTGGCAAGGCGCGGCCGAGATCGCGGCGGCGGGTGTCGCCCTCGCGTTTGAGCGTGCGTTCGGCGAAATCCGCAAGGGCCTCGAATCAATCCGTACGGAAGTTGCGGTCGGCACCAGCGACGCGAGCATCAGCGGGTATCTTGGCAAGCGGCTCGACGAAGCGGTGTCGGGCAACCTCTTCGGCGAAGACCAGAGCCTTTTCGGATTGATCGACGTGCCGAACATCTGGGGCGAAGACAAAAAGGCCTTCGGCGTTGACCTCCGAAAAGCGGTGATCGGGCTCGATGCCAACGCCCAAGGGCTGGGGAAGGCGATCGACGAACGCACGAAGCTCGAAAATCAGGCGATGCGAGATTCACTCACGAAGATCGACGCGACGATCAGCTCGGGCATCGACGCCGGGGTACAGCGAGCGGCGGACGCGCTCGAGAAAGCGATCGCCGACAGCGCCTCACGGGTGGCGTCGAACCGGCTCGCCGACAACGGGCTCGCGGAGTTTGACGCGGCCCTTCGCGCCGTCGCCGAGGGCGCGTTCCCCTCCGATGGCTGGACGGTCAAGGGCGACGGCATGGACTTCGGCCCGGGGCTCAGCGAGTACGCGGCGAAGCTCCAACAGATGGCGGCGGATATCCCCGCGGTCCTTGAAGCGGCAACATCGGCGATCAGCCCACGAGGCACGTTCTTCGCGGGCGACGCGGCCCTCATGGGCGGCGGGTCGGTGGGCGCGATCGAGAGGATCAGCGACCGCGCCGAGAAGATCTACGCCGAACTTCGCGAAATCAAGCGCAACACCGGGCAGAGTGAAGACGGCATCGGTCCATGATCGTGAACGGCTGAGGCCCGCCAAGGATGGCGACGGGCTCAGGGGTGGGGACGCGGGGCGGCGGGCTTTAGAGCCTTCCGCCCCTGCTTTTTTCATGCTCGAAGCGGGTTCCCCGGTTTGGGGTGTAGTCGGTCGAATAGTTTGACTGTTCCCAATGCACGCAGCAAACGAAGACCCCCGGGAAGGACCCACAGAACTCGGGCGGGTCCTTCCTCGGGTGTTTGGCGGCGGTGGTGCATTGGGAACAGTCGCGATAGGGCACCGACTCCACCCGACCCATCAACTCGCTATGCTCCGGGCGTTGGGTGTCCCCACACGCTGGCCGGCGGGTGGGGCAAGGGGTGGCGGGGTGGGCGCGTGCCTCGCGTCAACCCCCCGCCCGCCCGGCAACGCCGAGGCACGGCAATGAAACCCCTTCGATCACCGGGCGAACTCGCGCCCGAACTCGCCGACCTTCTCGACCAGCTCGCCCACAGTCTCGCGGTCCTTCGCGACGACTGGCGCGAAGAGATCGACGCGGCGCGCCCCGAACTCGATCCCGATGGTGAGTGGATCGTCCCCTACGTTGACCTCTGGCGGGGCGAATCCTCCGGGCTGAGGACCGACGCGGCGGCATGGCTTGAAGCCTGGAGGCGGCTCGCGAAGAGGCCCGCGAAGGCGAAGCAGACAATCGAGCGGATGGTGGGCATCGACGAAGAACTCGCCGACACCTTCGCCCGCGCCGAGGCGATAGCGGTTGAAGTGCAAACCAGCCTGGACGTATCGGGCGACGTGACGGTGAAACCGATTCACCTTGACGATGGAGTCTGGGCGGTGCGGCGCGTGCGCGCGGCACGCAAACTCTGGCACGGCTGGATAACCACGCACCCGCTCGAACGCTCGCCGATTGAATCGGGGCCGATCGTTGGGCAGCTCGCACAAAGCGCCGAAGACTGGAAGCACCACGCCGAGGCGTTCGCGGCGGCGAGTGATGCGGCGATGACTTCTCACCGATCGGCATCGGCGGACGTTGGTTTGACCTCGGAGCAGATTCGCGGCGATTCACGCATCCTCGCGGCGCTGGGTCGGGAGATGACCTTCGACACGTTCCGGCGAATCCGCAAGGCGGCGGGCATGAAGACGCACGAACGGGGACACTCATCCCGCAATCGGCGGTACACGCCCGAAGAAATCACCCGCATGGCCGACGCGACGGAACGCGGCCCGTTTATCGACCGACAACGCATCGCCTTGGCGTTGAGAAACTTGGCAGCATCTCAGCAGCACGGCAGCACCTCAGCAGCACGCGAGTGAACGGGCTTCACAAGCCTCACATCAGCGCCGATGCTCATGGGCATGGGTGCGATTGACGACACGTACATACCGATTCGCGAAGTGGCGAAGCGTTTGCGTCTACCGGCGCGATGGCTCCTCGATGAAGCGCGGGCGCGCCGTATCCCTTGCCTCCGCGCTTCGCGTCGATGGCTCGCGAAGCCCGCAGACGTTGAGGCGGCTCTCGACGCCCGCGCCAAGGAAAACGCGACCAACGCCCCCAGCGCCGGGGGTGCGGCATGATGGAGAACTGGCCCGCCAACGCGGAGAAGACGCCAACGCCCGCGAAGCTCGAACCGATCGCGGTTCGGCCCGATGAAGCGGCGCGGGCGCTGGGGCTCTCGCCGAGGACGATCGACAAGCTCATCAGGACCGGCGCGATTCGTTCGCGAACGGTCGGACGCGCACGGCTGGTGTGCGTCGAATCACTCCGGGCATTCATGAAGGGGGGCAGCGATGACGGAAGGGCGACGGCTTGAAGAAAGCCCGATGGCCGCGGGGGCGGAACAGCGGGCAGGTTGTGAATCGTCGGGCAATGTTACGCGGGCGACCATCGGCGGGGGTGTCGCGTGACGATCCTCGACCATGCGCGCCAGCTCACCGAGGGCGGGCTCCGGGTTCTCCCGATCCCACCACGGGCGAAAGCCCCAGCGATCGCGGGCTGGCAAACGCTCAGACTCACGGGCGATCAACTCGCCGGGGCGTTCATCGATGAATCCGCCAACATCGGCACCCTGCTGGGCGAGCCTTCCGGCTGGGTGATCGATATCGACCTGGACAGCGACGACGCCCGCCGCCTGGCCGATGACTTTCTCCCCCCCACGCCCGCCACGTTCGGACGTGCCGGCGCTCCGCGCTCGCACCGCCTCTACCGCCTCACCTCGCCCGCGCCAACGCGGAAGTTTCTCGCGCCCGACGGGTCGATGATCCTCGAACTGCGGTCCACCGGGTGCCAGACCGTCGCCCCCGGCTCGGTCCACCCCACCGGCGAGCGGATCGTCTGGATGGCCCCGGACGGTTCAACGGTGAACGAATGGCCCGGCGACCCGGCACCGATCGACCCGGAACACCTGCGGGTCAATCTGGAAGCCCTCGCGACCGCGTGCGGCTGGCAGGCCAAGCCCGCGAAGGGTTCGGGGGCACCCTCGGCACCCCTCGCGGCTCCGATGGCTCCTGCGGGCTCTACGACGGTCTACGGGGCTCGGGTTCTCGAGGCCGAGTGCAGCGACGTTGCCAGCACCGCCGAGGGCGGGCGGAACCACCGGCTGAATACCGCGGCGTTCAAGATCGGGCAGCTCATTCCGCACGAGATCGAGCGGTCGGACGCCGAGCGGGCGCTGATGGCCGCGGCCCGCCAGTGTGGTCTGGGCGACGCCGAGGCGTTCGCGACGATCCGATCCGGCCTGGACGGCGGGGCGAAGTACCCGCGCGAGAAGGCCGAGCGGATCGTCGATACCTACGGCGTCGACCTCAGCTATCTCGATGCGAAGACCTCGACGCCGACCGATGCGCGCTGCTTCGACGACGAAGACCCGGGGCACATGCCCGCCGAACTGTTCAACGTCCCCGGGTTCATCGGCGACGTGATGGCGTACACACTCGCGAGCGCGCCGTACCCGAATCGTCCGCTCGCGTTTGCGGGTGCCCTCGCGCTGCTCGCAACGCTCGCGGGGCGCAAGGTTCGCGATGCCTTGGACAACCGACCGAACTTCTACACGCTGGCCTTGGCCAACTCCGGCACGGGCAAAGACGCGCCGCGGAAGACGAACTCGATGATTCTCGACGCGGTGAACATGAGTCGATCCCTTGCGGATGGCATCGCGTCGGGTGAGGGTTTGGAGGACGCGCTTTACAGCACGCCGAACCTGCTGATTCAGCTCGACGAAATCGACACGCTGCTCACTTCGGTGGCGAAATCGAAGGACGGCCGATATGAGAGCTTGTCGAAAGCGCTGCTCCAGCTCTACAGCAACGCCGATCGACGTTTCAATCTGCGCTTGAAGGCGGGGCGGCAAGACCGGCTCAGCATCGATCAGCCCTGTCTCAACCTGCTCGGTACGGCAACGCCCGCAAACTTCTACAGCGCCCTGACGGTGAAGCAACTCACCGGCGGACTTGTCGCGCGGTTCACGATCGTGGAGGCTGGCCGCCGCGGCGCGGGGCAAAAACCAACTATCCGCGAAATCCCGGAGCGAGTGCTGGAAGTCGCACGGTTCTGGGCCGAACTCAAACCCGGCGCGGGCAACATGGCAGAGACACACCCCAGCCCCCGCATGATCGAGATCACACCCGAAGGCGATAGCCTCTCGGAAGAAATAAAGAAGGACGCGGAAGCGGAGTATGAACGGGCCGAGATCGCCGGCGATCAGATTGCCCTAGCCGTGTGGGCGCGGGTCTACCAGCAAGCTCGAAAGTTGGCGCTGGTCTACGCGATCAGTGAGAACCACAAAGACCCGTCGATCGGCGCTGAGGCGATTCGGTGGGCGGGTGCCTTCGCGAAGCATCAGGCCCGGCGGACGCTGTTCATGGCCGCCAGCCATGCGGCGGAGTCCCCCTTCGATGAACTGGTGCGGCGTGTGATTCGTCGGCTCCGAGAAGCGCCGGGGCGGTCGATGGGGCACAGTGATCTTCTTCGGGCAACGAAGCTCGATGCGAAGGCGTTTGGCTCGGTCATTGACACGCTGGCCCAGCGCGGAGACGTGATACCCGAAAAGGTTCCGACCGGGGGTCGGGAGGGGATCGTTTATCGACTGGCCCGTGTGAAAGAAGGGGGTGCGGCGTGAAAGAAGTTTTGCAGAAAACAAGAGAGAAAACACACACTTTTCAACTTCTTTCCTTCTTTCCCTCCCCCCCCTCACAAGTCTCTGTTTTTCTTTGCTCGCGTCCGCGCGAGGGGGGTGGAAAGAAGTGAAAGAAGGAAACCAAACACCGAACACCGTGCCCGCAGCGCCAACCTCCGGCGAGGGGGCGACGACAAGCCCACCCGACTCGGTGGTTCACGTGATCTATGGCTGGCGACGTCGACGCGCCGCGAAGAAGGCCCGCACCATCGACGTGCGGCCCGAGCAAGCCTTTCGGCGAGGCTTCGCAGCGGGTGTTCGCGAAGCCACTGATCTAATCGCCCCCCACTGGCCGGCGGCGGCGCTGGCACTCCATCAGTTCTCCGACGGTCCGGTAGTCAAGTGGCGTTTCCCTCGGGGACGGTTCCCAACGACCCGCGAAGAACCACCACTCGGCGAAGATCATCAGTGGATTCCCGAATCGGTCAGGGCGCGAGAACTCGACGACTTATCCACCGATCGCCCGCACCTTGCTGCATTGCTTGACAGCGAGCAAGTAACTCTGTACGATTACTTCATGGCCGATATCCTCAAGCAACTCCGAAAGGCGATGATGTCCTCGCGGCTGTCGCGATACCAGATCTCGCTTCTCACCGGGCTCGATCAGGGCGCTCTCAGCAGATTCGCAAATGAGCAATCGGCCCTCAGCGTCGAATCGACGGTGAAGCTGGCGAAGGCTCTTGATTTGAAACTTCGGCTCGTGCCCGCGGAACAGAAGACCCGCACCACCACGAAGACCGCGCCCAAGCGCGGGGGAGCGTGACGCATGGCGAGCCTCATCCACGACGGCGGCGGACGGTTCCGGGTTGAGATGGCGTTCGGCGGCAAGCGCCGCACCATCCGCATCGGCAAGCTTCAGCCGAAGCAAGCCGACGCGATCAAGGGCCATATCGAGAACCTGGCAGGCGCGTCGGTGTCCGGGCTTCTCTCACCCGCCACGGGTGAATGGGTCCGCACCGTTCCCGATGACCTGCACGCGAAGTTGGCCCGGATCGGGCTGGTGCCCGCACGCGCCCGCACCGACTCGACCGTCGGCACGCTTCTCGCGGCGTTCTTCGCTGGCGTGAATGTGAAGCCCGCCACGTTGATACGGATGAAACAAGTTGAGGCGGCGCTGGTGGAACACTTCACTGAAGCCCGCAATGTGGCGACGATCGGGGAAGCCGACGCGGACGAATGGCGGGCGAGTCTCATCAACGCGGGGTATGCGCCCGCGACGATCAGCCGGACGGTTCTGTACGCCCGTCAAGTGTGGCGCTGGGCGATGCGTCGCGGCATGGCGAGCGCCAACCCGTTCGCGGAGTTGAAGGCGGGTGCGCAAGTGAACCACGCCCGCGCGGTGTTCGTGTCGCGGGAGTCGATCGCCAAGGTGATCGATGCGGCACCCGATGCCGAATGGCGGCTGTTGATTGCATTGTCCCGGTTCGGCGGGCTGCGCGTTCCGAGCGAAGCCCTTGCCCTGCGGTGGTCGGACGTGGATTGGGAACACAACCGGCTGACGGTGCGAAGCCCCAAGACCGAACACCACGAAGGCAAGGGGGAGCGGATCATCCCGCTGTTCCCTGAGATTCGAGAGCACCTGCAAGCGGTGTTTGATGCCGCACCCGAAGGCGCGGTGTTTGTGATCGGGCGGTATCGGGAAGGCGCAAACCTGAATCCGCATTTCCGGCGGATCATCAAGCGAGCGGGGCTGACGCCGTGGGATCGGACGTGGCACAACCTGCGGGCAAGTCGGCAAACCGAACTGGCGGCGACGTTCCCGCTGCACACGGTTTGTGCGTGGATCGGCAACACGAAGGCGATCGCGGCGGGGCATTACCTGCAAGTCACCGATGCCGATTGGACCCGCGCCACGGGCGGCGTGACGGGAAATACGCCGCGGCATGGGGGCGAATCGAAGGGCACCGAAGAACCTGCAAAAAGCAAAACCCCGCGTTTCCAGCGGGGTTTGCGGGTCGATGCGCCCGAGTGCGTTACCAGAGAATCGGGCCAAGTGGGCAGGGCCGGACTTGAACCGGCGACACCCGCATTTTCAATGCGGTGCTCTACCAACTGAGCTACCTACCCGGACGAACAAGAATAGCCGGGGTCCGGCATCGGTCAACCCCGTGGCGGGCTTGTGTCACTGTCGCGATTCGCTTGCGGATTGGCGTTGTCATGCTTGGAAGCGAAACGGTTGGGTTGGGCTGCGGTGCGGGTCGGGGGCCCTTCTTGAGCCGGTCAGGGCTGCTGGGGTGGGTTCTCGGGCTTGGTGCTTGGCTGCGGCGGCTGTGTTGGCTGAGATGGTGGGCTTGAGGGCGCGGCGGTGGTCGCGGGTGTGGCCGGGGCTGGAACGGGGGCGGGTTCGGGGGCTTGGTCGAGCTTGCGTGTGGTGACGACGCGCTGAACGATCGACTGGCCGGCGCTGGTCATGGCGAGGTCGAGGGTTTCTTCGATCTGGCCGCGGGTTGCGAGCGCGCGGGAGAAACTGACTTCGAGCTCGCCGGTGGCGGAGATGGTTTGGCTTTCGATTCGGGCGGGCTTGCCGTCGGGGCCGGGCTGACCGGGCAGGTCTTGTGCGGGTGCGAAGCCCTCGATTTTGACCTTGAGCGTCGCGGAATCGTCGGTGAGTTTGGTCAGCTCGTACTCGGCCATGATGTCGGTCTTGACCACTGCGAGCGCGGTGACGCTCTCACCGACGACGAACCACTTTGAGCCGACGCCCACGGGTACCTCGGGGAAGCGAGCGCTGAACTGGGTGAGGATTTCCTCCAGCCCCCCCACCATGCTGGCGCCCATGCCGCCGGCCTTCTCGGGGTTGAGCATGCGGGTTCGGCGCACGCGCCCGGATTCGACGCTGACCATCTCGGCCTTCAAGCCGTTGACCGAGCGGAGCAGTGCCTCGGTGAGCATCTTCGCCTGCGCGTCGAGCTGGTCGTTCTTGCTCATCTGCGCGTTGTCGAAGCTGAGCATCAGGGTCTGGTCGCCGTTGCGGTCGGCGGGGATGCCCTCGGCGAAGATCGAAACGGTCATCTCCGGGTTCTCTGTCGGCGGCATCGCGGGGACGATCTGGGTGATCTTCGCGCTCTGCGAGAGCTTCCAACGGCCGGCGACGCCCGGCTTGGTTTGGAACTTCACGACGCGGCGCGGCTCGGCACCGGGTTCGATCACCGCGGTGTTGAATCCTTCGCCCTTCGGATTCTGCGGGTCCTTTGGTGCCGAGGGCGGCGAAGGTGGCGTGGGCAGCTTGGTCAGCGGCTCGGAGGGCTTGGTCGGCGCGCTGGGGGGGACGGTTTGGGCCGAGGTGCCGGCGGCCAGAACAAGTGACAGGGCGATGGACAACAACGCCACGCGGTTCATCGTGCGGGCGGGTGAAGTCAGTGCGGGCATGAGGCGTTCCTCCGTGCGGCGGCGGTTTGGCTGTGAAGATGGGTTGGATCAGGAACCCTGGGAAACGCTGTTCGAAAGATCAACCGCTCAACCAACTGCCGCACACACCTTCTTTGCGGCGTCGGTCAGATCGGTTGCGGGCTGCATGGTGGGGATGTCCTTGCGGGCGGCTTCGAGGAGCTTCCGCCCCGCGTCGACGTTCGTGCCCTCTAGGCGGACCACCAGCGGGACGGTGAAGCCGACCTGCTTGGCGGCGTTGATGATCCCCTGGGCGATGATGTCGCACTTCATGATCCCGCCGAAGATGTTCACCAGCACGCCCTTGACGGACTTATCGCTGAGGATGATCTTGAAGGCCTCGGTGACGGCCTGCTCGCTGGCGCTGCCGCCGACGTCGAGGAAGTTCGCCGGTTCGCCGCCGTGGAGCTTGATGATGTCCATGGTCGCCATCGCGAGGCCCGCGCCGTTGACGAGGCAGCCGATCTTGCCGTCGAGGGCGATGTAGCTGAGCCCGAACTCGTGGGCCTTGACCTCGGCGGGGTTTTCCTCGGCCGGGTCGGCCATCGCCTGCAGGTCGGCATGGCGGAAGAGCCCGTTGTCGTCGAAGTTGAACTTCGCGTCGATGGCGATGACCTGCCCGTCGGGGTGCTCGGTGGTCGGCGGGGTGATCACCAGCGGGTTGATCTCCGCCAGCGTGCAGTCCTTCGCGACGTAGAGCTTCGCGAGGTTCAGCATGATCTGCACGGCCTGCGCGACCTGCTTGCCGCGGAAGCCGAGGTTGAACGCGACGGTCCGCGCCTGGTTGGGCTGAAGCCCCGCGACCGGGTGGATGAAGGTCTTGATGATCGCGTCCGGGCGCTCGTGGGCGATGGTTTCGATCTCCACGCCGCCCTCGCGTGAGGCGATCATGACGTTCCGGCGGGTCTTGCGGTCGGTGGTGATGGCGAGGTAGAACTCTTCCTTGCCTCCACCTTTTCGATCGGCGATGTCCGCGCCGGAGGCCACCAGCAGCTTGGTCACTTCCAGCCCCTCGGGCGGCGTCTGCGGCGAGACCATGCGGTTGCTGAGCATGAACTTGGAAGCCTCTTCGGCTTCCTTCGCCGAGCGGACGAGTTTCACGAACCCGGCCTTGCCGCGGCCGCCGGCGTGGACCTGGGCCTTGACGACGGCGAGGGCGTCGGGCTTGCCGATGGCCTGGGCGATTTTGGCGTAGGCGGCCGCGGCGTCGGAGGCTTTCTCGATCATGTCCCCGGGGGGGACGGGGATGCCGAATGAGGACAACAGCCCGCGTGCCTGATACTCGTGGATCTTCATAGACGGGGAATATAGCCGAACGATTCCCGCCTTGTCGTCGGCGGCGGCTGGAAGCCTCGGTCCCGAGCGGTCACTGAACAGATCGACTCGCCAACGCCCTAAGTGCCCGCTATCCTTCCGCCCCTTGACCTCGCCGCCCTCGGGACGCACCGACGGCGTGGTCCAGTTCCGCCCGGGCAACGGCCGTTGCTTCGGGCATCATCGGAGACTTCCCTTGTCCACCACCGGCACGATCACGCAGGTCATCGGCTCCACCTTCGACGCTCAGTTCCCCGAGGACAAGCTTCCCGACATTTACAGCGCTCTGAAGATCGAGGCCGACACCCCCGTCGGGCGTCTGAACCTTACCGGCGAAGTGGCCAGCCACCTCGGCGGCGGCAAGGTCCGCGCCGTGGCGCTGGGTTCAACCGACGGCCTGCGCCGCGGGCTGACCGTGGTTGACACCGGCTCGCCCGTGACCGTCCCGGTCGGCGAGGCGGCGCTGGGCCGCGTCTTCAACCTGCTGGGCCAGCCGATCGACAAGGGGGCGGAGATCCCCGCCAGCGTGAAGCGCTCGCCGATCCACAAGGCCCCGCCCGAGTTCGCCGAGCTGAACCCCAAGACCGAGGTCCTGCCCACCGGCATCAAGGTCATCGACCTGCTGTGCCCCTTCGTCCGCGGTGGCAAGATCGGTCTGTTCGGTGGTGCAGGCGTCGGCAAGACCGTCATCATCCAGGAGCTCATCGCCCGCGTGGCCCGTAACTTCGGTGGCTACTCGGTCTTCGCCGGCGTCGGCGAGCGTACCCGTGAAGGGACCGACCTCTGGAAGGAAATGAAGGAAGCCGAGTACTTCGACTCCGCGGGGAAGAAGAGCCACGTTATTGACAAGGTCGCGATGGTGTTCGGGCAGATGAACGAGCCGCCGGGCGCGCGTCTGCGTGTGGCCCTCTCGGGTCTGACGATGGCCGAGGAGTTCCGCGATTCATCGGGCAAGGAAACGCTCATGTTCGTGGACAACATCTTCCGCTTCACCCAGGCGGGTTCGGAAGTCTCGGCGCTGCTGGGGCGTATGCCCTCGGCGGCCGGGTATCAGCCGACGCTGTCGACGGAAATGGGTGAGCTGCAGGAGCGCATCACCTCGACGGCGAAGGGCGCCATCACCTCGGTGCAGGCGATTTACGTCCCCGCCGACGACCTGACCGACCCGGCCCCCGCCACGGCCTTCAGCCACCTCGACGCCTTCGTCGTTCTGGCGCGTGGCATCGCCGAGAAGGGCATCTACCCCGCCGTCGACCCGCTGGCCTCGACCTCGCGCATCCTCAGCGCCGACATCCTCGGCGAGCGCCACTACGGCGTCAGCCGCCGGGTGCAGACGATCCTCCAGCGGTACAAGGACCTGCAGGACATCATCGCGATTCTGGGTGTTGACGAGCTCTCCGAAGACGACAAGAAGACCGTGGCCCGCGCCCGCAAGATCGAGCGCTTCCTCAGCCAGCCGTTCTACGTCGCGGAAGTCTTCACGGGCTTCCCGGGCGTGACGACAAGTCTGGAAGAAACGCTCGACAGCTTCGAGCGGCTCTGCAACGGCGAAGGCGACGACCTGCCCGAGTCGGCGTTCATGTACGTCGGCACACTGGACGACGCCCGCAAGAAGGCCGAGAAGATGAAGCAGGGTTGAGTGGCGGGCTTCGCCCTGAAAACAGCAAAGGGCAAAGCACCAAAGCCGCAAACAACGATCGCAAGAAAGAAGCCCCGGGTCAGCCCGGGGCTCTTTTCGTTGTGCTTCGTTCATTCGCGCCGAGCGGGCGTTCAGCCAGTGGCCAGAACACTCCGAATCGCCTCCGTCACCGCCGGCACGCGTGACCAGAGCGCGTCGAGCTCGCGTTTGGTCTTTTCGATCACCGAGTCCTCGTCCGGCTCGCCGTGCTCGCCCCAGTCGTCGATGGCTTTGCTGACAAGCTGCAACGCCTGAGTGCCGACGATCTGCCTGCGGCGTTTGAGGGCGAACCCGAACTCGTCGGGCGATTGCAACAGGCGCTTCGCCACGCGTTCCTGCACCTCGGGGTTCGATGTTTTCAGGATCCACACCGAGAACTCCAGGTACCCGTCCTTGCACCAGAGGTAGCAGGCGATCCAGCCGCTGCGGTGATCCTTGTACGCCTCACGCACCGGGGGAAGTACGTCGTACCACGGCTTTGGCACGAACCGCACC
Organism: Phycisphaerales bacterium; assembly: GCA_016741915.1. Lineage (GTDB taxonomy): Bacteria > Planctomycetota > Phycisphaerae > Phycisphaerales > UBA1924 > JACVCS01. Next base: position 39,137 of record JACVCS010000005.1, on the reverse strand, counting down.
TCAGTTTTGTTGCGTTTGGTAATCACCCAACGATCGCTCTGGGCCGCCACCAGATCATGCAAGGCCGCCTGGATCGGGCTTTCGCCCATCGCGCGTTCGACAACAAGGTCGATCGCTTCCTGGTGACGCTTGTAGATACGCCTGCACAGCTCGTCGATCTCTTCGTCGTTCATCATGTGGTTGCTCACAAGCGAGAGGTAATGATCCAGGAAGATCTTCACATCTGGTCCGAAAGATTGCTCGGCGTGGTCGCGCACGCGGCGGAGCACGCCGTGGAGCTGCGCGTACGAGTACGCCACCCAGTCCTTGTCGCTGGCCGCGTCGCCGTCGGGGGTCAAAAAGACGAAAAAATGCCGCATGCCCGGCAGCTCGGTGCGGGCGATCTGCTCGTAGCGTTCGAGCTGGCTGGAGTGCTCGCCGCTGTCGACCTTGTTCTCGATGATCACCGCAAAGTTCTGTTCCTTGCAGATAACCAAGAGGTCGATGCGCCGCCACTCGCGGCGGACTTCGGCGCTGTCAAGGTCGGCCCCGTCGAGGTGGGCCGCCGAGAGCGGGCGCAGGTCCGCCGGTGCGTTCTTGAGCATGTCCATGAGCACGGCCTTAAGGAACAGATCGCCGCGGCCGTGCGATTCCATCGGGTCGAGCAGCCACGCCAGAAAATTGCTGTGCCGAACCTCGGCGCGGACAACGCCGAGGGCCTCAAAGACGTTGAAGGCGCCGAGCCGGTCTTCCAAGCGCTGCAGGTCGTCGTCGGTGACGAGCGCGTCGAGCAGCGGGGTGGGGTCGTTGGAACTCTGCTTCGCTTCCATAGATCGGCAGTATAACAAACCGTCAACAACGGTTCATCACCGACGCACGCACCCCCGCCGCTGGCCGGAAACAAAAAGCCCCGGTGATGACCGGGGCTTGGTGCGGTGATGCTTCATGCGTCCGTGGCCGCCGGGCAACCGGGCGTTGAATACACCCACTCGGCCCTCGGCCCTGAACCCTCGGCCCTTCCCGTCTCACGCCGCGAGCTTGACGTTGTCGCCGGGCTCGCCGCTGGTGACGCTGAGGATCTGCCCGCCGCCGGCGCCGCCCGAGCCGAAGCGGACCACGACGGTCTGGCTCAGCGGGCCGCTCTGGTCCGAGCGCACGGCCTGCACGGTGTACTGCACCTGCGAGACGTTGCCGGAGATCGTCGAATCGGTGAAGGTCTTTTTGTTCGCCACGCCGACGAAGAGGAACTCGCCGCTGGAACCGAACCGGCGGCGGACGATGTACGAAGTGCCGCTGGCCGCGCCCGGGTTCTGGCATTTCCAACGTAAGGTGATAGCCCCTTGCGTGTCGAGGGCGATTTTGAAGTTGTCGGGGGTGCCGGGGGGCCCGACGGGCGAGGGGGCGGCGGTGGGCGGGATCTGGGCGTTGATGAAGACCTGCGGGTTGTTGGTCGTGGCGGCGAAAGCGCGGATGGTGCGCAAAAACTCCCCGGCCATGGAGCGCAGATCGCCGATGGTCTCCTGCGCCGAGTTGGTGGCGCTCAGTGCGGCTTGCTTGGCCTTTTCCTGGTTCAAAAGCGCGGTTTGGGCCTCTTCGGTCAGGTCGATAAAGGCGTTGGCCTGGGCGACGGTCAGGCCGATGGAGGCGGGGTTGCTCTCCCAGACGGGAGCGTGGGCCTGGCACCAAGTGATAAGTTCCTCGCGTTTGTCGGGCAGGGTGGACATAATAAGACCTCCGAAGCCCGAGGCGAAACGGAAGGCCCGGGCCATGTGATGTTGACCCCACGCAACAACGCGCGGGAGTCAAGATGAGTTCGGAAGAGTCGTCATCACACTTGAGTTGGACGTGATTTTTTTATTGATGATTGTGACATGTGCGAGAATGGACGCCACACCCGCGGAGAATCCGGCGAAGAACGCCGGATCTGCCGCTTGCGGCGCGCAAGATTCTGAAAGATGCCACCCATGAGCAGGGGGAGCCAGGAGTTTATTGCGCGTCCGAACGGATGATATCGACACACACACGTAGTCTGGCGGGGTATTGTGGAAGGTTCCCGCGTTGAAATCGATATCGGGGTGTCTTTATCTTGAGAGCCCGACAACTGTACCGCTGTTCACTCGGTCGTTGATCGGAGTACACTGCCAAGTCAGAGGGGTCATGTTTACCAGAGTATCGCCAATGACGCCGGTAGGTCCGAACTCCATACCCCAGTTGCTGGTGCACTCACTCGCTCGTTGGTGCGTGATCAGTATCTACGCGCTCATCGCGGCACTGACGATGATGCTTGCGGGTGAAGCCCTGCAGCAGTACTGCGAGCCTGCTTCGGATTGGCTCGCTAGGCGGGAACACGCAGTCATATTCTGGCTTGTTCTCGCGTCGATTCCGGCTTACTGGTTGATCATGGGCCTTCGCCCACTCGAAGGGGTGATTGGTCTACGGTACCTTCCTCTCTATCCGCCTGTCTGGGTTTCTTCAGCCATGGGACTCGTTCTGGTCTTCTTTTTTCCCGAGTCGTGGCGGGTTCGTTCTGATCTAAACGACATTGTGTATGGACTGAATCAGTTTTGGAGCAATGCCAACAACGCGCAGAGAGTATTTCTGCTCATCGCAATGGTGTTCGTCATCTTCGCGAGCTTTCGGTGGACGATACGGCGAAGGTGGTTTCGGGACTGGTTGGATGGAATCGACGACGCTTCGTTCGCCAACGCGCTCTGGACGTGGTTATGGCAGCGTCGTCACGGCTTTGTTGGCCGTTCCCCTGCGATTCCACAGGCTCGGTCGTACGTCAACGATCTCAGCACGTTTGACAAGGTCAGGGCTTGGATCGAGACGGACGACGAGATCCGCACGCCGATCAACGACGCATTCCGTCATACCCCCATCGCAAAGCGGATCGCAGCTCGGCTTGCAGAGAACGAAAAAGGCGAAACCACGACCCTCATTGGGCAACGAGGATCGGGCAAGTCTTCGATCCGAAACTTGGTCATTCATGAACTGCGGACCAAACCGCATATCCGGGTCGTCACCGTGTCGCTTTGGCCTTTCGCTTCGGCTGAGGCGGCATTGCACGGGATTCTTGACTCGCTCGCGACGGAGCTGTCACGTCACGTTGATACCTTGGCCATCACCGGGATCGCGAACGATTACGTGAGCAGTGTTCAACGCTCGGCGACGTGGACAGACATGATCGCGGGCTTGATGGCGCGAAAGACCGAGCCGAAGCATGTTCTGGACAAGTTCGCGAGCATTGCCGGAGCCACCGGGCTGCGTTTCGTACTCTGGATCGAGGATTTCGAACGCTTTGGTGGCATTGACGGCGACGCCACAACCGATGCAAACCCCGTCGATGAAGGCAAACTGGGGCCGGTGAGGGCGTTGCTCCATCTGCTCGACCGCTGTCCCTACGTTTCGTTGGTGATGGCCGACACTTCGCTGACTTCTCGGTTCGACCACAGCAAGATTGCACGATACGTTGAGCGGATGCCGCGAATAGAAGTCCAGTGCGCTTGGCACGTCATCAGCACGGTCCGCGGCGCATGCCTGAACGGCTTCCCCCGACCTGTGATCGACACCGCTGATCGGACACATCGCGAACTGATGGTACCGCCTCAGTACCGAGCGCACACAGGGGTCGTACTCGCACCTCCGCCGCAACGATTGCTGGAACCATGGGAAGCGATTCTGGTGTTGGCTACAACACCTCGAATGTTGAAGTCTGTTCTACGACGGGTCATCGAACTGTGGACCACTCTCCCCGGCGAGATCGATTTCGATCACGCCTTGGCGGCGATTGTGCTGCGTGAGTGCGAGCCGGGGTTCTTCGCCATTTTTGACCGAGAGCTCAGCGGGCTGAGAAGCGAAGCTCGACGCGCCAGCGGCGAGCAACACAGCCCATCCAAAGAGAGCACCATGCAAGTTGAGGCGACCGCGGCAAAACTCCCGGTTGATCGGGCGATCGCTGTACGCAGCCTTGCCCACTATCTCATCCCCCACTACGTCCAGGTATCTCAGTATGATCGTCACTGGTGGTCGGTCTGGCCTCAGGGTTTCGCAAGCACCCGGATTCGAGATTACTGGCCAAGATTCTTGAGCCAGTCACCCGTCGATAAAGACGAGAGCGATCAGTTGCTGTTAGGCGAAATTGCCGCATGGCCTGAGTCTGATCGTTTTTCCTTTCCATTTCGACTGGCCGATTCTCGGTTCGAGTTTGCTGCGAGCCAGTTTGGGCAGGCCAAGATCCGGTCAACATGGCGAGAGTTGCTCCCCGCCTACATCCGAGCTCTTGCGGATCTACCAAAATCGGGATGGAGCGTTGGAGATCACTTCAGCAAGATCAATCATGTTCAGACAGTTATTCATGAAGGTCAGATCCATCCCGTTGAAGTTCGCAAAGTCCTCGAGCCGCTTCTCCTGGAGTTCCTTCCAAGGAACCTCTCTGTTGCCGATGAAATCACCGACTGGTTGCGGGCCGAGCACGTTCACGAAAAGGGTTCAACTGAAGGTATCGTTGCTCACGGTTCCACTCGACAGCTGCTTGAACAAGCTCTCGTTGCCAACTTCGGCAACGAGCACGGATGGCAGAAGCTTGTGCATGCCGTGAATCCACACCGCCCGTGGGATCTTTACCACCTGTCTTGGGGCCTTGATCGGATCCGAGCCGGACTTCCGAACGCCGAGCCGTTCGAAGGGTGGCCGGGTGTCGCCCGTTCGATTCTCGCATTTACGAAACTCCAACCGAAGACAGGCAGATTGATTCTGGCGTCATTCATCGTGAATGGACGGATGAGCGATATCGATGAAGAAGAGGAATCGAACATACAGTTCTTCTCCCGTTCCACTTCCGTATGGCAAGGAACGGTCGATGAGCGTTTCGCTCAGCGTCTGTTTGATCGCACAGAGTTGATCAAGTGCTTGGCGCAGTGCGATCCCATCCAGACGCCTCAAGACCAAATAGAGATTTTCGCCAACTCGGCGATCAGTTGGGCACGAAGTGAGCTGCCGAAGCTCGATCCCGGCTCAGCATTTCATTCGCCGCCGGAGTGAAACCCGACAGAGGAGCGGTGTGCTGATTTCATGTTTCAGCCGAATGCAAGCAGCAAGCAGAATCGTACGATTGAAGTCGATTCAGAGGGCAGTTTCGCCCGGGCTCTCGCCCAATAAAAGTGGTCTTTACACGTCGAAATCAATGCCCGCGCGTTAATCGCCGAACCAAACGCTGCGTAGGCCTGAAGAAATGCCGCGTTGGTGTGATGGAATGCCGCGTTGGTGTGATGGAACGTCGCGTTTGTGTGATCGAACGTCGCGTTTGTCTGAAGGAATGCTCCGTTCCTGTGATGGAATGCGGCGTTGGTGTGATGGAACGTGGCGTTGGTGTGAACTTTTCTGGCGTTTGCCAAGACTTTTCTCACGTTTGCCAAGACTTTTCTCACGTTCGTCAGGACTTTCCTCACATTCGTCAAGACTTTTCTGACGTTGGCCCAGACTTTTCTGACGGTGGTCTGCACGTGCGTTGCGTTCGTGTGGACCTGTGCGGCGCTGGCGTGGGCGTGCGTTCGGTTCGGCCGCGTGCGCCCCGCGTACGCCGGCGCGGGCGGTGCTTTGTCGACCCTCCGCCGCGCGAGCGCCGGCGTGCGGGCCGCCGCCGTGCCGATCGGGGCACGGCCGCTGGAGGGCCGCCCGTGCCCAGTGGCCAGTTCCGCTTGTGCGTGGTCGATTCTCGGCACGAGCACCCGCACCGACCGTTCGACGCTGAACCGCAAGCATCCGACGAACCCCGCCGAGCCCTCGCCGCGTTCCGGTGCGGTGAGCCTCCGCCGTGCCACCGTGCGCACCGCGTGCGCCGCGGCGGCGCTGATCCTCGCCGCGGTGATGGTTCAGAGCACCGCCCTGGCCGGGCCGTTGTCTCCGCCGCTGGGGCCGGCGGCTTCGACCCAAAAAGCCCTCGCCGAGATCGGGCTGCGCACCGCCGTCAACGCCGCCAACACGCCTGGCATCGAGATCGCCGCCAACAACGTCGACGGCCCGATCATCGACCGCTCCGCCGCCGCCGCCGCCGGCCCGCACGCGAACTTCACGCACTGAACACGCCGTGCCCGGTCTGCACACGTTCACCGCGGGCCGGCAGACTCGCACGCCGTGCCCCGCGCACGCCGCAGGGCCCTTGCGCAAACCCTCGTCGATCGGAGCCCGATGCCGCCGCGGAATCCGCCCGCCGCGCCCGATCCGTGGCGCGCGGAGCCCGTCGAGCCTTGGCCGCACACCACGTGCACGATGTGCGGCATCGTGGCGCGGTCATCGCCGAGTGCGCTGATCGACCGCCGCGGGCCCAGCGTGTGGTTCCACCTGCTGCGCTGGCGCACCGACAACGACATCCTCGGGCCCGGCGTGTGGGTGCGCGCGAGGCTCGACACCGAGGCGTGGGATCTCCCCGCCGAAGGAAAGTTCGTCAACGCGGCGCTCCGGGCCGTCACGAAGCGGCAGTGCCTCGCCACCACGGACGACTGGGTGTCCAGAAACGAGGGCTTCCCCTTGGTCGATGGAGGTGGGATCGTCATTCGCCGAACGTATGCGCGATCGCTCGTGCCATCGAGCGGGTCAATCAGCCCAGCTTCACACACACCGCGCGACGAAGAGACGGGTTGGTGCACATTGCCCCGGATTTCGGGCCGCGATGTGGTATGCTCTGAAGGCGGTCCTTCCACCGCTGGTGTGCCCACCGAGCCTCGGTTCCGTGATCTGTCCCCCCGCGCTTCGCTCGGCTCAACCCGCGCCGCTCGGGCTCGCGTTGGCGAAGGACCGGCGCGGCGTTGGTTCCTCGTTCGTTCGTTTCCCGGTCTGGACTCTCGAGCTATGACCACCGTGTTCCTGGCGTGCGGCCCGGCCTTCGACAACCTCGGTGTGGGGGTTGCGTTGCCGCTGCTGCTGCTCGTCAAGCCGATCACGTACGTCTTCTTCATCCTCGCGTTCCGCTACCGCGTGGGCACGCCCGAGCCGTTGTCGCGCGGCTCAGCGGTCTCCATCGCCATCGCCCGCGCGGTGGTTGGGATCGGCCTGCTGTACGTCGCGTGGCTGGTGATGAACGCAACCGACGGCAAGGCCGATCGACTCTACGAATCCTGGGCGGTGCTGCTGGCCGAGCGGGCGCTCGTCTGGGCGTTCATCGGTTGGCGCATCCTCAAGCTCGATCTTCGCCGCCTGTCGGGCTGGACACTCTCGGGCGTGGGCATCGATCTCGCCTTCGACATCACCGTGGGCACGTCGCTCTTCTTCGGTCCGGCGCCGGTGATGTTCCTCTTGGCGGCCCTAACGCTCTTCCTGTTTCCGCTCTACAGCATCGGCAGCCGCCCTTCGCTCAAGGCCCGCTTCTTCGCCGAAAACCTCTGCACCAACTGCCGCTACGACCTGACGGGCCTGACTTCACAGCTCTGCCCCGAGTGCGGCGCACAAGTGCCCGCCCGCGCCGTGCTTGCACACGCCACCGACGAATCACCCCGCCCAAACACGCCCGCATCACCCCGCTGATCCGCCGTTCAAGACGACCAATCACGCCCGCAGAGGGAGAAGACCATGAGAGACCCGCTCGCCACCTTCTGTGCTTCGTTCATCGCCTGCGTGACCTCGTGCCTCGGGCTCGCAACATCGTCGCACGCGCAGGTCTTTTCCAACACCGGCGCGATCACCTGTCCGCCCGGCACAAACTACCCTTCGCTCTACCCCAGCGTGATCAACGTGCCGCTCAACGGAGTCAGCGGCAATGTCGTGCGTCGGGTCGCCGTGACGATCAAGGGGTTCAACCACACGTGGCTCGCCGACGCACAGATTCTGCTGGTGCCGCCGGTGGGCGCTCCGATCCAACTGCTGGCAAACAACACGGGTGCGGGCGATGCAAACAACGCCACCGTCACATTCTTCGCCGAGGCACCTGCGGCCATTCCTGAACCCGGGAGCAACCTGCCTTCGGGTGCGTACGTGCCGAACCCGAATGGAATCTCCACGTTCATCGCGCCCGCGCCCGCCGGGCCGTATACAGGCACGCTTGCCGCGTTGAGCGGCGTCGCCAGCAACGGATTCTGGAGCCTCTATGTTGCCGATTCATTCTCCGCCGCGGACCCGTTGAGCATCACCGGCGGGTGGGAACTGGAGTTCTTTGATGACCCCACGCCGACTCCCACCGCCTTCACGTACCAGGGCAAGCTCAACCCGGGCGTGACGGGCCCGATCAACGCCCGCTTCTCGGTCTGGCAGTCGGCATCGAACAGCAACAGCGCGATGCGCCTGCTGGGGCCGCTCTCCGTTTCCGCCATTCCTGTGAACCAAGGGGTCTTCACAGCGAACGTCGACTTCGGCAAGTCACTCCCGGGCGACCGCGCCCTGTGGCTCGAGGTCGAGATTGAATCTCCCGCCGGCTCCGGTTTTGTCAAGCTCACACCGCGGCAGCCGCTGACCGTCCCGCCGGTGGTTTCCGGCGGGTGGAGCTCGCAGCTCCAAACCGTCGGCGGCGCCGCGTCGGTCAGCACCCCCTCGCGCGTGGGCATCGGCGTGCTGAAACCATCGATGTCGCTGCAGGTCGCTTCGCCTTCGTCGCTTTCAAACCTTCCCACCATCGGCCTGACCAACGGCACCAACTTCCTTTACGCCAGCCTGCAAGGCGCCGGTTCTCCCGGTTCAATCATCTGGAGCAACGGCAACGCACTTCGCTTCGGCGTCGAATCTTCTCTCGGCTCCAGCTACAGCGAACTGATGCGCATCGACGAAGTCGGCAACGTCGCCATCGGCAACACCACGCCGCAGGCCCGCCTTGATGTCCGCGGCAACATCCGCTTCGGGAACACCAGCCAGTACTCCGCAGTGGGCGCGGGTGAGACGCTCCGCATCACGCGCGGCTCGGTGAGCGCCCTGGGCACCGTCACCGGCGGATCGGGCTTCACCGTCAGCCGGACCGGTGTCGGTTTGTACCGGATTCAGTGGACAGGCCCGAACGGGTTCAGCGACTTCCCGACATTTACCGGCAACGCCATCAGCTCCAATGTCATCGTCACCACCACCAGCGGCGCGTTGAATCCCGACGGCTCCGGGCTCGTCGACGTTCGCTGCGCGAACGGCGGCGGCGCTCAGATCGACTCGGCGTTTTCCTTCACGCTCATTGGAGGGCGATGACTCTTGCCGAATGCCTGAATCGCAACCCCCGCGTCGCGAAAGCCGGTTTCTGCCATGCTGTCTGCCGTGTGTACTTCGTCTCAAAACTGGAGTTTGATCATGCTGAAGCGTCTTCTCCTGCCGATCATCGCCGCATCGAGCGTGCTTGTCCTGGCGCAATCGTCCGCGCGTGCGCAGACATTTTCCAACGCGACCCCGTTGAGCGTGCCGCTCAACGAAACCACCGCAAATCTCTACCCAAGTGTGATCACCGTGCCCAGCGGGGCATTGGCGGGCAACACGGTTCAACGCGTCGCGGTGACCATCAACGGGATCAACCACACCTGGTGCTCTGATATTCGCATCGTTCTCGTCAGCCCGGGTGGACAGGCGATCGCGCTCCTGAACGGAAACTTCGGCAGCGGCGATGCCGTCAACACCACCGCCACGTTTTTCGCTGAGGCAACGACAGCCCCCGCAACAACCTCCACGAACTTTGTTTCCGGGGTTTATCTCACCACCTCCTCCGTCAACTTCTCAGCCCCGTCACCGGCACCGGGCGGTCCGTACAACGCCACGCTTTCATCATTGACGGGCACTCAGGCCAACGGAAACTGGCAGCTATTCGTGTCCGATTCGTTCGCACCGGCAGATCCGTTGGTTATCACCGGCGGTTGGTCGATCGAGTTCTTGCCGGCGGCAACTTCTCAGTCCAACGCGTTCACCTACCAAGGCAAGCTCGAGAACGCTCCGAGCAGTTCCACCGCGAACTTCCGATTCTCCGTGTGGGAAAACCCAACCTCGACTTCCGAAGCTCTGCGCATAGGGAACATCAGCACCGTCAACGCCGTCGCGGTGCAGAACGGCCTCTTCAGTGCCAGCGTCGACATCGGGCGTCAGTTGAAGACCGACCGCGCTCAGTGGCTGCAGATCGAAGTCGAAAGCCCCCCGGGCTCGGGGTTCGTCACCCTTTCACCCCGCCAGCCTCTGACTCCCGCGCCGCAGGCACGCATCGCCACGACGGCGACTTCGGCCGTAACCGCCAACTCGGTCCCATGGACGGGAATCACCGGCGTGCCCGCAAACGTCAGCAACGCCTTCAGCCCATGGGACGCCGGCACAAACCAGATCAGTTATAGCCTCGGGCGCGTCGGCATCGGTACCCCATCGCCCTCTGCGAACCTCCACGTCTTTTCGGGAATCACCTTCGATCAGGTCCTCTTCGACAGCGGCTCCGGCTTTGGCACTTGGCTTGCGATTCGAAACGGTGCCATCGACGGACGCACCTGGCAGTTGGTTTCGACCGGTCCCAGCAACACCGAACTCGCCGGTGCGTTCTTGATCCGCGACGGAACCTCCGCCGCCGTCCGCATGACCTTCCTGCCCAACGGAAACATCGGCCTCGGAACGATCACGCCGACCTTCCCGCTGCACCTCGTTACCAACTCCGACACGCAGATCGCACTCACCGGCGGCCCGGCAACTGGCGGCAACGCCGCCGCTCGCACCTGGTCGATCCAATCCTCATCGACGAACTCGCCCCCGGGAAGCCAACTCAACGGCTCGTTCCAGATCGTCGACCGCTCCGCCGGGGCTGCGCGAATGCTCATCGACGCCAACGGCAATGTTGGCATCGGCACCACCTCGCCCAGCCAGCGTCTCACCGTCGCGGGCAACGTGCTGGCGAACAACGTCGCCGTCCCTTCGTCGGGCCGCTTCAAGCACAACGTCGCGCCGATAACCGACGCGCTCGACAAGCTCTTGAAGCTCGAAGGTGTTTCCTTCGATTGGAACCCCGACTTCGCCAAGGACCGCCCCGGTCGCGAGCACGACATCGGCTTCGTTGCTGAAGAAGTCGCCAAGGTATTCCCCGAGGTGGTCTTCTACGACGCCGAGGGCAAGGTCACGGGCATGGATTACTCACGCCTGACCGCGGTGGCGATCCAGGCGATCAAGCAGCAGCAGGCAAAGTTCGAGAGCGAACTGGCCAAACGCGACGCGGAGAACACCGAGCTGAAGGCCCGACTCGACCGGCTTGAACAGTTGCTCAAGGAGCCGCGTCCAACGCTACGGTAACGCGTGTACGCGCATCGACATCATTTCCCCACCCACCGGATTGCCATCCCCTCACAGGAGTTCGAACATGAATACCCGTTTCCACTTTCTCGCCTGCACGCTTACCGCGGCTTTGCTCACACCGCTTTCGGTTTGCGCGCAAACGTTTAGCAATCCAGCACCCATCGCTTTCCCTTCATCATCCAGCAACGGTGTTGGCTTGATCTACCCGAGCACCATCAACGTCACCGGCGGGCCCGCCTCGATCAGTTACGTCACGGTGCAACTGAAAAACTTCAGCCACACGTGGGCGAACGACGTCAACGTGCTGCTGGTTTCGCCCGCCGGTCAGAAGATTCTGCTCATGGCAAACACCAACGGCTCCGGCGATGCCTCGAACGCAAACTTGATCTTTGCATCCGACGCCACACAGACGCTTCCAGGATTCACCGCCCCGGTCGTCTCCGGGGTCTATGCCTGTTCCGTCTACTCCGTGCCGAGTAGCCTGCCCGCGCCAGCCCCGGCCGGTCCTTACCTGACTTCGCTTTCCCCCCTCCTGGGCACCAACGCCAACGGAACTTGGAGTCTGTACGTGTTGGACGACTTCCCTAGTGGAGACGACGGGACCTTCGACGGCGGTTGGGCGATCAGCTTCGACCAAGCCCCGCCACAGACCGTCACCACCGCATTCACCTATCAGGGTGTGCTCACCGCATCTGGAGTTCCGATCAACGGCAATGCCAACGTTCGCTTCACACTCTGCAACGACCCGAGCCGTCCGTTAAACATCTCCGACATCGCTCCAGCGATCACCAGATCTTTCACCGCGATTTCTTCCGGCAGAGTGACCACCACCCTCGACTTCGCCTCCGCCATCGATACCGACCAGGCACTCTGGCTCAACATCGAGGTTGAGTCGCCCCCCGGCTCGGGCTTCGTCACACTCAGTCCACGTCAGCCGATCACCCCGGTGCCGCAAGCACGCACCGCCCAGATCGCCACCCTGGCCCTCACCGCGAGCACTGCCACACAGCTCGCCGCCGGCCGTCAACGCATCCGCGGTGATACCGGCACGACCAGCAACTCGCCCGGAATCTGGTTCGCGTCGCCCGCGTTCAACCCGACCGATCGTGCCTTCGTCGGAATGCGCGACGATAACAACGTCGGCTTCTTCATCAACGGCGACTGGCGCCTGCGTGCAAACGCCAACGGCAACATCGCCATCGGTGACGGTTCGGGTGTTGCGCCCCCAGAGCGTCTCACCATCACGGGCAATGCCCAGCTCAATACCAGCACCACCTCCGTGCCGAGCAAGCTCGCCTTCGGCACCGTCGGCGATGAAGGCAGCGGCGCCGAGAACACCGACGCCGTCTACTTCTCCCGCATCAACGCCGGCACCGACTTGACCGAGCTGCGCCTGGTCATCGGTGATAACAGCGGCCCGAACGACCTCGACTCGCTCCGCATCTGCACCACTTCCGTCAGCGGCATCCTCACCGAACGCTTCCGCTTCCAGTCCGACGGCCAGGCCCTGAAGCCCGGCGGCGGATCATGGGCCGCCCTCTCCGATCCCCGCGCCAAGCACGACATCGCACCGCTCACGGGAACTCTCGACAAACTCATGAGCCTCCGCGGCTACTCCTTCCTCTACAACGACGATCGCGTCGCCAGCGGGCAAGCCCTGCCCGGCACGCAGTTCGGCCTCATGGCCGACGAAGTCGCCCGCGTCTTCCCAGATTGGGTCTCCACCGACGCCACCGGCACCCGCTTCGTCACCGAGCGCGCCACCACCGCCCTGATGGTCGAGGCCCTGCGTGATCTGCGGAGAGAAAAGGACGAAGTCGCGGCCCAGGCCAGCGCCGATCGTCGTGAAGTCGAGGCCTTGAAAGCCGAAGTGGCTCAGCTCAAGTCGCTCATCAACCAACTCGCTCGTGAACGCGCTGATCAACCCAAGTAAACACTCAAACGAACGATTGCTCTCGGAGATCACAGATATGTCGATGTCTTTCAGTACGCTTCGCGGTCTTGTCATCAGTCTCTGCGCCGCGCTGCTCTTTGTTCCGTTTGCGGCCGCTCAATCCACTACCGCCTTCACCTACCAGGGTTCTCTCTCTTCGTCGAGCGCGCCGATCACCGGTGTTATCGACCTGCGCGCCGAGCTCTTCTCCACGCTCACCGGTGGATCGCCCATCGCCCCTGCCGTCAACCTCACCAACGTCACCGTCACCAACGGCCTCTTCACCGTTCCTCTGGATTTCGGCGCCGCCTTTGATGATGGTCAGCCTCGTTGGGTTGAAATCAGTGTCCGCACACCCGCCGGCGCGGGGTCCTTCACAACCCTCTCACCCCGCCAGGCCCTCACACCCGCGCCGCTCGCGCAAGGGCTCGCCGGAATCGCCATAACGCGAGGAGGGCCCGAATCGCTCGATCAAGCGCAGGACGTTGCAGGTCAGATCGTTTTCAACGTGGGTGCCATCTCACCCGCGTGGCAATCTTGGACACCGTCCGTCTCAGGCAAGCTCACCCGACTGCAACTCCGCGTCTGCTCCGCCCTCAGCCAGACACCGCAGACGCTCACCGTGCGCGTGTACATCGGTGTTGGAACCAACGGCCCCCTCATCAGCACCTTCACCGCCCTGTTGCCCGGCAACAACTTTTCCCCACTTCAACGCGATCTCGTCGTTCCGAACATCCTCGTCCAGGCCGGCACACCTTACACCTTCGATTTCTCAGGCAACATCGTCATCCAAGAAGCAGCAAACTCGATCCCCGGTGCGGCCGGTTCCCGCGCTGGGAGCGGTTTCAACTACTGGTTCCGTACCTATGTCACTCCGGCCTCGTCCGTCGACGCCGCCGCCGGTGTCGCCGCTTTCGCCAACACCGCCAACACCGCGTTGCAACTCGCACCCGGACGCATCCGCGTTCGCGGAGAGTCCGGAACCAGCGGCGGCTCGCCCGGCATCTGGTTCGCTTCTCCCGTCACCAACCCAACCGACCGAGCATTCGTTGGCATGCGCGACAACGACAACATCGGCTTCTACAACTCCGCCTGGAACCTCCTGCTCAACGCGAACGGCAACGTCAACATCGGGGACACCTCCGGTGCGGCCCCGCCCGAGCGACTCACCGTGACCGGCAATGTCCAGATCAACACCTCAGCGAACAGCGGGCGCCTGAACTTCGGCCCCATCGCGGACCAGGGCAGCAACGCGGAGAACACCGACGCCATGTACTTTCAGAGGGTGAACGTCGCCGCCGACTCGACCGAGCTGCGTCTGATCATCGGCGATAACAACAGTACCACCGGCACAGACTCCTTCCGAATCTGCACCACCTCCACCGGCGGCGGCCTCTTCGAACGCTTCCGCTTCCAGTCCGACGGCCAGGCCCTGAAGCCCGGTGGCGGGTCATGGGGTGTCCTCTCTGATCCCCGCGCCAAGCACGACATCGCACCGCTCACGGGAACTCTCGACAAACTCATGAGCCTCCGCGGCTACTCCTTCCTCTACAACGACGATCGCGTCGCCAGCGGGCAAGCCCTGCCCGGCACACAGTTCGGCCTCATGGCCGACGAAGTCGCTCGCGTCTTCCCAGATTGGGTCAGCACCGACGCCACCGGCACCCGCTTCGTCACCGAACGTGCCACCACCGCCCTGATGGTCGAAGCCCTGCGTGACCTGCGTCAAGAGAAGGACCGTCAGCTCGAAATGCTCAAGGCCGAACTCACCAAACGAGATGCCGATAATGCACAGCTCAAGGCCCGCCTTGAAGCGCTCGAGGCGGCCCTGCAGAAAATCACCAGCGAAAGCAGATAAGCAGATCAACCCGTTCGGCCGACACGCCGACGATCACCCGAGCCGATCCGTTGACCCAACGTCACTCACAATGCTGAGGAATCTGTCATGAGTATCACCCGTTCTGTTCGTTTCCTCTCTTCGCTCGCGGTCGCCGCGGGTGTGGGCCTGTTCACGGCTTCAACGCTCGCCCAAACCTACACCAGCACCGGCGGGGTTTCGATCCCCGTCTTCGGCAGCGGCTTCCCATACCCCAACACGATCAACGTAACCGGCGCGCCATCGAGTATCGAGTACATCAGCGTTAAACTCGAAGGCGTGACCCACGGATTCTTCGGCGATGTCAACGTGCTGCTCGTCTCGCCAACCGGAGAAAAGATCAGCCTCATCGCCAACACCAACGGAACCGGCGTTGCCTTCGCAAACGTCCTGACCTTTATCCCCGATGGGACCGCCACGCTCCCGACCTTCAGCACAAACGTCGTCTCGGGCGTTTACGCCTGCTCCTCCAACGCGGCCGCCAGCCTTCCCTCCCCCGCGCCGCCCGCGCCGTACGAAACATCGCTCACCCCGCTCATCGGGAAAGACCCGAACGGCAGTTGGAAGCTCTACATTTCTGACGACGGGAACAACT
The DNA here is from genome assembly GCA_016741915.1 of Phycisphaerales bacterium. Lineage (GTDB taxonomy): Bacteria > Planctomycetota > Phycisphaerae > Phycisphaerales > UBA1924 > JACVCS01. The sequence goes on along the minus strand of JACVCS010000005.1, from coordinate 23,540 downwards.
CCGCACCCGGCAGCATCTCTCGCTGGTCAATCACCTTCAACCAGCCCCCCGCGCAGCAAGTCTCAAACGCCTTCACCTATCAAGGCAAGCTCGTGAGCGCCGGTGTGCCGGTGACTGGGCCCGCGAACGTTCGCTTCACGCTCTGCGGCTACCCGACATTCGCCGCCTCCGCGTCCGATCTCGCCCCGCCGATCACCCGCAACTTCACCAACATCACCGACGGTGTGATCACCACCACGCTCGACTTCGGCTCTGCGATCCAATCCGATCAGGCCCTGTGGCTGAACATCGAGGTCGAGTCTCCCCCCGGCTCCGGTTTCGTCACGCTTTCACCCCGTCAAGCCATCAACGCCGTCCCGCAGGCACGCCTGGCCCAGTCCGCGGTGACCGCATTCACCGCCCTCTCGGCCAACAACGCCACCTCCGCAGGCAGCGTCCCGTGGACCGGCGTTCTGGGCGTCCCCGCGAACATCACCGGCGCCTTCAGCCCCTGGGTCGGCGGCTCAAACTCCTCCATCAGTTATACCGCGGGGAACGTCGGGATCGGCACCACCTCCCCCACCGCCAAGCTCCACGTGCAACTCACCGAGAACGAGAACCAGATCCGATTTGGCAGCCCGAGCAACTTTGGAACGGTCGTTTCGCTCGAGAACTCCTCCTCCCAGGGACGGAACTGGCTGCTCCGTTCCAACGGCTTCAACAACTACTCTTCCGGTGCTTTCGAGCTCTTCGACGCAACGTCGAACGCGTCGCGATTCATCGTGACCCCGAGCGGCTTCGTCGGGATGGGCACAAACCTGCCGGGCTTCAACCTGGATGTTCGGAGCAACTCCGACACCCAGATCGCCATGACCGGCGGCCCCGAGATTGGCGGCAACGTGCCGGCACGCACGTGGTCAATCCAATCTTCGTCCACCAACAACGGGCCGGGCAACCCCCTGAACGCGAGTTTTCAGATCGTGGACCGTACCGCGAATGCTTCGCGGATGCTCATCGACGCCAACGGCAATGTCGGCATCGGCACCACCTCGCCCAGCCAGCGTCTCACCGTCGCGGGCAACGTGGTGGCGAACAACGTCGCCGTCCCTTCGTCGGGCCGCTTCAAGCACAACGTCGCGCCGATGACCGACGCGCTCGACAAGCTCTTGAAGCTCGAAGGTGTTTCCTTCGATTGGAACCCCGACTTCGCCAAGGACCGCCCCGGTCGCGAGCACGACATCGGCTTCGTTGCTGAAGACGTCGCCAAGGTCTTCCCCGAAGTGGTCTTCTTCGACGCCGAGGGCAAGGTCACGGGCATGGATTACTCACGCCTGACCGCGGTGGCGATCCAGGCGATCAAGCAGCAGCAACTCCAGCGTGAAGCCGATCGCGTTCGCTTTGAGGAAGAACTCAAGAAGCGTGACGCACAGAACGCCGAACTGAAAGCCCGGCTCGAACGTCTCGAACGCGCGTTGAACACGCCTTGATGTACGAACTCAATCGATATCGCAGAGCGACTTCAGGAGCCGCCGTCGACGAACTTGTCGGCGGCGGCTTTTTTTCTGCGCAACGCCGCGAATCAGCGAACGATGGTCGAGGCGGTTTCCGCGCCCGCCGCGAACAAGCTCACTTCACCGCCAGCACCCTCGTGCCGCAGCAGCCAGCGTTTGCGATCAAGCCCGGCGCTGAAGCCGCCGAGCGTGCCGTCGGCCGCCACAACGCGGTGACAGGGAATGATGATCGGGATTGGGTTCGCGCCATTCGCACCCCCCACCGCCCGCGAGCCGCCGGGCAGGTCGAGCGAGCGGGCAAGATCGATGTAGCTGCGGGTCTCGCCGAATCCGATGGTTTGCAGCAGTATCCAAACGCGTCGCTGGAACTCCGTGCCCTCGGGGGCAACCGCAACCGTGAACCGCTTCAACTCCCCGGCGAAGTACGCGCGGAGTTCACGCTCGGCCTGATCGAGCACCGACCGGGCGGCGTCGTCGCCGCTGTGTCCAACCGCGGCCGACACGTCACCGTCGACAAAGCGCAATCCGGTCAGCCCGTGCGAAGTGGCTTCGAGGCGGATGTGACCGATCGGCGATTCCACAATGCGAACAGTGCTCATACACCAACCATAGACCAACCAAATGCTTCGAGCGCGATCCCGACGAGGGCATTGCCTCTGTTCGGGTCCGCGCTATCATCCTCTCCCCCAAGATTTTTGCGGAGACGATCCAATGAAGACCAAGACCCATCCCAAGTACTACAACGACTGCAAGGTCTATCACAACGGCCAAGTCGTCATGACCGTCGGCGCCACCGTCCCCGAGATCCACGTGGAAGTCTGGTCGGGCTCGCACCCGTTTTTCACGGGCAAGCAGGCCTTCGTTGACTCCGCGGGTCGGGTCGAGAAGTTCCAGAAGAAGTTCCAGGGCAACTACTTCGCCAAGAAGGAAACGAAGAAGGAAGCCCCCTCCGCCTGATCGGGCGAAGGCTCCGCTTCGATTATCCCGTGCCTCGCCCGCGGACCGCTTTGGTTCGCGGCGGAAGGCCGGACGAGGTGATCTGCCCGTGCCAACCGCATCGGACGCACCCTCGAACGTTCAAGCCAAGCCAAGAGCCCGGCGCACGCGCCGGGTTCTTGTCATTCTGGCCCTGATCGGTCTGACCCTGACCATCTCGGCGGAACTGATTTTGCGCGCATTCGTGGGCTTGGGTGATCCCCCGATCTACTTCACCGACGACAAGTTCGAGTACGCCATCAAGCCCGGGACGTACCACCGGTTCGGACACGAAATCTTCTATAACCGTTACAGCATGCGCTCCGCGGAGGTCGAGCCCAGGAAAACCGACCCGCGCGAGCTGCGTTTGCTGATCCTGGGCGACAGCATCGTCAACGGCGGCTCGCCGACCTCCAACAGCGAACTCGCCACCACGCTGCTCGAACCGAAACTGACGCTGAAGTTCGGGCGGCCCACGCGGCTTTTGAACATCGCGCAGGGCTCGTGGGGCCCGCGAAATGTGCTGGGGTACCTGGAGAAGTTCGGGAGTTTCGAGGCCGACGGCGCGGTGCTGGTGCTGAACTCCATCGACTACGGCGACGAACCAACGTTCGGTCCGCTTACGCACGAGCAGCCGACGTCGCGACCGATCCTGGCCCTTCAGGAGGCGGTGCAGAACTACCTGCCCCGCGCGATTGAAAAGGTCTTCGGCCCTTCAGGCCCGTCGGAGGACGACACCAACCCCCCCGCCGAACGCGGCAATCGATCGCTCGATTCCCTCTCGGCTCTGGTCACGCGCCTCCGCGAGGAAAAGATCCCGCTGGTGGTCGTCATGCACCTCCGCCGGACGGAGGTCGAGGGCAAGCCCTTGATCGGGCACGCGAAGATCGTCGAACGGCTGAAGTCGCTCGGGGTTGAGGTGATCGAGTCGGCGCCGGTCTTTCAGAAGCATTACGCCGACACCCCCCCGATTCTGCGGGACGACGCCCACCCGTCGGGTCCGGGGCAAAGGATCTTGGCGGAGGTGCTTGAGGGGGCGATCGATCGGGTCTTTTCCCAGCCTGCCAAGGGCCGGGAGTAAACGGTTCACGGCGTGAATCTGGGGTATGTGGCGGTGAATCCCTGAGCGGGGTATACTTTTCATCCATTCATCCGGATTGATGGATGAATGTGAGTTCAGTAAACAACGGTGGCTTCAAAGCGGGCGGGCGTGGGCGGGGCGTGGTTGAGGATGTACTTGTATGGCGAGCCGGTTCTTTGATGTGGCGCAGCGGCGGCCGATCCTTCTGGACGGGGGGATGGGGACGCAGATTTTCAGTCGGAATCTGTCGGTGGAGACGGATTACTGCGGGTGTGAGAACTGCACGGATATCTTGGTGCGGACGCGCCCGGATGTGATCCGCGAGATTCACGAGGCGTACTTGGCGGCGGGTGCGGACGCGGTGGAGACGGACAGCTTCGGGGCGAACAAGCTCGTGCTGGGTGAGTTCGGGCTGACGGACTCGACGTACGAGCTGAACGTGCTGGCGGCGAAGGTGGCGCGCGAGGCGTGCGCGAAGTACGCCAGTGTCGATCGCCCGCGGTTTGTCATCGGCAGCATGGGCCCGGGGACGAAGCTCATCACGCTGGGGAACACGACGTGGGATGAACTGCTGGACAGCTATCGCGAGCAGGCGCGGGGGTTGATCGCCGGCGGGGTGGATGCGCTGCTGCTGGAGACGTGCCAGGACATTCTGCAGATCAAGTGCGGGATCAACGCGATTCTTGAAGCGCTCAGCGAGGCGAAGAAGACCACCGACGACATCCCGATCATGGTCAGCGTGACCATCGAGACGACGGGGACGATGCTCGTGGGCTCTTCGATCGAGGCGGCGGCGGCGGTGATTGCGCAGTACCCGGTGATGTCGCTGGGGCTGAACTGCGCCACGGGCCCGGCGGAGATGGCGGACCATATCCACTATCTGGGGAAGCACTGGGGCGCGAAGACGAGCGCGAGCGGAGCGCGCGGGCTGGTGAGCTGTCTGCCCAACGCGGGGTTGCCCGTGCTGGTTGAGGGGCGGACGGAGTATCCGTTGCAGCCGGGGCCTTATGTCGAGGCGATGCTGAAGTTTGTAGAGCAGGACGGGGTGACGCTGGTGGGCGGGTGCTGCGGGACGACGCCTGCACACATCGCGCTGCTGCGTGAGTCGATGGAATCGCGCGGGATGTTCGCGAAGCTCTCGACGCGGAGCGACAAGGTTGCGCCCGCGCCGGCGGTGACGAGCCTGTACTCGGCGCAGGACTATCGCCAGGACAACTCCCTGTTGATCATCGGCGAGCGGATGAACGCGTCGGGGAGCAAGAAGTTCAAGCAGCTTTTGGAAGCCGAGGACTTCGACGGGATCGTGAGCCTGGCGCGGGAGCAGGTTCGGCACGATTCGGCGCACGTGCTGGATTTGAACGTGGACTACGCGGGGCGTGACAACGCGCGGGACATGGCGGAGATTGTCAAGCGTGTGGTGAGGCAGGTTGATGTGCCGCTGATGCTGGACAGCACGCAGGCGGGGACGCTGGAGGCGGGGCTGAAGCACGCGCCGGGCAAGTGCATCATCAACTCGGCGAACTTTGAGGACGGCGAGCACAAGTTCGATCAGATCTGCAGGCTGGCGAAGGTGTATGGCGCGGGGCTGGTGATCGGGTCGATCGACGAGGACAAAGAAGCGAGCATGGCGCGGACGGCGGAGCGCAAGCTGTCGATCGCGCAGCGGGCCTTTGATCGCGCGACGAAAGTACACGGGCTGAAGGCGGAGGACTTGATGTTCGACCCGCTGGTGCTGCCGATCAGCACGGGGATGGCGAGCGATCGGCGGAGCGGGCTCGAGACGATCGAGGGTGTTCGGCGGATTGCGCGGGCGATGCCGGAGTGTCAGACGACGGTGGGGCTGAGCAACGTGAGCTTCGGGCTCAAGCCGCTGGCGCGGGTGGTATTGAACAGCGTGTTCCTGCACGAGTTGCGTGAGGCGGGGCTGACGAGCGCGATTCTGCACTTCAGCAAGATCCTGCCGAAGAACAAGATCGAGCCGGCGCAGTGGGAGGCGGCGCTGGATCTGATTTACGATCGGCGCGATGTCTCGGCGGGCGGGACGGGTTTGCCCGCGGGGATTACCGACAAGGCGTTCGATCCGCTGGCGCGGTTTGTGGACCTCTTCAAGGACGCGGGGGCGGCGGCTTCGACGAAGAAGGAAGCGAAGCTGCTTTCGCTCGAAGAAAGGCTGCAACAGCACATCATCGATGGCGAGAAGGAGGGGCTGGTCGCGACGCTGGAGCAGGCACGCGAGAAGTACTCGCCCTTGGAGATCATCAACGATCACCTGCTGGCGGGGATGAAGGTCGTGGGCGATCTGTTCGGCAGCGGCGAGATGCAGTTGCCGTTCGTGCTGCAGAGCGCCGAGGTGATGAAGATGGCGGTTGCGCACCTGCAGCAGTACATGGAGAAGGTCGAGGGGAGCACGAAGGGGAAGATCGTGCTGGCGACGGTGAAGGGCGACGTGCACGACATCGGCAAGAACCTGGTGGACATCATCCTGAGCAACAACGGGTACACGGTGTACAACATCGGGATCAAGCAGACCATCGCTGAGATCGTCAAGGCGTGGAAGGAGACGAAGGCCGACGCGGTGGGGATGAGCGGGCTGCTGGTCAAGAGCGTCAACGTGATGGAAGAGAACCTGCACGAACTGAACACGCAGGGGATCGATGTGCCGGTGCTGCTGGGCGGGGCGGCGCTGACTCGGCATTACTGCGAGGGGCACCTGCGGTCGGTCTATAAGGGTCCGGTGTACTACGGCAAGGACGCCTTCGAGGGTCTGCGGACGATGGATCATCTTGTCAACGGCGATCTGAAGACGCTCGAAGAGGAGATCAGCGAGCGGCTGAACAAGCGCACGGCGGCGGAAGAGGTCGTCGCGCGGTCGCGTGCGGAAAGCGGCAAGCGGATGGAGGCCTTTGAAGCGGGCAAGGGCGGGGCGACCGCGACAGTGATCGAGAAGTCGGACGTGCGGACGGGTGTGGATGTGCCGCGGGCGCCGTTCTTTGGGTCGAAGGTGGTGACGGATATCGATCTGCAGCAGGTGTACCCGTTCATCAACAAGGTGGCGTTGTACCGCGGGCAGTGGCAGTTCAAGCAGGGTGCGATGAGCGACGAGGAGTTTGAGCACCAACTTGAGGACACGGTTGGGCCGATTTTCAGTCGGTTGAAGGAACGGTGCGCGAAGGAGCGGATTCTGGTGCCGGCGGTTGTGTACGGGTATTTCGCGTGCAACAGCGACGGGAACGACCTGATCATCTGGGACCATGAGTCGCTGACGGAGCGTGAGCGGGCGGGCGCGGTGACGGTGGGCGCGGATATCTCGCACCGGCGCGTGCTGGAGCGGTTCACGTTCCCGCGGCAGAGCTCACGCAAGAAGCTGTGCATCAGCGATTACTTCCGTGATGTCAGCAGCGGCGGGGTTGATGTGATCGCGATGCACTGCGTCACCGTGGGCAAGAAGGCCAGCGAGGCGGCGCAGGAGCTGTACAAGAGCAATCAGTACAGCGAGTATCTGTATCTGCACGGGATGGGCGTGGAGACGGCGGAGGCGCTGGCGGAGTTCTGGCACAAGCGAATCCGGCAGGAGATGGGGATCGGCAATGAGGACTCGCCGCGGGTGCGCGAGCTGTTCACGCAGAAGTACCGGGGGAGTCGGTACAGCTTCGGCTACCCGGCGTGCCCGGATATGAGCGACCAGGAGAAGCTTTTCAGGCTGCTGGACCCGTCGCGGATCGGCTGTGAACTGACGGACAACTGGCAGATCGATCCGGAGCAGAGCACCAGCGCGATCGTGGTGCACCATCCGGAGGCGAAGTACTTCAACGTGTGAACGTTGAAGCAACCGATGGTCTGAGGTCTGGGTGCGCGGAGATTTTTTTTGAGTTTCGATGAACCAACGTCGGCGTCTTCGCGCTGAACCCGCCGCCGGGGTTTGATGATTGATTAAGCCTGTCGCGTGCGTGCGTGTGCGGGCTTGATCGCTTCGGCACGAACTGGGTGATTTTGAACAGGAGCGAACCATGAAGGTCTTCGTGCGCGGTCTGCTGGGCGTTTCGTGCGGGTCGATGCTCGTGCTGAGCGGCTGCGGCACGGGGCATATCAACGAACTGGCGATAAACGAGATCGTGGCGAGCTCGGACGCGTTGCAGCTTGCGATGAGCTGCCCGGGCGGTGAGGTGGCGGTGGGTCGATCGAGCGATGGCCCAACGCGGGAGGGCGCAGAGAGTGCGAAGCCCAGCGGGCCGGCGATGACGGTCGCGAGCGGGACATCAAACGGGGCGATGGCGGCGATTATGCCGCCGACGAGACTGCCGGCGGTGGTGATGACGGTGTGCCTGCGGCGTTCGGACTATGGCGGCGGATTGATGGTGCAGTCGACGCCGTTCGAGTTTGATCAGACGCTGATGGAGACGATGGCGGAGATGGAGATGGTGAAGAGCGTTTCGGAACTGCCGTTGGTTGAGACTTCGGAGAAGCCGTCGTTGGGCTTGCTGCGTGAGAGTGCGCGGCGGGCTGGCGCGGACTTGCTGTTGATCTACTCGATCAACGGGAGGCTACGTGAGGGCGGGACTGTGCCGTTGGTTGGGTTGTTGAGTCTTGGTGTGATCCCGGACCAATCGGATATTGGCGAGGCGGTGGTTGGGGCGGCGCTGATCGACGTGCGGACGGGAGCGTGTCTGGTGTCGTCGGGTGCTTCGGCGAGCGTGAAGAAGGTCAGCAACGCGTGGGGCCGGGGTGCGAGCAAACACGAAGCGCAGAGCGGGGCGGTGACACAAGCGGCGACGAAAGCGCTGAAGGATCTGAAGAATCGCTGGCGTGAGGCGCTGCACAGCCGGATGAAGCGGTGAGCGGGGAAGGGTTTTCGGTTACTTCTTCGGCGGCACGTACCACGAGGGCATGCGGATGTCGGCGGCGCGGATGTAGATCAGCAGCAGGCCCGCGGCGATGACGAGGATGGGCGTTTCGTGTTTCGGTTGAAGGTGGCCCATCTGGCGGAGGGTGGAGAGTGCGGCACCGAGGAGGAGCATGGGGCCGACGACGGCGCTGAGGCGGTTCCAGCCGCCGGCGATGATGGCGCCGCCAGCGAGGGCGAGCAGGCCGACCCAGAGCCAGTTGACGCCCTCGGGGAGGATCCCGGATGCGCCGAGGAGCCAGCCGAGGCCGATGATCACGAGCAGGACGGGGACGAAGTAGGCTTTGGCCATGATGGATGTCCGGTTGGTGTGTGCGAAGGCGATTGTTGCGGGGGTGGCGGTGGTGGAGATTCAGTCGGATCGGCGAGATCGGCGGAGGAGGACGATGAGGGACGGTCCGCCGAGGAGTGCTGTGAGCACGCCGACGGGCATTCGTCCGGAGCCGAGGTCGATGGCGCGGACGCCGGTGTCGGCGAGGATGAGGAGCGTTGAGCCGCAGAGGGTGCTTGCGATGAGAAGCACACCGGCGCGGCCGAGGAAGGGTTCGAGGGTGAGGCGTGCGGAAAGGGAGCCGGAGGGGCCGATCATCAGGCGGACGAGGTGAGGGCAGATGAGGCCGACGAAGCCGATGGGCCCAGCGAGGACGACGGCGGCGGCGGTGAGGAGCCCGGCGCTGATGAACAAGGCGAAGCGGAGGAAGGGGAGTCTGACGCCGACGGAATAGGCCTCGTCGTCGCTGAGGTTGGCGGCGTCCATCGAGCGGCCGAGGGTGAGGGCGATGAGTGTGATGGTGACGAGGGCGACAACGCCGGCGGCGTGGACGAAGGCCGCGGGCGTGTCGTCGGAGATTGAACCGACGAGCAGGGTCAGAGTTCGGCCTGAGATTGCGGAGGCGTTGATGAGGTGTTGGATGAAGACCACGCCGGCACCGCAGACGACGCTGACGATGACGCCGACGATGATGAGCCCGTCGCTGTCGACGCGGCCGCGGCGTTGGCTGAGGGCGTAAACGAGTGCGAGGGCGAGGGTGGCGCCGATCATGGCGGGGCCGGCTTGCCAGATGAGCCCGCCGAAGCCGGGGGCGATGCTGCTGCTTGCGGTGGTTGAGGCGTCGAGCATGTACTTGGAGGAGACGAAGGTTGCGAGCATGACGGCGAACGACGCGCCGGAGCTCGGGCCCAGGACATCGGGCGAGGCGAGGGGGTTGCGGAGGAGTGATTGCAGCACCACGCCCGCGGCACCGAGGCACGCCCCCACCACCAGCGCGATCATCGCGCGGTGCCAGCGGATGTGCAGGACTTGCTCGGCGGTTTCGGGGGTGAAACTGCTTAGGGAAGGGCCGACGAGAAGGCGGAGGATCACCGCGCCGACGAGCAGCGCCAGCAGGCCCAGAATGACGAGTGTGCCCCGGCAAAGCGACGGCATGGGCTGGAGCGTATGCGGAAACAATCGGCGGACGTGCGGGGTCGATCGGGCTATGCTTGGCTCCCGATCGACGGACGGCGTGGGCGTGTTCAGTCCGCGACCCGTTCGGATCTCGGTCGGATGGCTGGAGATCCGCGATGGCCGGGAAGAGCTTTCAGTTCACGTTGACCACTCCTCAGGGCAAGCTGCTGAACATTGCGGCGTCGCAGGTGATTCTGCCGGCGCACGATGGGCAGTTGGGTGTGCTGCCTGGGCGGGCGCCGATGGTTGTGAAGCTCGGCATCGGACCGCTGCGGGTGGATGTCGCCGACTCGAGCAAGGGCGAGGGTGGCAGCCGGCAGTACCTGGTCGAGGAAGGCTTCGCCCACATGGTCGGCGACAAGCTGACGATCCTGACCTCCGGCGCGACAGCGGCCGAGACGCTCACCGAGGGCGAGGCGCAGAGCGAGTTGACCAAGGCTGAGCAGAACGCCGCCGCAGCGACGACCGATCAGAACGAGCGGACGCGTCGTCAGAAACGCGTCGAGCGGGCCCGCGTCGCGGTGCGGATGGCGCGTTCGGGCAAGGGCATCTGATTTCGATTCTGCGTGCTCTGGGCTCAGCGTTCGCGAGCGAGAACGAAACGACTTCTTGAAAGGCCCGGGCTTTGCCTACGGGCCTTTTTCCATGGCTAGGTCCGATTGGCTGGGTCCGAGAAGTTTGGTGCGAGGCGGCGCGGGCGTGATGGGTTGACGGGTGCGCGGGTTGGGTGCCGGGGGATTGGTTGAGGGGGGTTTGGGGTCTGATCCTGAATGGTGATCTGGCCGAAGTGAAGATGTCGTCGATCGGCGTGCGGGCGGCTGTGCCCGAAGTTTGGTCGGCGGGTTCTTCGCGGAGGGAATGGTCATGCGCACGCCGAGGATTCTGGCAACGCCGTGGACTATGACATCGTGGCAGACCACCAGTACGTCGGTGGCGCGGTCGGTCGGTACGAAGGCCCGTAAGGCGTCGCGGAACGGCACGCGGGCGGGCGGGGCTTTTTCGATGAGTTTCTCGATCGTGGGGTTCAGTAACGCATCGGCGAGCGGCACGGGCAAGCCCACGCGTACTCGGCGTAGTGGTGCGAAGAAGAGCGGCACCACGAAGCGTCGCAAGCGGGCCGCGTGAATGAACCGACCGTGGATGTGCGGGGTTCTGAACGGGTTGGCGTGAAGTGATCAGACGCGCTTGCTGATGGCGCGGGCGATCTCGCGTTTCGACTCGCGCTCTTTGATCGTCTGTCGCTTGTCGTGCTGCTGCTTGCCCGTGCCCACGCCCACGAGGCACTTGGCGTAGCCGTTTTTGAAGTAGATCTGCAGCGGGATGAGGGTGTTGCCCTTGACCTGGCTGGCCTTCCAGAGGCGGACGATCTCGCGCTTGTGGGCGAGGAGCTTGCGTGTTCGTGTGGGCTTGTCGCGGTTGGCGCCCGCGGGCCCGTACTCGGCGATGTTCACCCCGTGCAGGAAGAGTTCGAAGGTGTCCTTGCCCGTCGGCTCGGCGCGGACGAACCCCTCGGCGATGGAGACCTGCCCCGCGCGGACGCTTTTGACCTCGGGCCCGTGCAGGGCGATGCCGCATTCGACGGTTTCGCCGATGTGGTATTCAAAGCTGGCGCGTCGGTTGTCGATGACGCGTTCGTGCTGATCGTTCTTTTTGCCGCCTTTGGACATGGGTGTGCCGCACGCTGATTGAGCGGTGATCGAATGATAGAGGGTGTGGCGGGCGCGAGAGGCCGGGTCGCTGAAAGAGGCCGAGCGGAAGTACCCGTGGATTTTCGCTGTGGTTACATGTTCATCCCCCGTGCACGGCTCTGGAGAGCCGTGCCACCCAAGGCATCAAACGCCGATCACTCGGAACTGGTCAGGCCTTTGCGGATGAAGGCGTCGAACCAGCGGTCGGGGAGCAGGCGCTTGAACCAGATGAGGATCTTTGCGTCTGTGCCGACAAGCGTGCGTGTGCGGGGTGAGCGGGCGCTGAGGGCCTTGCGCACGGCTTTGCAGACGATGGAGACGTCGGCGCCGCGGTTGGTTTGTTCGATGCGGGATTGGAGGGCGTTGAGTTCGGTGCCGTAGAGCGTGCGGGCGGTTTCTGGCAGGCGGTCGAAGAGGTCGCGGTTGGTGCGGAGGGATTTTTCCCAGATGGGCGTTTGGATTGAGCCAGGCTCGATGAGGACGACGTCGACGCCGAGCGGGCGGAGTTCCATGCGCAGGCCGTCGCTCCAGGCTTCCATGGCGTACTTGCTGGCGGAATAGGGCCAGGTGAAGGGAAGGGAGAGTCGCCCGGAGATTGAGCTGATGTTGACGACCCGTCCGCCCGAGCTGCGAAGGGCACTGAGCGCGGCTTGCGTGAGGGCCACCGCGCCGATGAAGTTCACGTCCATCTGCTTGCGCAGTTCGTCGATGGGGATGAACTCTGCGGGGCTGACCACGACGATACCGGCGTTGTTGATCACGGACCAGAGTGAATCGCCTTGCGCCGCGAGGGTGTCGCACCAGGCCTTGGCGCGTTGGATGTCCTCGGCCTTCGTCACGTCGAGGATCATCGTTTCGAGCGTGCGTCCGTGCTGAGGGGATTGAGCCGAGGCGAGGCGGCGGAGTTCGTCGGCGTCGGCGGCTTTTCGCACGCCGGCCATCACGTGATAACCCTGCGCCAGCAGATCGAGCGTCATCGCGCGCCCGATGCCTGTGGATGCGCCGCTGATGAGGATCCAGCGTTTGGACGTTGAGGCGGGCATCCGTTGGGCTCAGGTGGCGTGCGATTCAAAGACCACGGGGCTGCGGAGGGTGCTCAGGCGGGTGATTTCGACTTCGACGATGTCGCCGTGCTTGAGGTAGATCGCAGGCGTGCGGGCGGTGCCGACACCGCTGGGTGTGCCCGTGAGGATGATGGTGCCCGGGGCGAGGGTGGTGCCGCGGCTGAGTTCGCTGACGAGCATGGGGACGTCGAAGATCATGTCGCTGGTTTCGGATTCCTGCATGAGCAGCCCGTTGAGGCGGGTGCGGAGGATGAGCTTTGACGGGTCGCCGACGTCGGCGGTCGGGGTGACATCGGAGAGCGGGCAGAAGGTGTCGAAGCCTTTGCCGCGGCAGAACTGACCGCCCGAGCCGGTCTTCTGCCACCAGCGTGCGGAGACGTCGTTGGCGGCGGCGAAGCCCAGCACCGCGTCAAGGGCACGTTCTTTCGGGATGTCACGCACCGGGCGCGGGCCGATGACGATGGCCAGCTCGCCCTCGTAATCGACCTGCTCGCGGTCCTCACAGATCGTCGGCACGCGGATCGCTTCGCCCGAGGGGATCACGCTGCAGACGTTCTTTGCGAAGACCACGGGGCGCTCGGGCGGGGTTGAGCCCATTTCCTTCGCGTGACGGGCGTAGTTCTGACCGATGCCGAAGACCTGGCGGATGGGCATGAGCTGACCCGGCGCGAGTTCGACGGCACACGAGAAGTCGGTTCGGACGATCTTGAACATGCCCGCAGCGTACGCGATTCGGGCGCGGCGTGGATGGCGAATGCGTGGAGAGCGACTGTGGGGCGCGGGAGGGCTGCGCTGAAAAGCACACGGCCCCCGGGGGAGAACCCGAGGGCCGTGGTTGAGATTTCGGATCGGTTGAAGACCGTGCGTGCGGGGCGGGTGATTACCAGCTGCCGCCGCGATCGCCGCCGCGGTCGTACCCACGATCGCCACCGCGACCGCCGCCGCCGCCACGGCCGCCACCGAAGCCACCGCGACCGCCACCACCACCACCGAAGCCACCGCGACCACCACCGCCGCCGCCGAAGCCACCACCGCCACCGGAGCGGGGCTCCTTGGGACGGGCTTCGTTGACGACGAGGGCGCGGCCGCCCATGTCGGCTTGGTTGAGTGCGTCGATGGCCTTACGGGCCTCTTCGTCGTTGGGCATTTCGACGAAGCCGAAGCCGCGGCTGCGTCCGGTCTCGCGGTCGATGATGATCGACGCGCCGGAGACGGTGCCGTGCTGGCCGAAGACTTGCTGGAGATCCTGTTCGGTGGTGCTGAAGGGGAGATTGCCGACGTAAATGTTCACGATCAAACCCTCGCCCGAATCAGCGTGAAAATGCGTGACTCCGACGACAGCCACCTCGGGCTGCATGGCTGCGCGGAGGGTGGCCGGGGCTTTGGCGAACGCTCGTCAAGAAATCAACAGCCCGGCCCGCGAGAGACTTCTCGCATCGAAATTCTACCAGAAGCCGATCGGGTGGGCAAGGGTGATTTTTGTGGCTTTTCTGGCTGGTTTTTTGACTACCACGGGCGGCCGTTCAGCACGATGTCGGAGCCCTTTGGGATGCTGTTCTTAGGGATCGCGTACAGGAACGTGTCGGGCATGTAGTCGTTGCCGGCGTTGTCCTCGCGATCGGGCCCGAGCAGGTAGAGGAGGTAGCCGCGGTGTTTCGGGTCGAGCTTCGGGTCGATTCGGCGGTAAGCCGCGGGGAGGCCTGTGGCGAGATCGACGGGGAGGTTGGCGAGGGCGTCTTTGGGCAGGTCGGCGAGTTGGTCGGGGTACTGGCCGTGGGCGAGACGGTGGCGTTCGAGGGCGATCATGGTGAGGATGGTTTGGCGGGATTGCTCGTGAAGTTCGAAAGATTTCACTTCATTCAGCATACTTGGAGCGTGAAGAGCGATGATCGCGTAGCTTTCGGATTGTGCTTTGCTGTCTAGGGGACTTCGGGTCCACGCTGGCACTTGAGAGGCAGCGATAGCCGATTCATAGAGATGCTTGGCGGTTGTCAGATTCTGCGTGTACGTTCCGATGGGTCTTGAGCTTCCGAACACACCCTGCTTGAGCCTCTCCTTGTTCGCGAAGAAGCTCGCGATGTGGTGGCGGAGCACGGTGTGCTGCCCCTCGATAAACACGCTGACCTGGAGGTTGTCCAGCGGTTGCCAGAACTCCGCGATGATGTCGAGCCACGGTGCTTCGACATGGCTCTCGAGCATCCGCATGTGCAGGGTGATTTGATGAGCGGGGACAGCGAACGCGATACGACGATCCAAGGTACCGAGGTTCTGAGCGGAAAACTTCGTCAACTCTCTGACGAATCGACACCAGATCTGAAAAGCCTCCGCCTCGTTGCGCTCCCACGCGAGACGCTGGTTAGCGTTGGCAATCCACGAAAGGACTTGTGTCCTTACGTTTGAAAGTCGGCCGAAACCAAGCCGCTCAGTCTCATCCTCGGGATATTCAACCGCCCAGTTCAGCCCAGCTGCACACGAAGCCGCGATGACCTTGAACTGCGTGCGTTGCAAGATCGCGAGGACACGGTTGGCGTTCTCCGCGCGCCAACCCACTTCCTTCCGAGCATCCTGCTGCCTCGACTCATCCAACAAGAGAACGCTCCGCTCGTTCTCGACCGGATCCAACGCGTCGTATCCGAAATCATCAACCTTGTTGCCTATGTCGTTCTTCACCGGCGTCTCAGACTGCAGTACCGCGGCCTCGGCATCCGCGATCAGCTTCGACATCGCGACAAGCTGATCAATCATGCGAGTCTCACCGACCTGGCGGTCGGCGGGCAGACTTCGGTTGTAAATGTCTTGCAGGCTAGGTCGAATGGGCAAGTCCGCCCGCGCCTGCGCGATATCCGCGTTGATCCGTCGTTCCTTGATCCAGAGCGAAAGTCCAACGCCCGCGCCGGTGAGCACGACCAGCGCCACGGCCGACCAGGTTGCCACACGCCGCCGCTTGGGCGTCCAGAACACACGCTGAGCGATCAGATCGGACCGGGGTGTGAATGTCGCCCGGCCTGCTGGGTCGCTGCTGAGTTCGCCGAGGGAGGGATCGACTTCGCAGGTGAAGCCGCATTCGGGGCAGGGGAGTTTGAGGGAGTCGGGGACGGGGAGACCCAGGAGGGAGTAGCCGCAGGAGAGGCAGGTGCCGCGGGGGTTGATGATGGTGCGGATGCGTTTGCGGAGGAAGCGGTTGCGGACGCTGAGCAGCGTGACGAAGGCGAGCAGGCCGGTGACGGACGCGGCGGCGGCGACGAAGATCTCGCGGCTTGGCGAGCGGAGACGCCAATCGTCGGCGAGAACGAAGGCCGCTTGAAGGACGAACCCGACAACGACGCCACCGATGGCGATGCCGAGAAGGTGCATGAGAAAGCGGAAGAGCTTGACAAGCCAGAAGGCCTGCGAGGCGCGTTTGACGAATCGCTTGCAGCGGTCGTCGTCGAATCGGTCGAGCTCGGGGAAAGCACGCCAGACTTTGGTGAAGGGGATACGCATGCGGTCGAGAGTCTACCGACGAAGCATCGAAGTGGATGCGGTTGTTCGAGTGGTGCTTTACTTTTCGCGCTGCGAGGTGACAACCGGGCGTGCGTGATCTGGTATTGCCATTACACGTGATGTGATTCGTAGGCACGCAGCCTTACTGTGTGTTGAGGTCGGGAAATAGGATGTAGTCGGTGCCGGGGGCGAGGTTGGTGAAGCCGCGGAGGCCACGGGTCTGGCCGCCGGTGTTGGGGGTGCCTTGGTTGTCCTGATTGTCACCCCAGAGATAGAGGACGAAGCCGCAGGGCGAGATCTTTGCGTCGGCCTTCGCGTAGGAGATCGGACGAGGATTGAGCGGATCGTTCGGGATCTCGTTGATGAAAGCCGGGACGAGTTGTTCGAGCGTGTCGGGCAGTTGGCCGTGCTGAGCGCGGAAGCGTTCGATAGCGATGGCGATCTGGACGATACGGCGGTCGAAGAGTTCGAACTCGATGTTCTGCAGGCGGTACTCGAAAGACTCAATGCTCATATTCACAAAGAGCAGATTTGCGCCGGACTCGATGAAAGGCGGATAGGGTCGCTGAAAGCCTCGTTCGTTGATGACCGACTGCAACCAGCGGTGGTAATCGTCGATCTCGCGGAGATTCTCGGTGAGGCGGCCGCAACGTTCACCCGACACGCCCCAAAGTGCACTCCGCAATCTGAACGAGGGGTACTCCTTTATGTTTCGGGGATCAGACCAGAACAAGCACACCATTTCGTGCGAGAGCACACGCTCACCCTCGCACACTTCTGTCAACGAGACGGTGTTCTCGTCGTAACGTCGAAGAATATCGGCAATGTCGCCAAGCCACTGTTTGGGCATACCGCGTCCGAGTGCCCTGCTGATCTGAACAAACATCATCCGTTCTATCGCCACACCGACAGAGCTCGAAAACAATGTTCGTTGTTCGCAGCTCAACCGAGCGTTCTGAAGACCGAAAATGAGCCATGTACAAAACGATTCGCGGTCGCTGCGGTCAGCGGCCAAACGCATCTTCGCGGCAGCGAAGTGGGCAAGCTGTCGAAGCACGCCAAGATCAGAACTGGATTGCTTCCGGCTTCCGTAAAACGGCTCAAAGAAATCGTCGCTGTCAAGATCATCAAAGGGCTGTTGCCGTCCTTTCATCGTCGAGAACGACCGGGCCAAACTCTGAATCTCGCTCAGATCGAGCAACTCGATGACGCGTTCAGTATCACGTACACACAGATCCTGACTGAGTTGGTCTTCGGGTGAGAGCGATTGAGGCATGTCTTGCGGGTTCGAGATGAAATGCATGACGATGTACCGCTCTTTACGCTCGGGCCCCGGCTGCTCCGGAGCCTCCAACACCGCCACCATCTCGGCGATCTTCAGCAGGTCGTATATCTTCTGGGCCCGGTCGTACGCACTTTCGCCCGTGAGCGCCGTGGGATCGTACTTCGTGACAATACTGCGG
This sequence comes from Phycisphaerales bacterium, assembly GCA_016741915.1. Taxonomy (GTDB): domain Bacteria; phylum Planctomycetota; class Phycisphaerae; order Phycisphaerales; family UBA1924; genus JACVCS01. The sequence goes on along the minus strand of JACVCS010000005.1, from coordinate 5,949 downwards.
TAATAGGCACGGAAGTTCGCAGTGGTCGCGAGCAACTCTTTCGCGTGGGAGGCTTGTATGCGCAGGTCGATCTCACGATAGAGCCACCACACGCCGTAGCCGGTGGGTGGGCCGAGCAGGGTGATGAGGGCGAGCACGTTGAACACGCGTCGGCGCGAGCGGGTCCAGAAAAAGCTCGGCAGGATGGGTTCGTTTCGGCCTTGAAATCGTGCTTCGCCGCTGGCCGGATCAGGGGCGAGCGTGTCGAGGGCCGGGTTGACGGTCGTGACGTCGCCGCACTCGGGGCACGTGAGTTTCAGATCGCTCGGCACGCGCATGCCCAGCAGCAGGTAGCCGCAATGCTTGCACACGCCCTGGCTTTGGATGACGGTGCGGACGCGTCGCCGCAAGAGCAGATCGCGGACGATGAAGCCCAGCGAGAATGCGGGAATCGCAACGCAGACCGCGACGAAGATCGTGATGACGTTTCGAACCGAAAACGGGATCCACGAGCCGTTCATGAGCGATTCGGTGAGCATCGCCGAGACGAGGACCAGGGCTGTGGCAATCGCGGAGAGTGCCAGGTAGAGCACCCCGCGGAGCAGATGGACGGGCCAGAACGCGCTCGTGGCGGCTTTGATGAACGCTTTGCCCTGCTGATCGCTGAAGCGGTCAAGCTCGGGGAATGCTCGCCAGATTTTGGTGCCGGGGAGACGCATGGTTCGGTGTTTACGAACTCGATTCGTTGTGAGATGGCATCAACGCGTGATTCTCCTGAACGAGTTCTCTGTACAACAACGCATGCACTTGGTCTGTGTGTGATCTATCGAATGTACAGCGGGGTGACGTAGGGGTATAGGCGGTAATCGAAGCCGGATCGGGTGAGGTTGAGGCCTTCGAGGCCGAGGAACTGCTTTGACAGGTCGAAGTTTCCTTGGTCGTCTTGATTGTCGCCCCACAGGTAGATGACAAACTCCGCCGGTTGTGCGTTGTCGGATTGGCTCGGCAGTTGCTTGTACGAGGCGACTCGGCCTGTGAGTGGATCACGCGGCAGCCGGTCGATGTACTTCGGCGTGATGACATCGAGCGAAACAGGGAGCTTTCCTTCGTCGCGTCGGTAGCGCTCGATCGCCAGAGCGAGCAGTACAACATCGCGATTGAGTCGCCCCCAGACTTTCGCAGCAGCAAACCTCGGCACCATGTTCGCGGAGCCCTGGCCGAAGACGAGATCGGTTGGCGGAAGCGGAGTCTGCGGTTTGGTGACGTCCCATCGATCGTCGGTGAGGTACTGCAGATACCAAGATTCCAGCATGTCCCGATAGGCCAGGTTCTCTTCCAACGAGCCCATGCGCAATGGGGTACGCATTCCCCATGAGGAGCTGCTTTGCATCAACGACGCGATCTCTTTCGGTTGAGAGAAGTACCCGCAGAGCACCTCGCCGCTCCAGATCCTCTCCCCCTGAAACATCTCGCGGTCGGTCATGCGGTTCATTGTGCCGCTGGCCAGAATCTGCGCGATCTCGTCGAACCACTCTTTCGGTGCGGCGTAAATCCCGGCCTTGAGCATGAACTCGTTGAGTTGGGCATCGCACGCCGAAGCGCTCAACCACGTCAGAAGCGTTGGGAACCTGTCGCAAAGTTCGGCACATCGGACTGCCACACGCAACCACAGCATGAACCGTGCGCGATCGCCGCGAATGATGGCCGTTCGCATCGCCCCTGCGGCGAAGCGACAAACCATGCGTGCACTGCTGATGTTCATGCCCCGCAGATCCATCGAGGGAACCGTCGGCATCGACGCGTCAACTGCGAAGTTCGTTGAGTTGATCAGCTCGTTTGCCAGTTGATCCGTCTCGGTCGAGTACAGGATCGCGTCGACAACCCGTTTGGCATTCCCGGCGGAAAGCCGCAGTCGATTCACCTGTTGCAGTTGATCGTCTTCATTCAGCTTTGTATCGGGATCGAACTGCGATTCGTCCCAGAGCAACGTGTACTCGGGCCACGCTTCGCTCCCAACACCCGGCTCGCTCTGCGCCTCTTCAACGATGATTCGCTCACGCTTCGTGATGAGGTCTGAAAGTTCGTCCAACTTGACGAATGCGCTTTCGCTGGTCTTGCCGCGTTCACTTTCCGACAGAAGGCTGTCGTAGTAACGCTGGAATGAGTAGGTACTCTCAAGCAACGCCTTCGCTCGTGCTGCATCGCGTGCTTGGCGGTACTCGTTGATCCCCCACCAACCGAGCGCGAGCACAATCGGCCCAACAACCGAGATCACGGCCGTGATCGTCGCCGCCCGTCTTCGTCCCGGCGTCCAGAACTTCACGGGCATTGCGCCCTCGTAGCGACTGAGGAATCGCCGGTGCACACCCTCGGCGTCGAGCGCCGTTTCGTCGCGCTCGAGGTTCAGCACAGTCAGTGTGCCGCATTCGGGGCAGCGGAGGTTCAGATCGTCGGGAACGCGAAGCCCGACGAGCACGTAACCGCACTTGACGCACGAGCCACGCGATGCAATCACCTTGCGGACGCGCCTTCGCATGAAGAAATCGCGGACGATCATGAGCAGGGTCATGCTGACCACGCCGACGACGACCGCCGTCAGCCCCACGAGCAGTGTCAGAATCGGCTCTTTGATGAACCTTTCCATCGTGTTCATGACCATGCCGCCGGCGAGACCCATGGCCGTGAAGCAAGCCAAGCCGCCGAGGAACATCGCGGCTCCACGCAGGAGCTTTACGAGCCAGAAGGCCCTGCTGGCGGCACGCACGTACTGAGCCGCCCGTGCGTCGTCGAAGGCGTCAAGCTCGGGGAACGCACGCCAGATCTTTCTGCCGGGTAGACGCATGGAGCATGTTCTCCGTCAATGCAGGGGGGCACGTTTACACATGACACCGCCGAGCCGGATGTGTGCGACATTCCCCCGCGGTGCATTGCGGTGTATACATGTGCCGCAGGTCGTGAGGCATCCCGACCGAGTCGGGTTGGTCTGAGGGGAACCTACTTCGCCGGATACTCATACACCCCGCGGCCGCTCTTCACGCCCATCCGCCCCGCCGTGACCAACTGCTTCAGCAGCGGGCAGGCGCGGTAGCGGTCGTTGTTCAGCCCTTCCGCCAGCACGTTCATGATGTTCACGCAGGTGTCCAGCCCGATGAAGTCCGCCAGCGTCAGCGGGCCCATCGGGAAGTTGCACCCCAACTTCATGATCCCGTCGATCGCCTGCGGCTCGGCGACGCCCTCCATCCACGCGTAGAACGCCTCGTTGATCATCGGCATCAGCACGCGGTTGCTGATGAACCCCGCGCGGTCGTTGGCCTTCAACGGCGTCTTGCCCATCGCGCTCGCCAGCGCCACCGTCCGCTCCACCACCGCGGGCAGGGTCTGGATCGCCGGGATCACCTCGACCAACTGCATCAGCGGCACCGGATTAAAGAAGTGCATCCCCACAACGCGCCCGCTGGTGCTGCCGCAGGCGGTGGCGATGTCGGTGATGCTGATGCTGCTGGTGTTGCTGGCGAGGACGACGTTCGGATCGGGGTACATCGCCGCGAGCTTGGTGAAGAGGTCCTTCTTCACCTTCACGTCCTCCACCACCGCTTCGACGATCCAGTCGCAGCCCGTCAGGCCTTCGAGCTTGTCGGTGAAGCTGATGCGGGCGACGGCCGCGTCCATGTCGCTCTGCGCGAGCTTGCCCTTCTCGACGAACTTGCCGAGGCTCTTCTTGTGCACGCCCTTACACTTTTCGATCGCGCCGGGGAAGGCGTCGAAGACCTTGACCTGGATCCCGCTGGTGGCGGCGATCTGTGCGATCCCGCCGCCCATCTGACCCGCGCCCAAGACACCCAGAACCTTCACGCCGTGCGACATGCGATGCTCCTGATTCAGGCCCGCGCCAAGGTGGTGAACGACGGGTGCGGGCGGCCCGTTCGATTCTCAGGATACGCCGACGTCGGCTGAGGCGTGGCGCGATTGGCTCGCCAGACTGCCGGCATCGCGGTCGTCACGGCGCCCGCATGTCATCCCACCACTTCATCACCTTCTCGCCCGATCGTGATTGCTTTCCACTCGCCCGGATCCGCCCATCGCATGTACCATTGTGTCATGTCCGAGCGACTTGAGAAGTTGAAGAAGCTCCTGGCGATGGACCCCAAGGACACCTTCGTGCTCTATGCGATGGCGCAGGAGTGCTTCAAGCAGGGTGACTACGCCGCCGCGGTGGAGTATTACCAGCGCTGCATCGAGGCCGACGCGAGCTACTGCTACGCGTACTACCACATGGCGGTTGCGCAAAAGCACGCCGGGCAGCTTGATCGGGCCCGCGCGACGGTCCAGGCGGGGATCCAGGCGGCCCACCGCGCCAGTGACCACAAGGCTTTGGGCGAGCTTTCGACGCTGCAGGTCGACCTCGCCGAGGCCCGCTGAAGCCCGTTTCAAACTTTCCGCAGCGCCGGGCCGTGGCGTGGTACGCTCACGCTCATGAACCGCGGCCGTAACTCATTCAACCGCACACGCCGGCCCGCCGAGGGCGTTGCACCGCCCGAAGGCACGCAGCCGCCACCGCCCGAGCTCATCGGCAAGGCGATCTCCTCCATCACGCCGCAGAGTCGCGACGCGATGACGGTGCTCATCCGCGTTCGCGGCAAGCGTGGCGGGCTGCTCAGCCTTGCCGAGGCCAATGCCCTGAACCTTTGCGTGGGTGATCTCTGGAGCGAGCGGCTTGCCGAGCGTTGCCGGGCTCACGAGGCGCTCAGCGAGGTTCGCACGGCGGCGCTGCGCCTGCTGACACGGGCCGCGCAGACCAAGGCCGGGCTGCTGCGCAAGCTGAAGGCCAAACGCTTGGACGCGGCGCTGTGCGCCCGCGTGGTGGCGGAGCTGGAAGACCGCGGCTTGATCAACGACCGCCTCTACGCCGACACCTTCGCCCAGTCGCGCGCGAAGGGGAAGCCCATGGGCGCACGCCTCGCGCTGGCGAAACTCGCCCAGCGGGGCGTGGACCGAACGACCGCGCAGAAGGCCGTGACGGAGCACTTCGCCGCCCGCGATGATCACGCCGAGGGGCTGCGGCTTCTGCGGACGAAGCTCCGCCGCGGGACCAAGCCCACCGACGATCGTCAGGCCCTCAAGCGTCGCTTGATCGCGCTGCTCTCACGCCGGGGCTTTGATTCGGGCGTCTGCGTCAAGGCCGTGAACGAGGCGCTCAAGGAGATTTCGTAACCACGCGGGGCTTTGCCGCGGCGACCACACCCCGCGCGTTGCCGCGTGAGCGCACCGCCCGGGCGTCGCGGGGCGTGATACGCTGTGCGCATGATCCGTCGAACTTGCCGCAGGCTTGGTTCTCCTCGCACGGCCGCAGGCCCGGCTTGCCGCACCTCTGCGCAGCTGCGCCCCGCCGCCGCGTTCATCCTGCTCAGCACCGCGCTCATCGGCGGCTGCGTGCAACCGCACGACGACCTGGCGATGGCCCGCGCTATCAGCGCCGACCCGTCGGACCGCGCCCGCACGCTGCTCCCCGAGGCGACGAACCTTCCCCCGCTCGCCGCCGGCGGGCGTGACGGCCGGACGATCTCGGGTCTGGGCCGGGCAAACTGGTCGAGCGTCAGGGTCACGCCGACGTACCTCGGCCTCCGCACGACCAAGCCTTACACCAAGGGCCCGCGCTACGTGACCGAGCTCGCCCGCCAGCGCAGCGAGTACCCCGCCATCACCACCGCCACCGACGACACCTCGGAGATCGGGCGCTGCGGGCTGGTGGCGGAAGGTTTCGCCGCCCCCGGCTGGGCGCTCCTGGACCTGCTCATGCTCGGCCCGCGGCTGGCGATGGAACCGCCGTGGAAGCCGGTGGCGTACGAGACCAAGAACGTCTGGACACCGGCGCCGGTGGCGGCGGTGGCGCCGCGCGGCACGGGCGTCATCACGCTCCCGCCCCCCGCGCTGACGCCCTCCCCCACCGACGCAGCCCCATCCTCTACAGCC
>JACVCS010000069.1 GCA_016741915.1 Phycisphaerales bacterium | reverse complement strand
CTGTGCGGTGCGGTGCGGTGCGATTGATTGCGGAAGTGGCGGGCGTGAGACGCGATTGCGTGCGCGCGCGCGTGCGGTGATCAGGCCATCGGGATCGGGGCGGGGTTGGTGGTGAGTGTGGTTGTTGTTGGCTTTGGTGTGGGGGATGAGGGAGCGGGGAAGCGTGCGAGCAAGCGCTCAAGCCCGGCGCGGCGCGAGCCCTTCAAGAGCACAGCGTCGTTCGCACGTAACGCACCGAGAATTTTCTCGGCGGTTTCGTCGGTCAGGGCTTCGACGCTCAGGGACGCAAGATTGGGGTTGATACTCGCCGCACGCTCGGCGGCCTTGCGGGCCATCGGGCCCACGGTGATGAAGAGGTCGGCGGAGCGGTTGGTGGCGAGGGCCGAGCCGACGGATTCGTGGAGCGATTGGGTGCTCGGGCCCAGCTCGAACATCTCGCCCATGATGAAGACGCGGCGTGGGGCGTGCGCGAAGAGCCCGGCGAAGGCGCGGAGGCTGGCGAGCATCGAATCCGGGTTGGCGTTGTACGCGTCGTTGACGATCTCAATCTGGCCCGGGGTCGCGGCGGAGGCGGGGAGTGTGAGGCGGTGGGTCTGCCAGCGCATCTCGGCGCCGCGAACTTGGCGCAGGGCGTGCTCGATCTGCGTGTCGCTCAGGCCCAGCGTGCGGGCGATGGCGATGACACCCAGGGCGTTGGCGGCGTTGTGCTCGCCGGCGATGGGGAGCTCGAAGGTGTGGTGGGTCGTCGCGCCATCGTTCGAGCGGGTCTCGGCGGTGAAGCGTGAGCCCACCGCGCCGTCGCTGAAGCGGTGGTGCGCGAAGCGGAGCAGGTGCAGATCAGCGTCGGCGGTTCGGCCGAAGCTTTGGAGGGTGATGTTCTTCGCGGCGAGATGCTCCGGCAATCGGGATGAGGCAAGCTCGCTGTTGAGTTCGGGGCTTTCGCTGGTGATGAAGGCGTGGCCGGCGGGCTTGATGCTGCGGAGGATGTCGGATTCCTCTTTGGCGACGCCCTTGAGGTCGATGAGTTTTTCGAGGTGTTCGCGCCCGATGGAGGTGATGACGGCGAGGTCGGGCTGAACCACGCGGGCGAGGGTTGCGATTTCGCCCGGGGCGTTGGTGCCGACTTCGCAGATGAGGAATCGGTCGGTGCTGCGGGCGGAGAGGATGGTGATGGGGACGCCCACGTCGTTGTTGAAGCTCTTTTTGCTGGCGGTGCCGGGCATGTACGAAGCGAGGACACCTTCGAGCATGCGGACGGTGGTGGTCTTGCCGTTGGACCCGCAGACGGCGATGACGGTGGTGTTCGTGAGCGATCGGCGGTAGGCGTTCGCGAGTGAAAGCAGCGCGGCGCGGGTGCTGCGGACGCTGATGAGCGTGCAGTTGGCGGGGTGCTTGTGTGTTTCGGGGAGCGACGAGAAATCCTCGGCGATGATCATGGCGGCGCCGGCGTCGATGGCCTTGCTCAAGAACGCGTGGGCGTCGAAGGCCTCGCCCCGCAGCGCGATGAAGCACTGGCCGGGCGTGATGGTGCGTGAGTCGGTGCTGACGGAGAGGACGGGGTGGTCGCTGGTTGGCGCGTGGGTGAGCTTTGGCCGAAGGTCGGCATCGGCTTGCTGGAGGGCGTGGAGGATGGCGCGTGAAGACCAGAAGCTCACGGTTGATGGCCCTTGTGTTTGTCTTCGTCTTCGTCGGTTGGCGTGGACGGAGGAGAGGGGGGGGAGGGAGGTTCGGACGGCTTGGATTTGCTCTTCGCGGGCGGTTCGTGACCGGTTGATGAGCCGTGACGGAGGACCTTCGCGGGGGAAGCGCTGCCGGGCGGGGCGGCGTGGGATTTCAGTGCGGCGCTGCGTGTGCGCGGGGCTTGTGTGACGATGTTGACCGGTGAGCCGGATTGGTCGGTGGCGTTCGGATCGCGGTGGATGTCGCTGCGGAGGAGGAGCGCGGCGCGGGCGTGCTCGCGGTCGTCGAAGTGGACTTTGTGGGTGCCGCCTTTGCCGTCGGGGAGGATCTGGTAATCCTCGTGCCCTTTGCCGGCGATGATGATGAGGTCGCCCGCGGCGGCTTCGGTGATGGCGAGGCGGATGGCCTTTTCGCGGTCGGGCTCGATGGTGGCGCGGGCGCGTTTGCTGGGTTCGATGCCCGCGAGGATTTCCTGAATGATCGTGTCGGGGTCTTCGCGGCGTGGGTTGTCGCTGGTGATCACCACACGGTCGGCGAGTTCGCACGCCGCGGCACCCATCTTGGGGCGCTTGGTGCGGTCGCGATCGCCGCCGCAGCCGAAGACGACCCAGAGACGGCCTTTGCCTTTAGCGGGTTGCTGATCAAGGACGTTGCGCCCGACGCTGAGGACGCGGCGGAGCGCATCGTCGGTGTGGGCGTAATCGACATAGACCGCCAGCGGATCGTCGAAGCGGGTCACGAGTTCGAGCCGACCCGGAGGGGCGACGGCCTGCTCCAGCAGCACGGGGATCTGCTCGCCAGGCACACCCATCTCCACCGCGGCGGCGGCGGCCTGCATCGCGTTCATCAGGTTGTGCGCGCCGATGAGCGGGAGCTTGATCTCCCACGTGCCCACAGGGCTGGCGATCGTGCAATGCATCCCCGCGAGATTCACCGAGCGCACGGCGCCGAACCAGTCGGGCGGTGCGTCGGCGGCGCTGTGACGCGAACGCATCGAGCAGCGGACAACCCGCGCGGTGCAGTCGCGGAGCATCCGCGGCGTCCAGGGATCGTCGCTGTTGACGATCGCTACGCCGCCTTGCCCGGGTTGGTTGCTTGCCGGCGGGAGCGTCTCGAAGAGCATGCCTTTCGCGTCGGCGTAGGCCTCCATGGTTTTGTGGTAATCGAGGTGGTCGTGGGTGAGGTTGGTGAAGACGGCGAGGCGGAACTTCACCGCGCCGACGCGGCGCTGATCGAGGGCGTGGCTGCTGGCTTCCATGGCGCAGGCGACGCAGCCGCATTCGAGCATGCGGGCCATGGTTCGGCTGACCTCGAGCGCGGGGGGCGTGGTGAGCGAGGCGGGGGCGATCTCGCTGCCGTCGTCGACGCAGACGGTGCCCATGAGTCCGCAGCGCAGGCCGGCGGTGTTGAGCATGCGATGGATGAGCCAGGTGATGGTGGTTTTGCCGTTGGTCCCGGTGACGCCGACGACGGCGAGTTTGCTGGAGGCTTCGCCGTAGAACCGCTCGGCAAGGCTGGCGATGCAGCGCGGGAGGTCCTCGGTGAGGAGCAGCTCGGCGTGGTCCTGGGTGTGGCCCTTGCCGCCCGGCGCGGGGAGGCGGAGGTTGGGGTCGTCGGTGAGCACGGCGATGGCGCCGGCGCTGACGGCGCTGTTGACGAAGGCCCGCCCGTCGGAGCGTTCGCCCTTTCGCGCGATGAAGAGCGAGCCGGGCATGACGGTTCGGCTGTCTTCGGTGATGTCGCAGACGCGGACGGGGAGGTGCTGGGCGTCGGCGCCGGGGCGAGGGCGGACCATGGCGGAAATGCGCCGGATGCCGAGCCCTGCGATGAGCTGATCCAAGTCCATCCCGGACGCTCCTCGTCCTCTGCCCGCGTGCGCACGGGCGGTTGACTGACCTCGCGCGGCGCGCGAAAGCCGCGGGCGCTCCATCGCCCGGCGGTCATGCAGGATCGTATCGATCAATGTGGGGCGGGATGATGAGATTTCCAGCCCGAAAAGGCGGTGGCGGGCTTGCTTGGTGGTGGTCGGGCTCTACTACTGTTGCAGGTGAGGCGTTGTCGTGGCTTGGTGCTGAGCAGTGGCGGGGCTGGACGGAACGACGAATGAATCCGGATGATGAGGTGTGTCTGTGCTTCCACGTTTCGCTCCGCAAGGTGCGGACGTTTCTGTCGCGGGATAATCCGCCGGTGGCGTCGTTGATTTCGGAGTGCCTGGGCGCGGGGACGGGGTGCCAGTGGTGCGTGCCGTTTTTGAAGCACCTGCACGCGTGCCAAGTGGAGGGCAAGCCGGTGGACTTGAAGGTTTCGCCCGAGCAGTACGCCAAGAGCCGATTGAGTTACCGATCAACGCAGCAGCGTGACCAGCGCGTGGTTGAGGAGGCGACGGGGGGCGATACTGGCGAATCGCCGCCTTCGTAAGAGCCTGATTTTCTCAACGAAGGGAGGGAAGGGATGGAAGGGGGAACGGAAGCAGCGGCGCGCACAAAACAACAAACCCGCCGACGGGTGAGCGTGGCGGGTTTGGGTGTGTTTTCGTTTGTTGACTGATCGGCCGGCTTCGATCAGGCCTCGATCTTGCGGAGGCTCAGGCCGTATTCGCTGAGCTTCTGCTTCACTTCGATGAGGCTGGTGGCGCCGAAGTTCTTCACGCCCAGCAGCTCGGCCTCGGTGTGGGTCACCAGGTCGCCCAGCGAGTGGATGTTCAGAAGCTGCAGCGCCTTGCGTGCACGGACGGAGAGGTTCAGCTCGTTGACGCTCTTGTTCAGCACGGCCTCGTTGCCGCTGCCCTTGAGCTGGTCGATCATCTGCTTGCGGGCGGCGCGGTGGGCCTCGTCGCGGCCCTGACCCAGACGCAGGCCCTTGCCCGCGAGCATGGTCTTGATTTCCACCAGCGAGGACTCGCCGAAGTTCTTGTAGCTGAGCAGTTCCGCCTCGGTGGTGCGGACGAGGTCGCCCAGGGTGCGGATGTTCATCTTCTTCAGGCAGGTGCGGGCGCGGACGGAGAGCTCGAAGTCGGTGACGGGGGTGTCGAGCAGGGCCGAACGCTTCATCTTTTCGCGGTCGTGGTCATCGTCGATGACCATGGTCTTGCTGGCGCCGACGTCCTTCATATAGAGGCGGGCGCGGAGATGGTTCGGGTCGGTCTCGAGGACCTGGCGCAGGCAGCGCTCGGAGCGGAGGAAGTCGCCGCGGTCCTCGTAAAGCACCGCGAGGTTCATCAGGGCGTTGATCGGCGCGGGCGGGCGCTCGCAGGAGCGCTCGTAGACCTCGATCGCCTCGTCCTCTTCGCCCGAAAGATCGAGCAGGTAGCCCAGGCGGAACATGATGCGCTGGTCGGTGGGGTCGGCCGCGACGGCCTTGCGGTACTCAAGGATCGCCTTGTCGCGCTGACCGGCGGTTTCGAACTTTTCCGCCTCAGCGGCGAACTTGGCGGCCTGGGCGGCGTCGCGCTGCACTTCTGCCGTGCCGATGACCATATCCAGCGGATTCGTGCTCATGCCTGCTTGCTCCCGTCGCGGTTTGTTCGGAACGTGTTTGTGCGGGCATCTTCGGTGCGCACACAGACACAACCCGGGACGCGGCCCGGGCCTGTACACTAGGCGCGAGGCGGGTTTTCATCCACATGACGATTCGGCGCGAACGATTGTGATGTTTGGAATGTATTTGGATGTTCTGAGCGTTGTGCGTCTGTCTGTCAAATCAACGAAAACGTGATGGAGGTGGGCCGTATGAACACGAAGGCGCTGGCGATCGGTGTGGTGATCCTCGCGGCGGGTGCGTCGGCGGCGGTCTTCCTATTGCCGCGGGGTGTGAATGTTGGCGATGTCTCTCTCTCGGCCTCGGAACTGGCGCTGATCAATGAGGCGAATAAGGCCCTGAATGCCCCGAAGACTCCTCAGCCCGCGACGACGCCGATTGACGTGAACGAGGCGAACATCGATCTGAAGTGGGTTGCGCGGGTGAGCGAGATCGCGCTGGACTATCAGAAGCTCGACAAGGTCACCGATGAGCTGCGGATCTCGCCCGAGTTGTGCCGGGCGTGGCCGTTGCCGTTTGGGCCACAGGCTTCGATGAGCGGCGACGCGGCGACGCACGGCAGGAAGATGCACCACCTCTACACCAGCGAGGGATGGGCGTACTGGTTCCGCGTGATGAACGCCCCGGAGGCTTTGACGCGCGAGTGGCCGATTGAGCAAACGCCCATCGGCAAAGCGGCGGCGGGGACGGTGGTGGTGAAGGAAGCCTTCCAGCCGATCGACGGCGTGCCGCGGACGGTGACGCGGAGCGAACTGAAGATCGATCCACAGTCAAAGGCGGATGAACCGAAGTACCTCTCGGTGCCGACGGGGACCTTTGACGGGCTCTTCATCATGTTCAAGGTTGAGCCCGGAACACCCGGGACGGACGAGGGGTGGGTGTATGCGACCGTGGGTCAGGATCGCTCGACGATCACCAGCGCCGGCGCGGTGGCTTCGTGCATCGATTGTCATCGCGATTCGACGTGCGATCGGCTGCTCGGGCCGCCGGCGTTTCAGAGGCAGTATCGCGGGATGCACAACATGCCCTTGGAGCCTCGCAAAGGCGAAGGGAACGCGGCGCCGATGAAGCGATGACGTGGGAATGAAAGAACCCGCGGCTGAAGCCGCGGGCTCTGAGGTGTTCTCGTGTTCTTGACCGGTTTTACCGCGCCGGTTGGCGGGCGGGCTGCGGCATGTTGGGAGCCGCGGGGGCCTGCGTCAGCTCGGGCGGGACGATCGGGTTGGCGGGCATCGGCGTTGCCACGCGCGACAGCACCGTCTTGATGTCCGACTCGGGCAGCCCTTGCAGTACGTTGAGCATCGCCTCGCGCTTGGCCTTCGCGCCCTCGGCCTTTGCGACACCCGCCTCGCGGTCGGCGAGGCTCGCCAGCGAGCCGGCGATGTCCTTGCGCAGCTCGGGCCACTTGGCGACGGCCTCATCCAGCATGCGATCGAACGCACGGTTGAACTCGATCCCCGCACGCGGCAGGTTCGTGCGCGCCAGCGTCAGTCCCGACAGCGTCGGATCATTTCGGCCCTTGATCGAGTCGGTGGTCTCTTTGTAGATCGCGTCGACGTACGCCTTCGCTGATTCGGCGATGGCCTTCTGCTCGCCGGCGGAGATGCCCCCGCCCTGCTGCATCATCATCGACAGGCTCGTGCGCGTCAGCAGCACCTTGTCCATCATCGAACGCGTCTTGACGAAGGTGTTGAGATCGTTGATCTCCTCGGCCGTCAGAAGCACCCGGCGGACCTCGATCGCCGCGAGGGGGTTCTCGGCAATGGCCGCGTCCTGACGGGCGCGACGCTCGACGGTGATCTGCTTGCGCTTGTCCTCGGTGGTGGGGTCGAAGCTCATCATCGCCATCGCGGCCTCTTCGGTCGGGACGGTCAGGCGGACGATCTTGCCGTCTTCACCGCGACGGACCAGGTCCGGCGCGGGGATCTTGATCTCGGGTGCCGGCGGCGGGGGCGGCGGCGGCGGAGCGGGCGGGGTGTAGTCCGGGCTCTTCTGCGCCGGCGCGGGGGCCGAGGGGGCGAGCTGCGCCAGCGAGACCGACGCGGTGCTGAGCATCACGCCCATCACGCCGGCAAAGACCATCAACCCGGCGGCGGGTTTCGAGCTGAAGACCGAACAAGTGCGAAGCGGGTTCATCCGTTGAATCTCCGTTGTGTGGACAGTCTGACAGGCTTGTGCTGATCCGAGGCACGCCCACCATCCATCGGTTCATGCCGCGAGGGACCTGAGCGAGGCAGAGGCGGGGGCATGAAAGTGCCTCACCTTGTTACCGGGACACCGACGCGTGGCTGCCGATGGACGACCGCGTTTTACTGAGGCAGCGTGACGGGCATCAGAACGTAGGTGAACTCCGTACCGGCGCGCAGCACGCCCGGCTTGTTCGGGGCCTTGAACTCGATCATGACCTCCGGCTCGTCGATGCTCTTCAGCACGTCGCTGATGAAGTGCGGGTTGAAACAGATCTCAAGATCCTCGCCCTCGTACCCCGAAAGGCCCATGTCGATCTCGCTCTCGCCCATCTCCGGCGCTCGACTGGAGAGCTTTACGCGCTTGTCCTTGCCCGTGAACAGCATGCGGATGCCGCGGCTTTCTTCGTTGGTCAAGACCGAGGCCTGGCGCACGGCCGAGGCGAGCTCTTCGCGCGACGCGGTGGCCTTCTTGTCCTGGTCCTTGGGGATGACCTCTTCGTACGGAGGGAAGGCACCCTCGACCAGCGTGCTGCTGAGCACGGCCCGCGGGGGCAGCGAAGTGTCGGCGTCCTTCTTCGCGTCCTTCTTCCCACTCGTTACGCCGCCGTCTTCGAAAGCGAAGAAGACGCGGTTGTCGGTGATCGCCATGCGGACGCTTGAGTCCGGATCACCCACCAGACGGGTGAAGAGGGCGAGGGCCTTTGTCGGGATGATGCACGAGACCGGGCCGTCGGCGCTGCCGGGCGTGACGGCGGAGGGCTTGAGCTGTGTGCGGCAGAGGGCGAGGCGTCGCCCGTCGGTGGCGACCATTTCGAGCTTTTTGCCGTCGCGCTTGAGCAGCACGCCGTTGATCGCGTACCGCGAGGTTTCCTTCGCGGTGGCGAACATGGTGCGCGAAATGAGCCGCATCATCATGCCCGCGGGCTGGGCGAACTGGGCGCGGGCGTTCGCAACGCCCGTCGCGGGGTTGAACGTCGGCACCGCGGGGTAGTCCGCCGCGTTGAACGCGAAAATCCGGAACCGCGAGTGAGAGCCCTTGATGTGGCAGGTGTCGCCTTCGAGCTCGAGCGTCACGGTCGGGTCGGACTGAACCACGGTCTGGACGATCTGGCGGAGCTTGTCGGCGCTGACCACCGCCACACCCGCCTGGGCGACGTCGACCTGGGTGAGGTTGAGCTCAAGGGCGGTCTCGGCATCGGTGCCCTGAAGGGTCAGGCACGAGACGCCGCCCTGCTTGGAGGCGGTGATTTTGACGCAGGAGAGGGCGGGGGAGGGTGTTCGCGCGGGGACAACCGCGGCGATGAGGTTCACCGCTTCCAGCAACGCCGCTCGATCGCAGATGATTTTCATGGTCCGTCAGTGTAATCCGTCGAAAGACGGACAACCAGCGGCCACGACTGGAATCAAAGACCGAGCCAGACCTCGCACCCGCGCGGTGCGTTGGCTGGTGATGCAGCGGTTGTGGACCAACGGTGGGCCGACGGCAGGATCGATATGACGGCGAACGAACGTGGCATATTTTGTCTGTGCGCGGTTGATCGCCCCCCCGCGCTCCTTCTACGCTGTGAATGCCTCTACAAACTCCGTGCCAACCTTGATCGTGTTTTGTTTGGATGTGACGATCAAGAGCCGGGGTGAAGTTGGGGTCCCCTGCCCGAGGCGGGGCGCGATCGGTGTTGTCCGATCGCGTCGCAAGCCGAGGGAAGACACACTGACCGAGCCGGCCGCTGATGGGCGGGCGCAACACGATTGAAGGAGTTTCATCCATGTCATTCGAAGCCGCTGTTCACGCTCAGGCCATCGAGCTCGACCGTCTGTCGCTGGAGATGTGCGCCGCCTCCGGGTCGGGGCACCCCACCACGGCGATGAGCCTTGGGCACATCGTCACCGTGCTGATGTTCAGCACGATGCGCTGGAGCCCGGACTACCCCGACTATCCCACCAGCGACCGCTTGGTGCTGTCTGAGGGGCACGCGGTGCCGATCGTGTACGCGGCGTGCGCGAAGCTGGGCGTGAAGATCGGCAAGGATCCGGAGAACCGCCGGGCGTTGACGCTGGATGATCTGAAGACCCTCCGCGCCGCGAACAGCGAGCTGGACGGGCACCCGAACCCGATGGAAGGCTTCCCCTTCTTTGACGCCGCGACGGGTTCGCTGGGTCAGGGCCTCTCGGTGGCGGCGGGCTTGGGCGAGGCCGCCCGGTTGGACGGGATCGACCGCCGGGTGTACTGCATCATCGGCGACGGCGAGTCGCGCGAGGGGCAGATCGCCGAGGCGCTGGACTACATCGCGGAGCGGAAGCTCTCGAACGTCTGTCCGATCTTCAACTGCAACGAATACGGCCAGGCCGACCGCGTCTCGCAGCAGCAGTCCTCCGCCACGCTGGCGAAGAAGCTCGAGGCCTACGGCTACAAGGTCCTCGTGATCGATGGGCACGCCCCCAGCGCCATCAAGGCGGCGCTCGATGAGTTCTGCAAGATCTCCGCCTCGCCCAACCAGCCCATCGCCATCGTCGCCAACACCGAGAAGGGTTGGGGCGCCAGCGGCATGCACGGCGGCGGCTGGCACGGCAAGCCCGCCACCGGCGACGCTTTGAACAAGGCCCTCGCCGAGCTCGACGAGAAGCGCGTTCAGCTCACCAGCTCGCTGGTCAGCAGCGACTCGTTCGAGATCCAGCCCCCCGCGGAGCTCAAGCAGCGCGAGATCCGCCAGGGCGACATGATCCCCCTGGGCGAGATCGCCAAGAAGTTCGATCTCGTCTCCAGCATTCAGGCGGGCAAGCTCGCCACGCGTCGCGCCTACGGCATCGCGCTGCGGGCCCTGGGTCAGGTCAACGACCGCGTGGTGACCCTCGACGCCGACGTTTCCAACTCGACCTTCGCGGACATGTTCAAGAAGGACCCGACCCTTTCGTCGCGGTTCTTTGAGTGCAAGATTGCTGAGCAGAACATGTTCTCGGTGGCGGCGGGTCTTTCGGCCGCGGGCAAGATCCCCTTCTGCTCGACGTTCGCGAAGTTTGTCACCCGCGCGTACGACCAGATCGAAATGGCGATCAACAGCGGCGCGAACATCAAGATCGTCGGCTCGCACGCGGGCGTGACCCTGGCGGCCGACGGGCCCAGCCAGATGTCGCTGCCCGACGTTGCGTGGTTCCGCTCGCTCTCCACGGCGCGTGACCACCGCGGCAACCCGGCGTGCTACGTGCTGCAGCCCGCCGACGCGTACGCGGCGTACGCCCTGACGCACGCCATGGCCGAGTACGAGGGCGCGTGCTACATGCGGACGCTGCGTAACGACACCGAGTTCATTTACTCCGACCAGACCGCCTTCAACCTGGGCGGGTTCGAGGTTCTCTCCGAAGGCCGGGACGTGCTGATCTGCGCCGCGGGCGCGATGGTCCACGAGGCGAACAAGGCGCTCGACGCTCTGGACAAGGCCGGGGTCTCCGCGACGCTGGTTGACCTGTACAGCCTGCCATTCGACACCGACGCGCTGATGGACATCGCCAACCAGAACAACGGGTACATCCTGACCGTCGAGGACAACTACGGCGGCGGCATCGGCTCGGCCGTCGCCGACGCGCTCAGCGCCTCGGGCGACGCGTTCACCCTGCGTCAGCTCCACGTGCGCCGAATCCCCAAGAGCGCCCGCACGGCGGAGGAAATCCTGGCGATGTGCCAGATCTCCGCCAGCGACATCGTCAAGGAGACGATGAAGCTGCTGCAGGTCGCCTGATCGCTTCACGCCTTTCCTGGTGGCGCGGCTCTCCAGAGCCGTGCGTCTTGAGAAGTTCAACAAAGCCCCGTTCACGCGGGGCTTTTTTCATGCGCGTCCCGCACCAACAAACCGATATCATCAGGCCGGTCCTTCTCCATGAACACCATCGATTACCGCGTCATCTCGATCGGGGCCTTGAGCGCCCACCCGCTGTGGGGCGAGCGTGCCCCCGTCCGCACGGGGCACTGCACCACCACGCTCATCCGCACGGGCGAGGCGACGATCCTGGTCGATCCGGGCTTGCCGCCCACGGTGCTGGGCCCGCGGCTGAAAGAACGCGCGGGGATCGACCCGGAGGACGTCACGCACGTCTTTCTGACCAGCTTTCACCCCGACACGCACCGAGGGCTTGCGCTCTTTGAGCAGGCGAGCTGGCTGATCAGCCGCGAGGAGCGCGAAGGTGCGGGCGTGCCGCTGGTGCAGGTGCTCAAGCGCGCGATGACAAGCCCCGACCCCGACGCGCAGCTCATCGAGCAGCTCAAACGCGAGGTTGATTTTCTGCAACGCACGACCGAAGCGCCGCAGTCGCTTTCAAAGGGCGTTGACCTCTTCCCGCTGGCGGGCGTGACGCCCGGCTGCACGGGGCTGCTGCTCTCGATGCCCGACACGACGGTCTTGGTCTGCGGCGACGCCGTGCCCACCATCGAGCATTACAAACGCGGGATCGTGCTCTCAACCGCGGCGGACGTGACCACAGCCCGGGCGAGCTTCGCCGAGGCGTGCGAAATCGCCGACCTGCTGATCCTCGGACGCGACAACGTGATCGTCAATGACCGCCTGCTCAGCGACGAGCCCGAGGAGCCCGGCGCGTGAGCACAGCCACCGACCACACAGGCCAGCAGGCGATGCTCGTCGACCGCGGGCCTTGCCCGCTCTGCGACTCATCGCAGCGCACGCTCGTCCACGACTTCGATCAGATCCCCGTGGTCAGGTGCTGCTCGTGCGGGTTTATGTTCGCCAGCCGTGTCTTTACCAAAGAAGCCACGGAGCGTTACTACGCCCACGACTGGGGCTCGACATGGCACCGCGTCGGGCAGCGCATCAACGCGCCGGTCAACCTGGTGGCGCTCGATCACCTGGTGAACTGGTCAAAGGTCCGCAGCGTGCTCGACGTGGGCACGGGCTACGGCTATCTGCCCGCGCTGATCAAGCAACGCCGCGGCGTGCCGCTGGTCCGCGCGGTGGAGGTCTCCGCCGCCGAGGCGCGCTTCGCACGAAGCGAGCTGGGCGTCGACGTCTTCCACGGCACACTCGACCAAGCCAACGCCCCCGAGAACGCATTCGATCTCGTGTGCAGCTTCGAGGTCATTGAGCACCTGCTCGACCCGAGGCCCTTCCTCGCCTCGATGATCCGCGCCTGCAAGCCCGGCGGCACCGTGGTCATCTGCACCGACAACTTCGACGCGCCACTCGTCCGCGCGATGGGCCCCCGCTTCCCGAAGTGGATCCCGCACACGCACGTCTCCGCCTTCGATGCGCCGTCGCTCCGCGCGCTCATGCGCTCCCAGGGCCTCCAGCCCGGACCGGAATGCTCCTTCACCACGTGGGAGATCGTCCTTCGGCACCTGCGCGCGCGGTTCAGCAAACCCGTGAGCGTCAAGGAAGCGTGGAGCTTCGAAGCCGAACTGCACGCGGAGATGAACCGAGCACCGAAACTGCCAAGGCTGCGCGAGTGGTTCAACCCGCGCTGGTTCAACTTCACCATGCACCGCAGCGCCGAGCCCGGCGCGCTGATGTTCATCGCGGGCATCAAGCCCACTTCGTGATGCCCCCACTCCCCGTGTCATCGACGACATCCTCACGAACTTGAACCCCGGCTCGTGCGTACGCTGAAGTATGGCACGCACGAACACCCCGCGCACAAACGCCGCACGCTCCTCGCTCACGCCGCTGAGCACCATGAACACGCTGCCCGCGTCCACGCGTGCAAGCGTTGTTGAACTCCTCACCGCCCGGCTCGCCGACGCAATCGACGCCCGTCAGCAGGTCAAGCACGCGCACTGGAATCTCCGCGGGCCTTCGTTCATCGCGCTGCACGAGCTGTTTGATGAAGTCGTCGACAATCTCGACGAAGGTATCGACGAAATGGCCGAACGCATCGCGCAGCTCGGCGGCATCGCCCCGGGCACCGTCGCCTCGGTCGCTTCGGCAACAAGCATGAAGCCCTATCCGAGCGGGTTGGTGGCCGATCTTGACCACGCGAGGGCCGTCGGCTCCGTTCTTGCTTCACTGGGCGGCAACATCCGCCAGGCCATCGACGCCGCCGACGACGCGGGCGACGCCGCCACGGCCGACCTCTTCACCGCCTTCTCACGCGACTTGGACAAGGACCTGTGGAAGGTCGAATCGCACCTGCACGGGCGCTAAACGCCGCCGCGACTCGGGCCCAACCTACCATCCGGGCATGACCACCTCGACCTCTTCCGTGACGCGTAGCGGGACCACCACAAGCGGTTCGAACGCCTCAATCCCCTCCACCATGAGGGCCCTCTTCAAGCACCACGCGGGCACCGAGCTCAAGCTCGCTACCGACCGCCCAGTCCCCCAGCCCGGCCCGCGCGAAGTGCTCATCAAGGTCAACAAGGCCGGGATCTGCGGCACCGATCGCCACATCTGGGAATGGGACGCCTGGGCCGCCTCACGCATCCCCGTCGGCATCGTCACCGGGCACGAGTTCGTCGGCACGATCATCAAGGTCGGCTCCGCGGTCACGCGCTATCAAGCCGGTCAGCGCGTCTCTGCTGAGGGTCACATCTCCCCCGGCACGGGCTACAACGCCCGCACGGGCAACGCCCACATCGCCGAGAACATGGTCATCCTGGGCGTGGATCGTGACGGCTGCTTTGCCGAGTACGTCTGCGTCCCCGAGGACAACGTCTGGCCCGTGCACCCGAGTATCCCCGACAAGGTCGCCGCGGTGCTCGACCCGCTGGGCAACGCGGTGCACACGGTGATGGCCGCGGACGTGAGCGCCAAGACGGTGCTGATCACGGGCGTGGGGATCATCGGGCTGATGGCGGTCACGGTGGCCAAGGCCGCGGGCGCAAGCCGGATCTTCGTGACCGACGTGAACGCCAAGCGGCTGGAGCTTGCCAAGCGTCTGGGCGCAACCGAGGCGTTCAACACGTACGTCGCGCCGCCGCCGCGAGAGCCGACGGGCCGAGCCGCCTCGCCAACCTCCACCACGCCCGAGTGGATCAAGGAGATCCGCAAGGCCACGCGTGGCGACGGCCCGGACGTGCTGCTGGAAATGTCGGGCCACCCCGCCGCGATCAACGACGGATTCACCGCCCTTCGCATGGGCGGCACCGCGGCCCTCTTGGGCATCCCCAGCATGCCGTTTACGTTTGACCTGACGAACCACATCGTCTTCAAGGCGGCGAAGGTCCTGGGGATCAACGGGCGCAAGATGTTCGACACCTGGTACCAGATGGAAGAACTGCTGCTGGGCGGGCGGCTGCAACTCGACGAGATCATCACGCACGAGATCCCGTTGGAGAAGTACGCCGAGGGCTTCAGGCTGATGCAGAGCGGCGAAGGGATCAAGATCGTGATGAACGTGGGGTGAGCAAAAGGCAGTTTTGCGAAAACTTTTGTTGACAGATCACCCCAGCCACGTACTTCACCCCCCCGCCATCCGATCCGACAGATCGCGGTAGTAGTACGTCGTGCCGCACAGCCCGCCGCCGGGCAGCAGCGCGAACCCTGGGATATCACCCACGCGCACCCAGCCCAGCCGCTCGTACAGCCGGGCGCCGTCGCCGCCGGTCACCGCGTCGAGCACCAGCAAACTCCGCCCGCGTTTGATCGCTTCCGCCTCCGCCGCCCTCATCAGTGCCGCACCCAGCCCGCGCCGCCGCGCCCGTGAGTGCACGAGCATCTTCACCAGATCCGCCCGGTGCGGCTGGTTCTCGGGCATATCCAGCACCAACTGCACCGTGCCGCAGACGCCCCGCTCGTCGGAGGCGATGATCAGCGCCCGCTCGCCCCGTGTTGCGCCCTGCGCCACGCGCTCCCAGAACGCCCGCGCCCGCTCACGTGTCAGCGGCAGCATGAAACTCACCGACGCCCCGCCTTCGACGCAATCGATCAGCACATCGCACAACTGCGAAAGCACATCCGAGCCGACAACATCGACCGTCCGCACCGACCACGCCGAGGAGCCCGGACCCGCGCTCATCGCTCACGCCCCCTCGATCAGCCGCTTCATCTCACGCACCGCCTCGCGCAGCCCCGTGTACACCGATCGGCTGACGATCGAGTGCCCGATGTGCAGTTCGCTCATCCCCGCCAACCGCGCAATCGGCTGTACGTTGAAATAGTTCAGCCCGTGCCCCGCGTTCAGCCTCATCCCCAGCGCCCGCACCGCGTGCCCCGCGTCGATGAGCTTCTGGATCTCGCCACGCAGCGTCGGGCAGAGCATGTCGCCCCCGACGTTCGCGAACGCATGCGCGTACGGGCCCGTGTGCAGCTCGCACGCGTCGAACCCCGCGCTCTTCGCCGCCTCTACCTGCTTCGCGTCCGCATCGATGAACGCGCTCACCACCACCCCCGGTGCCGGCCGGCCTTCCTTCAACCTCGCGATCACACTCTTCATCCGCGCAAGCTGCCCCGCAACATCCAGCCCACCCTCGGTGGTCACTTCGTTGCGCCCCTCGGGTACGAGCGTCACCATCTCCGCGCCGTGCGACCGAGCGATGCCGACCATCTCGTCCGTTGCGCCCATCTCCAGGTTCATCTTCGCCTGCACCATCGGCGCCAGCCGCTTGAGGTCCAGATCGCAGATATGCCGGCGGTCTTCACGCAGGTGCACCGTGATGATCTCCGCCCCGCCCATCTCCGCCTCGTGGGCGGCACGCACGGGGTCGGGCTCGCCATACCCGCGCAGCG
The DNA here is from genome assembly GCA_016741915.1 of Phycisphaerales bacterium. Classification (GTDB taxonomy): domain Bacteria; phylum Planctomycetota; class Phycisphaerae; order Phycisphaerales; family UBA1924; genus JACVCS01. The sequence goes on along the minus strand of JACVCS010000069.1, from coordinate 2,089 downwards.
ATTCGAGCTTCTGATCGCGGTACCGGGCCTGCCGCAGCGACGCAACGTGATCGATATTCACACCGAGCTGAACCTTCATGCCCGACTTTAGCGCCCCGCAAACGCCCCGGTCATCGATTACACTTCTCCCCATGAGCAGCAAGCCCAAAGGCGACCCGCACCACGGCGCTCAGGCCACCTCGCGCCAGCACATCGCCATCTTCCCCGGCTCGTTCGATCCCGCGACCTTCGGGCACCTCGACGTCATCCGCCGCGGGCGCAAGCTCTTCGATCAGATCATCGTCGCGGTGGGGCGAAACCCGGGCAAGGACCAGCTCTTCACCCCCACCGAGCGCGTGAACCTCCTCCGCACGCTGTGCGCCGAGCTCGTCCGCGACGAGCCCGAGGGTGCGCCCGTCCTCGTCGAAGGCTTTTCGGGCCTCACCGTCGACTTCGCCCGCAAGATGAACGCCACCGTCCTCCTCCGCGGCATCCGCAACCTCTCCGACCTGCAGAACGAAGTCCAGCAAGCCGTGACCAACCGCGAGATCGCCGGGCTCGAGACCGCCTTCGTCGTCGCGGGGCAGTCCTTCGCGTACACCTCCAGTTCGCTGATCAAGCAGCTCACCGCGATGGGCCACGATCTCGCGCCGCTGGCGAACATGGTCCCGCCGCTGGTGGTCGATAAGCTCCGCGAAAAGAAAGCCGCCAAGCACCCGGTGCTGCTGCGCTTGGCCGAGGAACGCGACGGCAGCAGGGCCTGAATCAAGCAAACGCGAACGGGAACGTGAACGTGAACGCGAACATGAAATAGCCCAGCGCGCTCAGCGCCCGTCTTCCTTTTCATGTTCATGTTCACGTTCGCGTTTCTCAAAGGCCCAGCGGTACACCCAGCCGTCCCACGCACCCAGCCTCACCGCGCCGTCTCGCTTCAGTTCGATCGCTTGCGCCGACCGCACCCGCGCACCGCTCTCCGCCAGCACCCGCTCGATCGCCTCCACCCGTGCGCCCCGCGACTCAAGCCGCACGCCCAGCTCATCACTCCGTCGGCCATCTTCCTCACCATCCTCAAAGACCAACGCCAGCCCCTCATCAAGCTCAAGCCGATCACCCGCGCGGGCCACGCGGACGCTGACACCGCGCTCCTCAAGCTGCCTCAGCAACTCCGCCGCCGATGAGCCCGGGCGCTGCTCTGCCACGCGTGCGAAGGCTTCGCCGATGATCACCTCGCGCACGCCGAGGCGATCCACAACCCCCAGCGCCCCGCCCGCGCGATCCGCCGACGCGCGCGTCAGCACCAACGCCGAGCATCGCCAAACACCCAGCGCCCGCGAAGCGTCGCTGACCAACCGCCCCAAACCCACGCTCCGCTTTGACGACGTGCTCCCCGCGTCGATGATCACCATCGCCCGCTGACCCCGCACCATCGCACATCGGCCCTTGCCAACCTCCAACCGATCCACCCGCGCCACCACATCGTCATCAAGCCCCGCGCTCCGCGCCGCCAGCATCATGCCGATCGCACCCCACGCCGCACACACCACCAGCCCCGTCCTCATCGCTCTCGTCAGCCACACCGACCGCAACACCGGGAACCCAAGCGCCACCACGAGCAACACCGTCGTCACCGCCGCCCACGCCGCACTCACCCCCGGCACCCACCACCCCGCGTGCGACCCGCCCAGCGATTCGATCCACGCCGTCAACCTCAAACTCACCACGCCCAACCCATCCACCACGCCCCACGCCCACACACCCACACCACCCGCCCCCACCATCTCACCAACCAACCCCAACGCCAGCGCCGCATACCCCGCCACCAGCGTCACCGAGATCATCGGCAGCCCCACCAGCCCCGCAAGCACCCCCAGCGGACTCACCACCCCCGTCTGATACGCAATCACCGGCACGCCCACCACCCACGCCACCACACTCACCACGAGCGCCCGCACGACACCACGCCGAACGCCGCTGAACATCCGCTCCGCCGACGTCAGCCGAACACCCCCCACCCGCGGCCTCAACACCAACCCCTGAAACCCCCGCCCCAACTCCACCAGCACCCGCCAGCACGCAACGACCAACCCAACAACACGCATCCCACAATAAC
>JACVCS010000157.1 GCA_016741915.1 Phycisphaerales bacterium | reverse complement strand
GTATACGCCCCCGGGCCACCCGCCGGATGCTTCCATTCATCCACACACCCGGCATTTGTCCCAACCACCCCCGCCGCACTCAACCCCCCCACCCGCGAACGCCGATGGTGTTCTCGGTCCTTGCTTCCGGTGGCACGGCTCTCCAGAGCCGTGCTCTCCGGCGTTCCGCTGCTCGCGCCGCCCGTCAGCCCCAACCTCCACAAAGGCCCAGCCTGTGAACAGCTTTTCCGATCTGAATCTCGCCTCGCTCGTGCTGCCGCCGATCGACCTCGGCCCGGGCCGTCCCGCCGTCCATCAGCCCAGCCCCCTCCCCGCGCGCGAAGAAATCCTCACCGCCAACCTCGACGCGCTGGCCAAGACCTCACCCGCCGCCGCCAACGCCATCCGCGCCGCCGCTGAACGCACCGACATCGAGTTCATCCTCACCCCCGAAGACAACGCCCCCAGCGCCACCATCAGCGAGTTCACCACCGCCGGCCTCGTGCACCGCGCCCTCGCCAGCAAGAAGCGCCCCCTCACCGAAGCGACCAAACTCACTGAGAACGTCGACATCACCAAGAACGCCGTGATCGTCGTCCGCGGCTTCGGTCTCGGTCATCACATCGCCGCCCTCGCCCGCCGCATGCAACGCAACGGCGTCATCTTCGTCTTCGAGCCCGACGCCGCCCTCCTCCGCTGCGTCCTCTCCCGCATCGACCTCACCGCGTGCTTCAGCTCCACCAACCTCCTGCTGCTGACCAGCGCCGACGAGGCCGACATCTCCGCCGCGATGAACCCCATCGAGTCCCTCCTGGCCATGGGCGTGACCACCCTCGACCACCCGCCCAGCCTCACCCGCATGGGCGAGAAGGCCTCCACCTTCCTGAACACCTTCACGCGCCTGATGCGCACCGTCCAGACCACCATCGCCACCACGATGGTGCAAACCCAAGCGACCATCCGCAACCTCACGCAGAACCTCGACCACTACGCCCTGGGCGCGGGGATCGACGACCTGCACTTCGCCGCCAAGGGCCACGCCGCCATCGTCGTCAGCGCCGGACCATCGCTCCGCCGCAACATCGACCTCTTGAAAGACCCCTCGATCCGCGAGCGCGTGGTGATCATCGCCGCGCAGACGGTCCTGAAACCCTTGCTCGAAAAGGGCATCCGCCCGCACTTCGTCGTCGCGCTCGACTATCACGAGATCTCGCGCCGCTTCTACGAGGGCCTGACCCCCGAGATGCTCAAGGGCATCACCCTGGTCATCGAGCCCAAGGTCAACCCCGCCGCACCGAGTTCCTTCCCGGGCCTCGTCCGCTGCGTCCGCGACGACTGGCTGGACCAACTCCTGGGCGATCAGCTCGCCCGCCCCATGGGCACCATCCGCCCCGGCGCCACCGTCGCACACCTGGCTTACTACCTCGCCCGCCACCTCGGCTGCGACCCCGCCATCCTCATCGGACAAGACCTCGGCTTCACCGACGGGCAGTACTACGCACCCAACGCCGCCATCCACAACGTCTGGGCCGCCGAACTCAACGAGTTCAACACCCTCGAAAACTTCGAGTGGCAACGCATCATGCGCCACCGCGGCAACCTCCGCTCCCGCACCGACACCCTGAACCGCCCCATCTACACCGACGAACAGATGGAGGCCTACCTCGTTCAGTTCAACCGCGATTTCAAACTCGACAGCGACAAAGGCCTCACCACCATCGACGCGACCGAAGGCGGCGTCAGCAAACTCCACACCATCAACCTCCCCCTCTTGAGCGCCCTCTCCACTTACGCCGGCAGCAAACCCCTCCCCGCCCTCTTCAACACGCCAACCACCCAGCCGCCGCGCGACCCCGCCCGCGCCGACAAACTCCTCCGCCGCCTGCACACCCTTTCGCACGACTCCGCCCGCGTGGGCGACATCTCGCGCCAGGGCCTCAAACTCCTCCAGCAGATGCTCGACCAGCACGAGGACCAGGCCACCGTCAACCGCCTGATCGAGAAAGCCCAGCAGCTCGCCCAGTCCGTCAAGGTCATCGAGCCCGCCTACTCGATGGTCCAGCGCCTCAACCAGACCGGCGCTTTCAACCGCACCCGCGCCGACCGCGCCATCAGCACCGAAACCGACCTCACCCCGTTGCAGCGTCAACGCCGCCAGATCGAGCGCGACATCGCCAACCTCCAGCGCCTCATCGACTGCGCCGACGTCATGCGCCGCACGCTCGACAACGCCGCCAGCGCCCTCCGCACGGGCGAGAAACTCTTCCGCGATCCTGTCGTCGCACAATCCGCCCCACATTCCTCCACCTCCTCCACCTTCTCCCCCGACAACCCCGCCGGACCGCTGCCAAGCTCCCTCGCCGCCGTTGTCGTCTTCCGCCATCAAACCAACGGCCTAGGCCTCCCCGCC
>JACVCS010000068.1:11517-18190 GCA_016741915.1 Phycisphaerales bacterium | reverse complement strand
TCCCTCCCCTCCCCAACACCGACGCCCACCGCTCCCGACACTACAAGTACTACGACCTCTGCCTCGCTGGCTTTGTCACCGTCCTGCTCTGCTCAAACCTCATCGGCCCAGGAAAATCCTGCGCCATCAACCTCCACGCCAACATCGTCCCCACCTTCGAACCCGAAAAAGGCTTCTTCCTCACCTCCGTCCTCATCTTCGGCGCCGGAAACATCTTCTTCCCCATCTCCTACATCTTCGGCGACGTCCTCACCGAGGTCTACGGCTACGCCCGCGCCCGAAAAGTCATCTGGGCCGGCTTCGCCGCCATCCTCTTCGCCACCATCATGTCCTACGTCATCATCCGCCTCCCCCTCAACCCAAACGAACCCTACAACAAACAAATCCAGCCCGCCATCGAAACCGTCTTCGGCACCACCTACCGCATCGTCCTCGGCTCCATGCTCGCCTTCTGGGTCGGTGACTTCGTCAACTCCTACGTCATGGCCAAACTCAAACTCATCACCAAAGGCAAATACCTCTGGACCCGAACCATCGGCTCCACCATCGCCGGCCAAGGCGTCGACTGCATCCTCTTCTACCCCATCGCCTTCTACGGCATCTGGAAAACCGAAACCCTCTTCGCCGCCATCATCTTCAACTGGCTCTTCAAAATCGCCATCGAAGTCCTCTTCACCCCCATCACCTACCTCGTCGTCAACTTCCTCAAACGCGCCGAAAACGAAGACTTCTACGACACCAACACCAACTTCACCCCCTTCAGCCTCAAAGACTGATCAAATCACAACCACCCTAAAACCAACAACTCAGAGCCGACGACTTCAGTCGTCGGTGCCTTTCGTCTTGGGTACCCCCACGCTCCGCGTGGGGGGATTTCCGTTCCCCACGCTCCGCGTGGGGAGCAAAGCAAAAAGAAGAAACTCGCAACAATTGGTGCCGCACCTTGCGAGAACCCCACACCATCTCCACTCCATTTCTTATTTGCTATTTGCAAATTTGCTATTTGCGATTTTCACCGCCCAATATCCTCATTCCAAAGATCCGCTTTCGCCGCAATAAACTCCCGCATCATCCGCACACACCGCTCATCGTTCACCAGCACAACCTCAACCCCCTCCGCCTTCAACCAATCCTCCCGCCCCTGAAACGTCGTGTTCTCCGCGATGATCACCCGTGGCACCCGATGCAGCACCACCGTCCCCGTGCACATCGCGCACGGGCTCAGCGTGCTCGCCAGCGTCAGCGTGTGCCAATCCCGCCGCCGCCCGCAGTTGCGAATCGCCGTCATCTCCCCGTGCGCCGTCGGGTCACCCTTCTGCACGCGCAGGTTGTGCCCGCGCCCAACCACCTTCCCATCCCGATCCACCAGCGCCGAGCCGATGGGTATCCCACCCTCAAGCATTGACTTCTCCGCCTGCTCAACCGCCGCCTCAAGGGCAATCTGATCAATCCGCCGCTGATCCATCGCGCACACTCCTGAAAACCGCCCAGCCACTTCGCCACTGAGCCACTGAGCCACTGAGCCACTTCTACCCCAGCCACTCAGCCACTTCACCACGCCAACATCCTCTACCATCTTTCGCCATGCACCAAACCATCACCACCACCCTCGCCGGCGCGAGCGTCCACGACCTCCCCCTCCTCACCACCATCGCCGCCGCCTTCGCCGTCGCCTGGGTCCTCGGCCTCATCACCCAGAAACTCAAACTCTCCCCCATCGTCGGCTACCTCCTCGCCGGCGTCGTCATCGGCCCATACACCCCCGGCTACACAGGCGACGTCACCCTCGCCTCCCAACTCGCCGAAGTCGGCGTCATCCTCCTCATGTTCGGCGTCGGCCTCCACTTCCACCTCAAAGACCTCCTCGCCGTCAAAGACGTCGCCATCCCCGGCGCCCTCGGCCAATCCCTCCTCGCCACCCTCGCCTCCGCCATCATCTTCTCACTCCTCGGCTTCGACCTCTCCGCAGGCCTCACCCTCGGCATCGCCATGGCCGTCGCCAGCACCGTCGTCCTCCTCCGCGTCCTCCTCGACCAAGGAATGCTCAACACCTCCCACGGCCACGTCGCCGTCGGTTGGCTCATCGTCGAAGACATCCTCACCGTCATCCTCCTCGTCCTCATCCCACTCTTCGCCTTCACCCCTCCCCCAGATCCCGCCTCAACCTCCGCCGCCCTCACCACCGCCGCCGCAACCACATCAACCGCACCAGCCTCCTCCCTCCACCCAGCCCTCGCCGTCCTCCTCGCCCTGGGCAAGCTCGCCCTCATGGTCCTCGTCGTCTTCGTCATCGGCTCGCGCGTCATCCCGAAGATCCTCAACGCCATCGCCAAACTCCGCTCCTCCGAGCTCTTCACCCTCACCGTCCTTGTCCTCTCCGTCGCCATCGCCGTCGGCAGCGCCGCACTCTTCGGCACCTCCGTCGCCCTCGGCGCCTTCCTCGCCGGCATGGTCGTCGCCCAATCCAAACTCAGCCACCAGGCCGCCGCCGACGCCCTCCCCATGCGCCACGCCTTCGCCGTCATCTTCTTCGTCTCCATCGGCATGCTCCTCAACCCCCGCTTCCTCATCGAACAACCCCTCCTCCTCGTCGCCGCCCTCGCCGTCGTCCTCATCGTCAAACCTCTCGCCGCCCTCGCCATCGTCGCCATCTGCGGCTACCCCGTCCGCACCGCCCTCACCGTCGCCCTCGGCCTCGCCCAGATCGGCGAGTTCTCCTTCATCGTGGGCCAAGCCGCCGTCCAACACAACCTCATGCCCGAAGCCGCGATGCAAATCCTCGTCGCCGCCGCCATCGTTTCCATCACCATCAACCCGCTCCTCTTCCGCTCCATCGACCGCTTCGAGAACGCGCTCCGCAAACTCCCCAAGCTCTACAACCTCCTCAGCGCACGCCACGCCCGCCGCGCCGCCGCCTTCAACGCAACCACCCACGAAAAACTCGCCGCCAGCGCCGACTCAACCAAGCCCTACGCCGTCATCGCCGGCTACGGCCCCGTCGGCCGCCTCGTCGACGCCATGCTCCGCGACGCCAACTTCGAAACCCTCGTGATTGACATGAACGTCGACACCGTCCAATCGCTCACCAGCGCCAACCGCCTCGCCCTCTTCGGCGACGCCACCCAGCACGCCATCCTCGAAGAAGCCAACCTCCGCAAGGCCAGCCACCTCATCATCACCCACCCCAGCGTCGAAGGCCTCGCCTCACTCGTCGTCACCGCCCGAGAGATCAACCCCACCATCGAAGTTATCGTCCGCGCACGCTACCTCGCCGAGGGCGAAGCCCTCCGCGACGCCGGCGCAACCTATGTTGTCTTCGAAGAAGGCGAAACCGGCCTCGCCCTCGCCCGCTACGCCATGCAACGCCGCAACATCGACGCGCAAACCGCCGAGAAACTCCTCGCCGCCGTCCGCGCCACCTGGCGCATGGACGACCACACACCCCCCACCCCCTCCGCAGGTGGTACGCAGCAACCGCCGATCTGATGTTGCGATCACCCGATCTCGCAGCGACCAGTCATTGCCCAGTTTGACGAATCCGAAAGGCGCGCATTTCGCCGAGCTTTTCCAGTCCCCCCAGTTCGTCAAGCCTTCCCACAAACTCAGCAAAGAAAACCCGAACCGTACACATTTCATACATCTTCCACCCGGTTTGTGTTACACTCCGCAGGTTGACACTTCACCCCTCGTGGAGCCCACCACATGCCCGCCGCCGCCGGTACGCCCAAGACCTGTGTCCACTGCAAGCAAGACTGCTCGACGCGCCCGCGCGTCCGCGACGCCCAGGGTCAGTACGCCTGCAAGGACTGCCTGACCAAACTGGGCCTGCTCAACGCCGACGGCTCCGTCAAGGCCCAAACCACAAGCACTCCCGCCGCCGCCGCGCCGAAGGTCGTGGTGAAGTCCGCCGCCGTGCCCAAGTCGGCGGCCGTCGCCGCCCCGGTCCCCGCGGGCAAGTCCGCCGGCTCGGGGTTTGACAACCCCGACGATGACGGGATCGACCTCTCCTCCTTCCGCTCCGATCCCTCCGTGGGACAGTCCGTCGCCGCCAACTGGGTCACCTGCCCGGGCTGCGGCTCCCCCGCCGCCAAAGACGCGACCCTCTGCCTGACCTGCGGCACGAACATCAAAACCGGCAAGAAGTCCAAAACCAAAGTCGCCGGCCCCGGTGCCGACTTCAGCAAAGTTGACGACGCCGCCATCAAGTCCAACCCGCTGCTGTGGGTCCTCGGCGCCGGCGCGGGCGCGTTCCTCGGTGCGCTGGGCATCTACGCGATCTACGTCGGCACGGGCAACATCTTCCTGATCAGTGCCGTGGGCGTGGGCTTCCTCGCCGGGGTCGGCGCGGCGATCGTCGCGCGCGACAAGGCCGGGGCCGCGACGGGTTTCATCGCCGCCCTCTTCACCATCATCGGCGTCATCGGCGCCCGGCAGTGGTGCGTGTACGAGACCTTCGGCAACACCATGACTCGCCTGACCGATCCCAACATGTCCGATGAGGACTACAAGCTCTTCGACGGCATGATGTACGCCAACGCGGCGGCCCTCGCCGCGGCGGAGACACCCAGGGCCCCCACGCGTCGCGGACGGCGCAGCGGGCCCGAGTTCAAGTTCTACAAGTACTACGCCGACCTGCCGGGCGACGCGAAGGCCATCGCGGACGCGGCCTTCGCGGAGTTGACCCCCGCCGAGGTCGTGCAGGAGAAACGCCGAGTCGCGGATACGTTCTCCGAGAACTCCAAGTACTTCTCGGTGGCGTACCAGTTCTCGGTGCTCGACTTTGTGTGGGTTGCGGTTGGCGTTTCCGTCGCCTTCGGCATCGGCAGCCAGCACAAGTCGTGACGCGCGCGTCCGCGGTACACTGCGCGCGGCGTGCGTGAGATTGATTGCGACATTCTGGTTGTTGGTGGTGGTCCGGCCGGGCTGAGTGCGGCGTACGGGGCCGCTCGGGCGCTCGGTTCGCGCGGGCGGGTTATCCTGGTGCATCGCGATCGGCGGTTTGGTTTTCCGGTTCGCACCAGCGGCGGGTCGTGGGCTTTTCATCTCAAGCAGCTCGGTATTCCTGATCATCTCTGGCACACGCTCACCGGGGCTCGGTTCGCTTCGCCCAACGAGGTTGCCCATACGGTGCTGAGGCCCGAGGACCCGGCGGTTTCGCTCGATGTCACCGAGACGTACGAGTATCTGGCGGAGCTGGCGCGGCAGAGCGGCGCGACGGTCCTGGCGGGGATGCGGTTTGTTGGCTGCGAAGCGGTCGGCGGGTTTGATGTTGAGCAGCTCGGCTTTGACGCGTGGCCCGAGGGCGGGTTCGTCAGCGATGTCCGCGCGGTGGAGGGCGATGAGGTTCTGCGTGTGCGGTCGCGGCTGATTGTCGATGCTTCGGGCTCGGCGCGGGCGGTGAGTGTGCCGCTGGGGTTGCAGAAGCGGGCGGTGCGCTACGGCGTTGGCGCGGAGTTCGAGGTTGAGAATCTCTCGGAGGACCAGCGGCTGTGCCTGCTGCTGGTTGGGTCGAAGTACTGCCCGGCGGGGTACGGCTGGGCGTTGCCCACGAAGTCGGGGACGGTGCGGGTGGGGGTTGGGGTTTTGCAGCCCGATGTGAAGGTCAGGCCCGGACCCCTGCTGGACGAACTCATGGTCAGCGGGTGGTTGGAGCGGCTGGGGATCCGCTGCGGCAAGGTCATCGAGCGGCATGTTGGCGTGCTGCCCAGCGAGAGGCCCAACGAGCGGTGCGTCTTCGGGCCTGTGGTGTGCGTGGGGGATACGGCGATGCAGGCCTTGCCGCTGATCGGTGAGGGGATCCGGTACTGCATCGAGGCGGGGCGCGAGGCGGGAAAGGCGTGCGCGGCGGCGGCGCTGCTGGTGCGTGATGATCGAAGCGAGGATGCGAGCGTTGAGGCGACCAAGCGACTGCGCGGGTACGAACGCTGGTGGCACGCGACGCACGGGCGGGCGTTCGATCTGACGTGGCGGATGAATGTCCGCATCGCGCGGTTTACGGACGATGAGTGGGACCGGGTGACGCGGGTGATGCAGGGCTTGTCGCCCGAGTCGGTGGCGAAGGGTCTGCGCGGGCAGGTCGGGGCGTTGGATTTGATGCGGTTTGCGCTGACGCGGCCGGGGATGGCGGTGGAGTTTGGGCGGAGCTTGCTGGGGGTGTGAGTCGGCGGCGCGGAGAAGGGCCGCGGCGGCCTTGCGGGCGGTCTCGGGCGGGGTTGCTGCGTCGGCCATGAGCGAAGCGAGACGGTGAAGGGCCTGATCGCGCTGGAAGGCGGGGCGGTGGGCGCGGCGGATCTCCGCAAGCGTTTCAAGGGCGCTCAGGGCGCGCTGCGCGCTGGCGGAGGTGACCAGGGCGAGCAGTTCGTGCAGCGGGAGTTCGAGCTCGGCGGCGATCTGCGGGATCGGCAGATCGGACTCGACGAGCAGGGCGAGGGCGCGGTTGATCAGCTCGCGGTCGGGATTTTCGGGTTGAAAGTTCGGCATGCGGGTAGTTTCGCAGGCCGAGGGAGCGGCGGGGGGGGGGGGGGGCGGGGGGGGCGGGGGGCGGGGGGGGGGGGCGGGGGCGGGGCGGGGTGCGGGGGACGGGGCGTGGTGCTGGGGTGGGTGGGCCGCCCCGGCCGCGGGGGAGTGGTGCGCCCCTCCGCCGGCGGCGCGGGCGAGCGCGCGCGGGGCGGGG
>JACVCS010000068.1:0-11507 GCA_016741915.1 Phycisphaerales bacterium | reverse complement strand
TTGAAAGTGGGGGATGCGGGTAGTTGCGGGGGGGGGGGGGGCGGGGGGGAGGGGAGTTGTGGGAATGGACGGAAAATGGCGCGCGTCGGCGGGTCATGGGCTGGAGATTGCGCGCGGGGGTGGTCGCGATGGTGGTTTGGCCCACGCGGAGCGTGGGCTGGTTCAACACGCCACGCGGAGCGTGGCGGTACCCGGGCGCGATGGTGGTTTGGCCCACGCGGAGCGTGGGCTGGTCCGGCACGCCACGCGGAGCGTGGCGGTACGCCGGAGCGATGGTGGTTTGGCCCATGCGCAGCGTGGGCTGGTCCGGCACGCCACGCGGAGCGTGGCGGTACCCGGGAGCGTTGGTGGTTTGGCCCACGCGGAGCGTGGGCTGGTCCGGCACGCCACGCGGAGCGTGGCGATACCCGGGAGCGATGGTGGTTTGGCCCACGCGGAGCGTGGGCTGGTTCAACACGCCACGCGGAGCGTGGTGGTACCCGGGCGCGATGGTGGTTTGGCCCACGCGGAGCGTGGGCTGGTCCAGCACGCCACGCGGAGCGTGGCGGTACCCGGGAGCGATGGTGGTTTGGCCCACGCGGAGCGTGGGCTGGTCCAGCACGCCACGCGGAGCGTGGCGGTACCCGGGAGCGATGGTGGTTTGGCCCACGCGGAGCGTGGGCTGGTCCGGCACGCCACGCGGAGCGTGGCGGTACCCGGGAGCGATGGTGGTTTGGCCCACGCGGAGCGTGGGCTGGTCCAGCACGCCACGCGGAGCGTGGCGGTACCCGGGAGCGATGGCGGTACCCGGGAGCACCGATCGCCTATCGGCGATCGGTGGCACGGGGGGTGTTTGAGCGGCGGCGGAGGGTGATGGTGATGATGACGGCGGTGGCGGCGGTGGCGATGAGGAGGGCGCTGGTGGCGGCGGCGGAGGCGTAGTTTGTGGATTGGACGGAGTCGTAGATGCTGATGGAGGCGGTGCGGGTTTCGCCGGGGCGGGAGCCGCCGATCATGAGGACGATGCCGAACTCGCCCAGGGCGTGGGCGAAGGTGAGGACGAGGGCGGCGATGAGACCTGGGAGGGAGGCGGGGAGGATGACGCGGGTGAGGACGCGGGGTTTGCGGGCGCCGAGGTTGGTGGCGGCGTCGATCATTTCGGGGTTGATGTTTCGGAAGGAGGCGGTGATGGGTTGCACGGCGAGGGGGAGGCTGTAGATGATGGAGCCGACGAGGATGCCGGTGAAGGTGAAGGGGAGGGATGTGCCGAGGGTTTGGTGGAGGAAGCGGCCGAGGGGGCTGGTGTGTGGGCTGAAGGCGTAGAGGAGGTAGAAGCCGACGACGGTGGGCGGGAGGACGAGGGGCATGGCGACGAGGGCTTCGGCGAGGATGGTGAAGCGTGAGCGGGAGAAGGTGAGCCAGAGGGAAAGGGCGATGGCGATGGGGAGCACGAAGAGGCAGGTGCAGGTGGCGAGCTTCAGGCTGACGAGGATGGCTTGGAGGTCCATAAAGGCGAGTCGTGAGTGCTGAGTGATGAGTGCTGAGTGATTGTGTTTGTTAGTTGCCTGCGAGGTCGGCGTCTTGGAGGATTTTTTGGCCCTTTGGTGAGTTGATGAGGTTGAGCCAGGCTTGTGCGGCGGCGGGGTTGGTGTCGGGGCGTTTGATGGTGACGAGGGCCATTTCGGTTGGTTTGGAGATTTCGTTGGGGAGGCCCAGCATGATGGAGCCGGGGGTTTTTTCGAGGGCTTTGCGGGCGAGGCTGCGGGGGAGGAAGGCGGCTTCGACGGTTCCTGTGATGAAGAAGCCGGCGGCTTTGTCGGCGTTGTCGGCGTAGACAAGTTTGGATTCGATGGTGCTGAAGAGGTTGAGCTTGGTGAGGGCTTCGCGGGCGGCGAGGCCCGTGGGGGCGAGATCGGGTTTGGCGAGGGCGATGCGGTTGAAGGCGGGGTTGTTGGACAGTGCGGTGAGGATGCGGAGGGTGAGGTCGGCGTTGGCGAGTGGGTTTCGCTCGGCGGTTTTTGGCGCAGGGAGGGTGAGGTTGGCCTTGGCGGCGGAATCAGCGCGGAGGAGGATGCAGAGGCGGTTTTGGCCGAGCGGGATGGGCGGGGAGGTGGTGAGGTTCTGGGCGTGGAGTTTGTTGGGCCAGGTGGTATCGGCGGCCATGAAGATGTCGATGGGTGAGCCGGCGATGATCTGCTGGGCGAGTGTGCCTGAGGAGCCGACGGTGATCTCGACGGTGAGGCCCGGGTGATCGGTGGAGGATTCGAGAGCGGCTTTGAGCTGCTCGGCGGCGGGGGCGATGGAGGCGGCGACGGCGACGCGGAGTGTGCGGGATTGTGAAGCGGTGGGGCGCGAGCAAGCGGAAAAGAGGGCTGTGAAGGTGAGGAGGAGACAGATGGAGGCGGTGAAGAATGAGAGCTGACGCATAAAGGCGCTCGTGGTGTGTGGATGAAGAGGGATGGGTGTGGTTGGTTGATTGGTGGTGAGACTGATCGGTGATCGACGCGATGCACGGCTCTGGAGAGCCGTGCCACCTGAAGGCCGAAGATGCACGGCTCTGGAGAGCCGTGCCACCAACGCAGGGAGACGCTGGAGGAAACGGCGTTAGCCGCCGATGGCGGACATGGGGCGGGCGGGTTGCTGGAAGGAGTCGGCGTTGATGGTGTGGCCTGCTTGCTTTGACCAGCAGATGTCGATGAGGCGTTGGGCGATGAGGGCGTCGGAGTCTGGGGATTCTGCGTGGTTGAGGAGGAGGTCGCGGAGGGACCATTCGTTGATGGAGAAGAGGCAGGGGCGGACTTTGCCCTCGGCGGTGATGCGGAGGCGTGAGCAGCGGTTGCAGAATGAGCGGGTGACGGGGGCGATGACGCCGACGGAGGCGGAGGGGGCGTGGGTGGAGGGGTTGGAGAAGAGGAAGTTTTCGCTGGTGCTGGAGGGATCGGGAGAGGGGATGGGTGTGAGGGGGTGACGGGATTGGATGGTGGAGAGGATTTCGTGTGCGGGGACGAGTTTGTCGCGGTTCCAGGCGTGGGCTTCGTCGAGGGGCATGTATTCGATGTAGCGGACGGCGATGTTGAGATCGAGGGCGAGTTGTGCGAGGGGGAGGATTTGGGAGTCGTTGAGGCCGCGGACGATGACGGCGTTGAGTTTGATGGTGGAGAAGCCGGCGGATTGGGCGCGGCGGATGGCGGCGATGACCTCGGCGGCGGAGGAGTTGGAGCGGGTGGTTGAGGTGAAGAGGGATTGGTCGACGGCGTCGAGGGAGAAGGTGAGGCGTGAGAGGCCGGCGGCTTTCCAGGTGAGCAGGGATTGATCGGTGCAGAGGGAGCCGTTGGTGGTGAGGGCGATTTCGTCGGGCTTGGCGAGATCGCGGATCAGGCGGATGATTTCGGGGAGGTCTGGGCGGAGGGTGGGCTCGCCACCGGTGAGGCGGATTTTGCGGATGCCGAGGGATGTGCAGATTTTGGCGAGGCGGGCGAAGTGGGCTGGGGAGAGGAGTTCGGCGTGGGGGAGGAAGCGTGCGTCGGGCTCCATGCAGTAGACGCAGCGGAAGTTGCAGCGGTCGGTGATGGAGATGCGCAGGTCGCGGATGGGGCGGGAGAAGGAGTCGATGAGGTGGCGGATGTGTGAAGGTGCGCGGCGGAGGGGTGGCTCAGCGTGAGGGTGCGTGTGCGCGTGGGGAGAGCGGGCTGATCGGGCATCAGCGTTTGGACGTACAGAGAGGATGGGGAGTTCCATCTTCACGGCGTGGGTTCTCGCTTGGTGAGGATGGATTCGAGTTTGGATTTCCACTCTGGGTGGAGGCCCTCGACGGCGATGGCGGCGCGGAGGGTTTCGGTCGAGGGCTGAATCAGGCCTGCGCGGGTGTGGGCGAGGTCGCGGATGCTCAGGGCGCGGGTGTGTGCGGGGGTGAGGGTGATGCGGTCGCCCGCGGAGATTGAGCCGAGGGTGAGGATGCGGGCGTAGAAGCCGACGCGGCCTGAGTTCAGGAAGGCTTTGACGAAAGCGGGTGTGGTGACGTGGGCGAGGGTGGCGCAGGGCATGCGTGGGGCGGTGATGATGAGGCGGACGGGCGGGGTGTTGGTGGCGGAGTTGGATTGGATGGTGAGGATGTCGCCCGGGAAGATGGAGGTATCGGAGAGGCCTTGGGTGAGGAGGTTTTCGCCGACGGTGCCGAGCGGGAGGTCGGTGAGGGTGTCGATGGGGTGTGCGCGGAGTTCGGCTTGGAAGGCGTGGTAGTGTTCGATGGGGTAGAGGTAGAGGGCCTGGTGTTCGCCGCCGTGGTGGCGTTTGTCGGCCTGGTCGTCGCCTTGGAGGCCGAGGGAGGAGAGGACGACGGGGCCTGAGCGGGGTTGTTTGGCGATGGCGGAGCGGATGGTTTTGCCGGCGCGGTCGATGGGGAGGACGGGTGAAGTACGGACCTGCGCGATGGTTGCGTGCATCGGTATCTCGGTGTGTGGAGCGGTGGAGGGATGCACCGCTTCGGTGAAGAGTCAGTATACTGACGGGGGCGGTGTGGGCGAAGCGGGAAGTTTTGGGAATCGGTTGTTCGCTGGGGCGGGTGGTGAAGTTCGCTTTGGATGATCGAATCTGTGGAGCGGTTGCTGTTCAACGGTGGGCGGCGGCGTGAATGAAGCGGGAGGATCCCATGGCCGAGGGCGTGAGCAGAAGGTCGTTTATCAAGACGGCGGGGCTTTCGGCGGCGGCGACGATGGGGCCCGGGATGGTGGAGGTGGCGCTGACGGTCAACGGCGCGGCGCGGAAAGTGAAGATTGATCCGGCGGCGACGCTGCTGGAGACGTTGCGGGTGGACTGCAACCTGACGGGGGCGAAGGAAGTGTGCGACCGGGCGTCGTGCGGGGCGTGCTCGGTTTTGGTGGACGGGAAGCTGGTGTGCTCGTGCATGATGCTGGCGTTGGATGCGCAGGGGTGCGCGGTGACGACGGTTGAGGGGCTGGTGGGTGCGGATGGGAAGCCGGACGCGGTGCAGGCGGCGTTTATCAAGCATGATGCGCTGCAGTGCGGGTTTTGCACGCCGGGGTTTGTGATCGCGGCGCGGGCGCTGCTGAACGTGAATCCGAAGCCGACGCTGGCGGAGATCAAGGGTGCGCTGGCGGGGAATATCTGCCGGTGCGGGGCGTATACGAACATTTTTAATGCGGTGCTGGAGGCTTCTGGGCAGGCGGTTGTTGCGGATGGTGGTTAAGGGATCGAGGGATCGAGGGATCGAGGGATCGAGGGATCGAGGGTTTGAGTTTGGTTGGTTTTGCTCGTGCCTAGTGCCCAGTGCCCAGTGCCTCTTTCCGTTTTCCGGAGCTTTGCTATGGCGACGACGACGCCGACGATGAATCGCCCGATGAACCTTGGCGCCAGTGCGGCGGATCATCTTGATCGCGTTGATGCGCTGGCGAAAGTCACGGGGGCGGCGAAGTATGGGCGGGATCGGTATCTGCCCGGGTCGCTGTTCGCGGCGCTGATCCGCTGCCCTTGGGGGAGTGCGGAGCTTCTGAGCGATAACGCCGCGGAGGTTGGGAAGCTCGCGGGTGTGGTGGAGATCAAGATCTCGCGGCGCGAGGGGACGTATCACGGGCGGGATGTTGGGTACGTGCTGGCGGACTCGGTGGTTGCGCTGAAGCGGGCGATGAACGCGCTGAAGCTGGAATGGAAGCGGCGCGAGGTCAAGACGCGGATCGAGGACACGGTTAAGGAACCGCCGGCGATCAACGAGGATGCGAAGAAGGTGCTGGACGCGGCGGCGAAGAAGCTGTCGGCGGTCTATTCAACGCCGGTGCAGACGCACTCGTCGCTCGAGACGCACGGGTGCGTGGTGGATCATCGCGGGGACTCGGCGACGGTGTACGCCTCGACGCAGGGGACGTTCGCGTTCCGCGATGGTCTTGATGAAGCGCTGAAGCTCAAGGGTTCGGACTTTGAGATCGTGTGCGAGTATGTCGGCGGCGGGTTCGGCTCGAAGCTCGGCGGGCCCGGCAAAGAAGGGCTCAACGCGGCGCGGATTTCGGCGGCTCGCGGGAAGCCTGTATATCTGTTCGTCAATCGCGAGGAAGAGCACCTGGACACGGGGAATCGCCCGTCGTCGATGACGTTCGCGGAACTGGCGTTTGAGAATGATGGGACGATCACGGGGGGACAGATTCTGACCTTCGGCGGCGTGGGGGTTGCGCGTGGCGGCGGCGGGTGTGATGTGCCCTCGGGGCGGTACAACTTTGGGGATCTTCGGCGGGCGCACACGGATGTGTCGTTCAATGCGGGGGGGCCGCGGGCGATGCGGGCGCCGGGGAAGCCGCAGGGGGCGTTTGCTGAAGAGTTGATGCTCGACGAGGTGGCGTTGGCGTGCAATGTGGACCCGCTGGAACTGCGGATGAGGCTGGCGCGGAGCGGGAATCACAAGGAGATGATGAAGGCGGGCGCGAAGCTCATCGGGTGGGCGAATCGGATTCCGACGGGGACGCAGACGGGGACGATCCGTCGCGGGATGGGTGTGGGGCTGTGCTCGTGGGGTCTGTTCCCCGCGCGGGCCGAGGGTGAGGTGGTGATTTACCGCGACGGGTCGGTGGAGGCGCGGACGGGGACGCAGGACATCGGCACGGGTCAGCGGACGATCATGGGTGTGGTGGCGGCGGAGGCGGTTGGGATCAACCCGGACGAGGTGCGGTGCAGTATTGGGTCGTCGAAGCTGCCGGTGGGTCCGGGGTCGGGCGGGTCGGTGACGGCGCCGAACACCGCGCCGCCCATGCGGGCGGCGGCGCTGGATGCGAAGAACAAGCTGCTGACGATCATCGCGAAGGAGTTGAATGTCGAGGCTTCGGCGCTGGAGATCGTGAAGGGTGAGGTTCTTCGCGGCGGGCAGCGGGTGATGAGCTTCAAGGACGCGTGCCAGCGGATCACGGGGGATTCGATTACTGGGCGGAGTGATGCGGCGAAGGTGGATACGTCGGGGAAGGGGCACTCGGACGGGGTGCAGTTTGTGGAGCTTTCGGTGGACACGGAGACGGGGGTGATTCATCTGCACAACGTGGTGGCGCTGCAGTCGTGCGGGCGGGTGCTGGCGCGGAAGACGGCGGAATCGCAGATCATCGGCGGGGTGATTCAGGGGTTGTCGTACGCGTTGTTTGAGCAGCGGGTGCTGGATCGGGTGACGGGGGCGATGGTGAATGCGAATCTCGAGTCGTACAAGATTTTGGGGCCCAAGGACATGCCGCACATCACGCCGGTGTTGTGGTCGAAGGGTCAAACGAAGGTGTGCTCGCTGGGAGAGCCGCCGGTGATACCGACGGCGGGTGCGGTGGCGTGCGCGGTGTTGAATGCGATCGGGGCGCCGGTGCGGTCGCTACCGATCACGCCGGCGAAGGTGCTGGCGGCACTGGCGGGTGTGGGCGGGAAGAAGAACGAAGACGGAGGTGCCCGTTGAACAGCTTTACGTACGTTCGTGCGCGAAACCAGGCGGAGGCGCTTTCGTCGCTGAAGGATGCGAAGTTTTCGCTGCCTGTATTCAAGGGCGGCGGGCTGGATCTGGTTGATCACATGAAGGAGGGGCTGATTGCGCCGGACGCGCTGATTGATGTGCGGGGTGTGCGGGGCGAGGGGGATCTGGCGGGCAATGGGCCGGACGCGGTGGAGATGAAGGGCGAGGTGATCCGGTTTCCGGCGGCGATGACGCTGGCGCAGGCGGCGAACTCGGCGGTGCTGCGGAAGTTTGCGCCGGTGGTGGCGATGACGGCGGGCTCAGCGGCGACGCCCGCGGTGCGGAATGTGGCGACGGTGGCGGGGAACCTGTTGCAGAGGCCGCGGTGTTGGTATTACCGCAATAGTCAGTTCAACTGTTTGAAGAAGGGCGGGTCGACGTGCTTTGCGGTGGAGGGTGAGAACGCGTATCACGCGATCTTCTCGACTGGTTCTTCGCCTGGGCCCTGCCACATTGTGCACCCGTCGAACCTGGCGCCGGCGCTGATGGTGTGCGACGCGGTGGTGCACACGGTTGGGAATGCGGATCGGAAGGAGATCCCGATCGGCAAGCTGTTTCATGGGCCGGAGAAGGGCGTGACGAGCGAGCACACGCTGGAGGCGGGGGAGCTGATCACGCACATCACGATGAAGGCTCGGCCGGTGAGCGGGTTTTACGCGATCAAGGAGAAGCAGTCGTTCGATTGGCCCTTGGTCTTTGCGTGCGTGGCGATCGAGATGGCGGGGGAGCGGATCGGCAAGGCGGAGGTGGTTGCGGGTGCGGTGGCGCCGGTGCCTTGGGCGCTGCCGGCGGTTGCTGCGGCGTTGAAGGGCGTTGATCCGAAGGATGAGCGGGCGCTGACGGAGGCGTGTGCGCTCGCGGGGAAGGGGGCGAAGCCGATGCGGGACAATGGGTACAAGGTGGGGTTGTTGAGCGTGGCGGTGAAGCGTGCGGTGATGAAGGCGGCGGGGGTGGCGATTGCTGGCGAGGAGGGCCGCTGAATGAACGTGCATGTGACGAGCTTTGACCCGGATCGTGATTCGTATCCGCCGCCGTCGGACCGGGGGGAGCATGCGCCGATGCGGGAGGTGCGGTTGAAGCCGGTGTGTGCGGCGCTGCGGCACAAGCTCATGTACGTGGATGAGCGGCAGGCGCGGCCAGGGCTGGTGGATACGGACTCGACGACGCGGGTGTTTTTGTGCGGGAAAACGGGGGACGGGCTTGGGCCTGATGACCGGGCGGTTGAGCCTGGTGCGTGCTGCGCTGGGCGCGGGTGTTATCAGCGGCCTGTCGGGGTGGGTTTGCCCGGGGATGAGGGTGTGCCGGTGGATCTGACGACGCCGCGGGGGCCGGTGGCGTGAGGTGGTGGGTGGGGGTTGGTTGAGTACGGGCGTGAGTTGATGGCCGCGGGTGCGTGAGGATGATTTGGGGTTGGGCGGGGCTGGGTGGTTGCGCGCGTGCGAGTTGCTTACTGAGGGGCGCGGGTGTGGTGTGAACGTGGTTTGTGGTTGGTGACCGCCTGGCGTGGGCCGGGCGTTGTTGCGGTGTCGGCGTTGCGTCGATGCGTGCAGGGATGGGGACGGATGGTGAAGGGGGTGTGGGGAGATCGGGGCGAGGAGTGATGCGGGGCAAAAACGAAAACACCCGCCTTTTGGGCGGGTGATTCGGCTCGTTACCGAGCGGTATATCGTGAAACAGTTGGAGAATCCGTTGAGTCGGGCTTGCGCCCGACCTGTCCGCGTTTCTTGCGATTCACGGACGACAATGTGCTGACGATCTGGCTGCGGGTCTCCCCGCGATTCTTCCCGGTGAGGGGAAGACGAGGCCAGTCTAAGGAATCCCTTAGAAAGGAGGTGATCCAGCCGCAGGTTCTCCTACGGCTACCTTGTTACGACTTACTCCCAGTCACCGATCTTGCCGTGGTTGCTGATGAGATTCAGCAGCTTCGGGCACTACCGGCTTCCATGAGTTGACGGGCGGTGTGTACAAGGCTCAGGAACACATTCACCGCGGCGTAGCTGATCCGCGATTACTAGCGATTCCGGCTTCATGCAGGCGGGTTGCAGCCTGCAATCCGAACTGGGGTGCATTTTTTGCGATTTGCTCCGCCTCGCGGCCTCGCGTCGCTTTGTATGCACCATTGTAGCACGTGTGCAACCCTGGGTGTAAGGGCCATGAGGACTTGACGTCATCCCCGCCTTCCTCCGGTTTGACACCGGCAGTCTCGCTAGAGTCCTCGACTTGACTCGTTAGTAACTAGCGACAAGGGTTGCGCTCGTTAAGGGACTTAACCCGACGCTTCACAGCACGAGCTGACGACAGCCATGCAGCACCTGTGATCGTTGTACCCTTGCGGGCCTCATCGATGTTTCCACCGACTAATCCGACCATGTCAAACCCAGGTAAGGTTCTGCGCGTTGCTTCGAATTGAGCCACATGCTCCACCGCTTGTGTGAGCCCCCGTCAATTTCTTTGAGTTTTAGCCTTGCGACCGTACTCCCCAGGCGGTGTGCTTAACAATTTCTCTGCGATCCCGACGGCGTCAGAGCCGCCGTAATCCAGCACACATCGTTTAGGGCGTGGACTACCAGGGTATCTAATCCTGTTTGCTCCCCACGCTTTCGTGCCTCAGCGTCAGGAAATCCCCAGCCGGCTGTCTTCACCTTTGGCATTCCGATTGATCTCTACGCATTCCACCGCTCCACCAATCGTTCTACCGGCCTCTAGATTCCTCAAGGTCTGCAGTTTGCCGTGCTGTTCCACTGTTGAGCAGTGGGCTTTCACACGACACTTACAGATCCGCCTACGCACCCTTTAAGCCCAGTAATTCCGATTAACGCTCGGGGCCTCTGTCTTACCGCGACTGCTGGCACAGAGTTAGTCGCCCCTTTCTCTGGAGATGATCATTGTTTCTATCCCCTAACAGTGGTTTACACGGCAAAGCCGCTTCATCCCACACTCGGCGTCGCTCCGTCAGGCTTTCGCCCATTGCGGAAGATTCGTCGCTGCAGCCTCCCGTAGGAGTCCGAACAGTGTCTCAGTTTCGATGTGGCAGGCCGTGCTCTCACACCTGCTACCCGTCTTAGGCTTGGTGGGCCATTACCCCGCCAACTACCTGATAGGACGATCGCCGATCCCAAGGCGATAAATCTTTGCTCCGAAGAGATCATGGGGTATTACGCACAGTTTCCCATGCCTATCCCCCACCTCGGGGTACGTTCGATCGTATTACTCACCCTTCCGCCACTGACCCTTGCGGGTCCGTTCGACTTGCATGCTTTAACCACGCCGACAGCGTTCAATCTGAGCCAGAATCAAACTCTTCACTTGTTTTCCGTTGCACGTCGGATTGCTCCGACGCTTTGCTTCAAACGTGAATGATTTGACCTAGTTTAAACCAGCGATGTCTCGCTGGCCGGTCACCGTTGCGCCCTTGTCTTTCGACTTGGACACTCCGGCCCCACCACCCGGGCTAACGGGGGTGGGTAAGGCTCGATACTACTGTCAAAAACAATCTTATTTAAGGGTTGCTCTTGATCTCACGAGAATATCGAGCGATCGGGTGTGAAACCCGACCAACTTGGATTCAGCCATGGCACCAAGGGTCACTTGGGTTGTGTCGTGAGACACCGCCATGGCCGCACATTCTCGCGGATCCTCCAACTGTTCACTTTTCAAAGAGTTGGCACGCTTTGGGGCGTGTCCCGTTGCGACTCGTTGCCGGTCGCGGTGGGGCCATGACTATAACGCCCAGACGAAGAGGGTCAAGAAAGGCGGCCCTGAGTTTTTTGATTTTTTGTCGCAGAAGCAGTTTCACACGGACTTTGCACCGTTTTTGCACCTGTTTGTTTGCATTATGTTCGTAAGCCGACTGGTCGTTCGGTTGACGAGGCGACGATGACCGGCGATTTTATCGCGGAATCGCGGGTTGGTTGTTGGTGGTTGAATCGAGATTCGGCTGGGTCGGAGTGATTGCCCTCTCGGCGGCGGGCGTTGGAGGGGCTTTTCTGTGCCAGGGTTCGTTTCGGCGGACGGCCTCTGCTCCCCCACCCCCCCACCCCCACCC
>JACVCS010000156.1 GCA_016741915.1 Phycisphaerales bacterium | reverse complement strand
CCATTCCGGTGCATCAATCCATCCACATCCCGCCCCTTCCATTCACCCCACAACCCCCTTCGTCCGATACCCTCTCCGTCACTTCGTTCGTCCCCCGGAGCACCGCCCCATGCGTCACTGCGATCTCTGCGTCATCGGTTCAGGCCCCGGCGGCCAAAAAGCCGCCATCCAGGCCGCCAAACTCGGTAAAGACGTCGTCATCTGCGAAAAAATGGACTTCGTCGGCGGCGTCGCCATCAACACCGGCACCATCCCCAGCAAAGCCCTCCGCGAAGCCGTCCTCGCCGTCAACCAGATGCAGCACATCATCGCCTTCGCCCAGGACCAATACCTCTCCCGCGAAAACAAACTCGAACGCCTCACCGCCTCCACCCAGCGCGTCGTCCGCGCCGAGGTCGACCTCACCCGCCAACAACTCATCTCCAACCAGATCGAAATCCTCAAAGGCCACGGCTCCTTCCTCGATCCCAACACCGTCAAAGTCGACGGCACCCGCGGCGTCGAACAAGTCCACGCCGACCACATCCTCATCGCCACAGGCACAACCCCCGCCAAACCCGACAACATCCCCTTCGACGGCGCCACCATCATCACCTCCGATGAGATGCTCACCCTCAAAAAACTCCCCCGCACCATGATCGTCGTCGGCGGCGGCGTCATCGGCACCGAATACGCCTCCATGCTCGCCGCCCTCGGCGTCCGCGTCACCCTCGTCGAAACCCGCAACCGCCTCCTCGATTTCATCGACGCCGAAGTCTGCGAAGCCCTCCAATACCACCTCCGCCAAATGGACTGCACCCTCCGCATGGGTGAAAAAGTCGTCTCCATCACCAAAGTCCCCGCCCCCAACTCCCGCGAGCCCGGCTCCTTCATGGCCCAGGCCACCCTCGAATCCGGCAAAGTCCTCTCCGCCGATTGCCTCCTCTACTGCATCGGCCGCCAGGGTGCAACCGCCGGGCTCAACCTCCAGGCCGCCGGCCTCTCCGCCGACAACCGCGGGCGAATCAAAGTCGATTCCAACTTCCGCACCGCCGTCCCCCACATCTCCGCCGTCGGCGACGTCATCGGCTTCCCCGCCCTCGCCTCCACCAGCATGGAACAAGGCCGAATGGCCGCCCTCGATATGTTCGGCGAAAAACACGACTCCCAGGCCGAACTCATCCCCTTCGGTATCTACTCCATCCCCGAAATCTCCATGGTCGGCTGGACCGAAGAAGCCCTCACCAAAGACAACATCCCCTACGAATCAGGCATCGCCCAATACAAAGAAATCGCCCGCGGCCAACTCCTCAACGACGAAGTCGGCATGCTCAAACTCCTCATCCACCAGGAAACCCACGCCCTCCTCGGCGTCCACGCCATCGGTACCCACGCCACCGAACTCATCCACATCGGTCAGGCCGTCATGGCCTTCAAAGGCACCGTCGAATACCTCGTC
The DNA here is from genome assembly GCA_016741915.1 of Phycisphaerales bacterium. Lineage (GTDB taxonomy): Bacteria > Planctomycetota > Phycisphaerae > Phycisphaerales > UBA1924 > JACVCS01. Next base: position 995 of record JACVCS010000156.1, on the reverse strand, counting down.
AACACCGTCTTCAACTACCCCACCCTCGCCGAATGCTACAAAGTCGCCGCCCTCAACGGCCTCAACAAACTCAAACGCGTCTAACAACCACCCAAGCACCCCAAAACCAACCTCATCTCTTTCTTATTTGCCATTTGCAAATTTGCTATTTGCTATTTGACTACTCCTCCGTCACCAACCGCCCACCCTGAATCACATACACCCCAATCACCCACCCGTCATCATCGATCGGGTCCACTTTCAGCCGCCCATACACCGACCCCTGCGCGCTCGCACGCTGCGCCGCCGTCGCGCGATCCGCCAGGTACACCTCCACCGAGTCATACGGCGTCGGCGGCACCCCAATACAACACCCATCCCACTGATTCAGCATCACCAGCAACCCCTTCGGGTCATTGCTCGTAATCGGGAACGCAATAAACCCCGACAGCTTCACCCACTTCCCATCCAGAAACTTGATCCGCTCCGGGATCTTCTTCAAACCCTTCCGAGGCGAATACGTCTCCTGCACACTCGCCAGCATCTCCCAAGGCACCCGATACGGCTCCGCCTCCGTCCCCTTCCCGCGGACCACAAACCGCCCATCAATCAGCTTCGACCCGTCCCCACGCGTCACCACCGTGTCACGCAAATCCGCGCTCACGCCCGCTCCACCACCGCCCGCCGCCTCATCTTTCTTCACCGCAGGCGCAACCCCCGCCCCCTCAAGCCCCGGCGCGCCCGCCGCATCCCCCGCGCCACCCGTCCCCAACATCTCATCCAGCGACTTCTCCATCGCCTTCCGCGCCAACTCCGCCGCCTCCTCAATCTTCTTCTCATCACCACCACCCAAACCACCCGTCACAGCCGAAGGCTTCACATCCCCCGTCGGCACCTCAGCCGCCGGAACCGCCGCCAAACCCTGATCACCGGCACACACGGGGGCGGTCCAGGCGGTGCAGAGGGCACGGGAGGAGGAGGGAGTGCGGGCGTGGGCGCGATCGCCGCCTAGCGCC
>JACVCS010000067.1 GCA_016741915.1 Phycisphaerales bacterium | reverse complement strand
CCCCCAACCCCCGCGAACTTACGCACCGCCGCCGCCCCCGCCCGCGACGCGTTCGACCTCGTCCAGGTCGGTGCCGCCCTCGGCCGCCAGTCGCCAGCCGCTCTGCTGCAGCGTGGTGAAGAGGCCTTTCTCGATGACCTTCTTCATCTGGGCGATGGTGGGTTCTTTCAGCACGATGTCGCGGAGCTCGTCGGTAAAGTCGAGCAGCTCGAAGATCGCCTTGCGGCCGCGGTAGCCGGTCTTCAGGCACGCCGGGCAGCCGACGGGGACGTAGAGCTCGTTCTTGCCCTCGAGGAACTTGCCCATCGTTGTCGCCTGACGCGGAGTAATGCGCACGGCGGACTTGCAGTTGTCGCAGAGCGCTCGCACCAGACGCTGGGCCAGGACGATCTCCAGCGAACTGGCGACCAGGAAGGGTTCGATCTTCAGATCGAGCAGGCGGAAGACGGCGGAGATCGAGTCCTTGCTGTGGACAGTGGAGAAGACCAGGTGCCCGGTCATTGCCGCTTGCATCGCGGTGCGGGCGGTCTCTTCGTCGCGGATCTCGCCCACGAGGATGACGTCGGGGTCTTGGCGGAGGACGGAGCGGAGGAGCTGGCTGAAGCTGTTGCCCTTCTTCTCGTCGATGGGGATCTGCGTGGTGCCTTCGAGCTGATACTCGACGGGGTCTTCGATGGTGACGATGTTGGAGGTTTCGCGATCGATCTCGCGGAGGGCGTTGTAGAGGGTGGTGGTTTTGCCGCTGCCGGTGGGGCCGCAGACGAGCACGAAGCCCTGCTCCTTTGAGCAGGCTTTCTTCACGCGATTGTGCATGTACGACGGCAGGCCCAGCTCGGAGAGTGATCGCGGGGCGATGGCGGCATCGAGCACGCGCAAGACGAGTTTCTGCCCGTGGACGCTCGGGGTGATGCTGACGCGGTAGTCCACCCTTCGGCTCTTCAGGCGCGAAGAGAAGTGCCCGTCGAGGACCGCGTCGTCGTGGGTCATGCGCATCTGGCAGGCGGTCTTGATCACGCCCACCACGAGCTGCCCGACCTTCAGGGGGATGTCGCAGACGCTGACCATCTGACCATCGACCCGCAGGCGGGCGTGGGCGGCGGTGTTGCGGGGCTCCAGGTGGATATCCGTCGCCCGGCTCTTGGCGGCGAGGAGCAGAAGCAGCCGCAGCGCCAGCGGGCCCTCGGCTTCGGTCCCCAGCACCGTCGAGGCGTCGCCCGCGGCATCGACAAGCGTGACCTTCTCGTCGTCGCCCTCGCCCTTGGGGGGCAGGGCGGTGATGGCGGCACGAAGGTCCTTCACCCAGGTCTGCGAGGTGGCGTCGACGCCGGCTTCGCTGCGGGCTCTTCGAGCGGAATCGCCCGCCGGTTCATCCCCCTCGATCGTGAAGGAGTGCCCCCCCACTTTCACGCTGTCGCCGGGCTTGACGGGCTTGGCTTCGTTGACGAGGCGGACGTTGTTGAGCTTGGTGCCGTTGCGTGAGCCCAGATCGCGGAGGACGCACCCGCCCCGCCCGTCGGGCTCGAGGACGCAGTGGTATCGGCTGGCGGCCTCGTCGTTGAGGGCGAGGGTGTTGTCCTTGGCGCGGCCGATCTTGATCGGCTCTTTGTCGAGGTCGAAGTGGTAGCCGCGGCCGTCGGATGAGGTGAGGTGGAGCTTGGACATCGCGGGCAGATGGTATCAAGTTCGGGGCCTGGTCTGATCGCGTTGGTGAGTTTTCATACATGGCCAAAGGGTCCCGGGAATGCCCGTGCGGCTCTTGGCTCCCTACCCTCCGCCCATCATGATCGACCTGAAGCAACTCCGCGAGCAGCCCCAGCGGTTCAAAGACGGGGCCGCCCGCAAGAACATGGAAGTCCAGATCGACCGTCTGCTGCGCCTCGATGAGGAACGGCGGGCGGCGCTCACGCAGCTTGAGCAGAAGCGGGCCGAGCGCGGCAAGATCGATAAGGAGCTGGGCCCGCAGATGGGCAAGCTGCAGGCGGAGCTGAAGAAGGCCGACGGTGCCGCTCGCGATGTCATCCAGCAGCAGCTCGATCAGCTCAAGGCCAAGCCCGCGGCCTTGAAAGAAGAAATCTCGCAGCTTGAGGCGGTGGTTTCGCGGCTTGAGCCCGAGGTGAACGCGATCCTGCTGACGATCCCGCAGCCGCCGGACCCGGACGTTCCGGTCGGTTCGGGCAGCGACGACAACGTGGAAGTTCGGCGCTGGTTCCCAACGAGTGGTGCCTTTGCCTTCGATCCGTCGAAGCCCTTCGCGGCGCAGCGGGGCTTTGCGCCCAAGAACCACATTCAACTGTGCAAGGACTTGGGGCTGGTGGACTTCCCGCGTGGGGCGAAGATCTCCGGTGCGCGGTCGTATGTGCTGACGGGGATGGGCTTTCTGCTGCACCAGGCCGTCACGCGCTACGCGCTGGACTTCATGGTGCACAAGCACGGCTTCACGCCCGTGAGTGCCGCGGTGCTGGTGCGTGAGGAGGCGATGGTGGGGACGGGCTTCTTCCCCGCGGGGCGCGAGCAGGCGTACCACATCCCCGAAAGCCAGCGGCAGAACGCCGACACGCAGGGCCCCGATGAGGGCCGGGCGGCGGACCTGTATCTGACCGGCACGGGCGAGGTGGGGCTGATGGCGTTGCACATGAACGAGATCCTCGACGAGACGAAGCTGCCCTTGAAGTACTGCACGGTCTCGCCGTGCTTCCGGCGCGAGGCGGGGGCGGCGGGTCGCGACACGGCCGGTCTGTACCGCGTGCACGTCTTCGACAAGGTCGAGCAGGTGGTGATCTGCAAGGCCGACGAGCAGGAAAGCCGGATGTGGCACGCGCGGATGATCGGGTACGTTGAGGATCTGCTGAAGAGCCTAGGGCTGCCGTACCGGTTGCTGCAGTGCTGCACGGGCGACCTGGGCGTGAAGAACGCGGACATGATCGACATCGAGAGCTGGATGCCCGGGCGCGGCGAGATCGCCGCCGACGGCACGCCCTCGGGCGACTTTGGCGAGACGCACAGCGCCAGTCGTTTGTACGACTATCAGTGCCGGCGGCTGAACATGCGGTACAAGGGCAGCGACGGCAAGGGAACGATCTTCTGCCACTCGCTGAACAACACCGTGGCGGCCAGCCCGCGGCTGATGATCCCGATCCTGGAGATGTACCAGCAGAAGGACGGCAGCGTGGTCATCCCCGAGGTCCTGCGCCCGTACATGGGCGGGAAAGAGAAGATCGGGTAAGTTCGTCGTCGCGGGCCGAACAATCGACCTCGCGCGGCGGTACGCTGTTGCATCGAGAGGAACTCCAGCCTGTACACCGCCCGGAGGTGGAGCGTGGGCAAGAACGTTGTCAACAAGCGGGCGCAGGGCGAGGTGAAGCGCTACAGCCTCGACGGCACGCAGCCCAAGCCCTCGCTGACCGAAGGGCTTGAGCTTTCGAGCATGGGCGCCAAAGGCGGGAAGACGGGCAAGCCCGCGCCGCGAGCAAAGAAGAGCGAGAGCAAGCCGCTGAGCAGCCCCACCGCGCCCGTCGCGCCGGGTGTGACTGGGCCCTGGTTCATCGACGAAGAGCAGTTCCCCGCCCGCGGCTCATCGCACGACCAACTCATGTTCTGCGTGCGCTACGCGACGCTGGCGCCGAGCAGTCACAACAGCCAGCCGTGGCGGTTCCGGGTGCACAACGACCGCGTGGATGTCTTCGCGGATCGGACGCGGGCGCTGCCGGTGGTTGATCCGAGCGACCGCGAGCTGACGATCTCGGTTGGGTGCGCGGTGCATCACCTGCGGGTGGCGCTGGGGCGCTTCGGGCTGGCGACGAAGCTCAAACTGCTGCCTGAGAGGAAAGAGCCCGATCTGATGGCGCGGTTCGAGCTGACGGGCTCGATGGTTCCCACCAGTGAAGACACCCGGCTCTTTGCCGCGATTCCGAACCGTCGGACCGTCCGCGCGCGGTACCTTCGGCGAGAAATCCCCGCGCCGGTGATCGCCGAGATGCTCCGCCTCTGCAAGGAACACTCGATCCATCTGGAAGTGATGGCCAGCGAGTTGGCAAGAACGAAACTTGCGAAGCTCATCGCGGAGGCAGACCTGCTGCAGTTCGAATCGCGGCCTTTCCGGCGTGAGCTGGCGATGTGGATGCACCACAACCGCACGCACCACCGCGACGGCATTCCCGGCTACGCCCTCGGCATGAACGAGCTCGAATCGCTCGTCGCGCCGCTGGTGGTGCGGACCTTCGACGTCGGCAAGGGCAAGGGCGCGATGGACGAGCACCTGGCCAGCCACTCGCCCCTGCTGGTGGTGCTGGGATCGAACACGGACACGCAGACAGACTGGCTGCGAACGGGCATCGCCCTCTCGGCGCTCGTGCTTCGATTGTCGGGCGTCGGGATCGCTTCGAGCTACCTCAACCAGCCGGTGGAGATCCCCACCGCTCGATTGCACCTGCAGAAGCTGCTGAGCGAGAACGCGATGCCGCAGATCGTGCTGCGGATTGGGTATTGCAACGAGAAGCCCCCGGCACACACGCCCAGACGCGAGCTCGCGGAGATGCTGATCCCGGTGGTGTGAACGTTGAATCGCGCTTGCGCTGCGCGGTCAGGCTTTCTGCGCGATGAGCTCGTACACGCACGGGCACATGACGAACGCCGAGGGCGAGCGTTCGAGCTCGTCCCAACCCTTGAAGAATGCGGCTTGATCCTCGGGCGTGATCTTGCCCATCGCCGCCAGCTTGGGGACATAGTTCCGCCACCACGTTGCGACCCAGTGAAACATCGTCTCGCCGGGACGGGCGATGCGCTGGATCGGACGGATCGAGACAACCGAAAGACCGGCCTGATGACACATCGCGGGCAACCGCCCGACGATGTCCGGATCGCCGCCACGCTCGCGCCAGCTCGCGTCGGTAGCGCGAACGACCTTGGTGTACAGTTCGCTGAAGGCGGTTCCCATCGGGGCGATGCGCATGGCGCTGTAGTTGAAGTAATCGTGGACGATGAACCGCCCGCCGGGCTTGAGAAGCCTTGACGCTTCGAGAACGACCTGCTCTGGCCTGGGAACGAAGCACAAGACCCAGCGTGCGTAGGCGAGGTCGAAGGGCTTGCTGCCGCGGAGGCCGCTGATGCTCGTCAACGCTTGCACGTCGCCGACGAGACCTTTGACATGGTTGAGCCCGCGAGCGTTGGCCTGCGTGTTGAGATGATCGATGAACCCAGCGGATTCGTCGACGCTCACAACTTCGCCGCCGCTGATGAGTCCGCCGGCGCGGACGAGTTCACCGAGATCGAACGAAGCGAAGCCGGGCCCGCAGCCAATGTCGAGCACGCGTTGACCCGGACCGATGCAAGCCGCGCGCCAGGCCTCGTGGGCGGCGTCGCTCCACAGGCGGTGCTGAAACGCAAGGCGGGCGAGTTCGTCGCCGCCGGTGCCCAGGACGTATTCGTTCGGTGATGCCTGAGAGGTGCCGATCATGCAAGCGCGCCCGATTGGATTCGAACCAACGACCTGCGGTTTAGGAAACCGCCGCTCTATCCAGCTGAGCTACGGGCGCTGCACGCTCAGGATATGCCGGGGATCGCAGGCTGAACTCGGCGGGTCGGCCCATCGCGCACCCGCCACGACTACCGTTGGCACGCGTGAACTCCACGGACGAACAGCTCGTGCTGGCCATCGAGAACAGCAACCCCGCCTCGCGCGCGGGGGGGATTTCGCCCGCGCAGGTTGCTTTGGGCTTGGTCGATCGAGCGGCTGGCCGAGTTCTTCGCACGCTCGGCGAGCAACCGATCCGTGAGCTTGGTCGGGGCGAAGACGATCTCGTCAGCGCCATCGACCGCGTGATGAGCGAGGCGGGTCGAACGCCGCGAGAGATCGGGCTTGTGGCCGTGAGCACCGGTCCCGGCGGGTACACCGCCCTGCGCATGGCGATCGCGGCAGCGAAGATGATCGCGATGGTCAGCGGTGCTCGATGTGTGAGCGTCCCCAGCGCCTGGTGCGCCGCGCGGAACGCCCGGCTTGATCTGCGTTCATCGCAAGCAAAGCCTGACGAATCCGCCGAGGCCTCGGCCTTCGCCCCGTTGCTGAGCGTCAAGGGCGAGCAGGCCTTCACGCAGATCGTCACACGCGCGATGCTCGATCAACCCAACCCGGCGTTACCCGAAGGAATCTTGGTCGGGCCCAATGACTTGCCGCGCGTGCTTTCCGCTGGAACGGCGTTGCTGATCGACGATCACACCCCCAAGGCTCTGCTTGAACGGGCGGCGAGCCTGAACATCCCCACGTACCGCACACGATTGAGCGCCGAAGCGGTGCTCGAAGGTGCCGCTCGATTGACGGAGATTGATTTGTCGCACCTGACGCCGATCTACGCCCGCGAGCCCGAGGCCGTCACGTTGTGGAGACAGCGCCACGGCAAGGTCAACTGATCGAGCGTTCCTGAACTCACTCAGCAAGCACATTCACGCCTTGGTCTGCACCGGTGCCTGCACCGGCGGCGGCAACGTACCCGTCGGCACCGGCGCAACCGAAGCCAACGCGCCCGCACCCTCACCCCCCACCACCGCCTTCACGGGCCCGGTCTTCGCGAGCATCTGTTCCTCGATCTGCTTGCGACGCGCGGACTTCAGCGCGATCACGCCGATGAACGACGCCGCGACGAGGACCAACGCGTAAACGAACCGCGACTTGGTCGCCTGCATCGCCACGCCGAGCACGCCGAAGGCGCCGCCCATGAGGTACAGCACGCTCACGGCGCCCTTGACGCCCATCAGTCGCTTCAGGATGTGGTGCAGGTGATTGTCGTCGGCCGACGAAATACTCTGCCCCGCGAGCTTCCGCCGAACGATCGCCAGCGAGGTATCGATGATCGGCACCGCGAAGACGATCAGCCCGCACAGAACGAGGTTGGTTCTGCCCGTATCGCCCAGGGTCAGCACGATGACGATCGTCAGGTACCCCAGCATGAGCGAGCCAGCATCGCCCAAAAAGATCGACGCGGGGTTGTAGTTGTGAGGCAGGAACCCCAGGCACGCGCCGACCATCGCCAGGCACAGGATGATGCGGGCGCCGTCGAGCGGGCCGTCGTCGTAGACCGCCAGCGTCAGGGCCATGACGAGCAGCGCGCACCCCGCGATCGCGGTGATGCCCGAGCAGAGCCCGTCGAGCCCGTCGATCAGGTTCAGCGCGTTGCACGCGCCCAGGACGAAGATCGCGATCACCGCGGTCCCCGTCCAGTAGATGATGTCCAGATGCAGACTGGCACCGACGAGCGGGAGCTCAAAGCCCAGCGGGTAATCGAGAACCCACCCCGCGGGCATGCCCAGTTTCTCGCTGAAGATCGCCCCCGCGCCGGTGAGCACCTGCGACGCGACCTTCACGCCGACGTCCTGATACGCCAGCGCGGCGCTGGCGATGAGCATGCCGCCGATCTTCTGTGATGGCGTGACGTTGATCACGTCGTCGAGCAGGCCGATGAGCATGATGACCGTCAACCCGACGAGCACCGACATGGGCACGGGGAAGTTGACCCCGCCGTCGTGCGTGAGGTGAGCGGTCTTGTGGAAAGTCATGAGGCCGTGGTAGTTCGCGGCGTACGAGAAACCGATCGCCGCTACAAGGCCCAGATAGACCGCCACACCGCCCAGATACGCCACGGGGAGTTTGTGCGCCTTGCGGGCTTCGTTCGGGCGGTCGACAATGTTGTTGGCAATCGCCAGCCGACGCATGATCGGCGTGCAGATGAGCGTCACCAGGAATGCCACCACAAAGACGCCGATGTACCCGTTGAAGATCGACCAACGGTCGGCCTGCGGCTGCGAGTTGGTGACGATCTGTTCGAGTTCCTTCTGCCTCACCGCCAGACGAGCGACATCCTCACCGAGTTGGCGTACGCGGTCGATCGCCTCGGGCGAAACGGTCTGGACCGTCGATGCCGCACTGTCGACAACGCCCGCCACGCCCGCCGCGAGCGCCTGCTGCACCTTCCCGACGATCTGCACAACCTCGCTCAGCATGGGCGGCCCTCCGCAGGGGCGGTGCGCGAAACCGTCTGACGGCTCAGCATCTCCGCTGCGATATCGCGGATCGTCACCTCGAGCGTGCGCGAAGGCTCGAACCCGACCACCCGGCGAAGGCGCGTCAGATCCGGCTCACGCCGGCGCAGGTCCTCAAACCCGCGCGTGAAGGCATCTTCGTACGGCAACATCTCGATCTCGCTCGCAGACGAAAGCACGCGCTTGACCGTTTCCGCCAACTCGATGATCGAGATCGATCGATCGGAGCCGACGTTGAAAACCTGCCCCACGCACGCGGGGTTCGACATCATCCGCGGCAGCAACGCCGCCACATCGCGCACGTCACAGAAACAGCGGGTCTGCTTGCCGTCGCCGTGCACCTTCAACGCCTCGCCCTTCAGGGCCGATTCGACAAACCGCGGCAGCACCATGCCGTACTGCCCGACCTGGCGCGGGCCGACGGTGTTGAAGAACCGCGCGATGACCGTCCGCAGTCCTCGCTGCTGCGCGTACGCCAGCGCCAGATACTCATCGATCGCCTTGCTCGCGGCGTACGACCAGCGTGCCTTCGTCGTCGGGCCGTATGTCACGTCGTCGTCCTCACGGAACGGCACACGCTCGGACTTGCCATAGACCTCGCTCGACGAAGCGATGAGCACCGACGCGCCGGCGCACCGCTCGGCAACAAAGGCCAACAGCGCCGCCGTCTGCGTGACGTTCGTTTCGATCGATCCGATCGGATCGTCGATGACCAAACGCACGCCCACGGCCGCGGCAAGGTGATAAACCTCATCGAACGAGTCGCTCTTCGCAAGCGAGCCCAGCGCAACGCTCACCGGGGCGCTGATCAGTCGGAGATGAGCGTCCCCGATCGGCAGATTGCCGCGCCGACCGGTGGAGAGATTGTCAATCACGCACACGTCGTCGCCGCGCGCCAGCAGCGTGTCAACCAGGTGCGAACCGATGAACCCCGCCCCGCCCGTGACCAGCACGCGTCGCGGCACGCGGCGTTGACTCTGATTCTCGGGCTGGTTCGAGTGACTGCTCATGGCTCAACGAATGCACCCCTCACAAAGCACAGATCGACACGGAAAGCCGCGAAAGGTTGCCGGGTCATTCACACAAACGCCCGTCCACATCTCGCTCCGAGATCCGAAACCCGCCTTGACGCTCTCGCGCCCGGGCGGGGGAAATCTATTCACGCGACAGAAGTGTTCCGCCGCGAAGGGATCAAACCGATCACGAGCCGGTGCCCGTGGACTGGTACTCGTACGAGGCCTTGATGTTCTGCCGCATGTACCCGCCGGCGCTCGCACGCACGGCGTTGACCACAACGCCCAGGAACTCGCTGCGGGAATCGGTGAGCTGATCACGGATACGCGCAACCAAACCACGCTTCTCGCTCATCGCACGCAGCACCATCAGCGTCGCGTCGACCTTATTCGCAAGCGCCAGACCGTCGCCGGCAACCATCGCCGGTGCCGAGTCGATGATGATCAGGTCGTACTGCTCCGCGGCCTCACGCAGCAACTGCGCCATCGACTCGGTCGCCAGTCGCTCGGGGATCGCGCGGTTCGCGGGCGTGCCCGCCGCCAGAAGCGACAGGTTGGGCACGCTGGTCTGCTGAATCGCGCTCTTCAGATCGGTCTTCTTCGCCAGCACGTCGCCCAGGCCCGGGCCATCGCCCAGCTTCAGCACGCGGTGCAGCGCCGGGCGACGCAGGTTCGCGTCGATCAGCAGCACGCGCTGCTCGCTGGCGGCATAACCCATCGCCAGGTTCGCCGCGGTCGTCGTCGCGCCCGAGCCCGGCATACCCGACATCACCAGCAGCGAACGATGACCCGCCTGGCCCATCCGCTTGCTGACGGCTGTGCGAACCTGACGGAACCCCTCGCTGACAGCGCCGGTGGGCGCGTCGCGGAAGGCCGTCTCCGGGTTCGCAGGCTTGGTGGGGTCCTCGCTGGCAAGCGGGATGACGCCCAGCATGCGGATGCGCGGGATGATCGAAACATCCGCCGGCCCGCGGACACGCTGGTCGAGCATTTCACGCAGCACCACCGCACCGCCGGTCAGACCCACACACAGGATCAGCCCGATGGGCAGCATGAACTGCAGCCGCGGGAAAGTCAAGACATCCGGGGTTCGCGGCGCTTCAAGTCGGCGGACACGGTCGATGCGTTCACCGCGGACAAGTTCACCCTGCAAGCTCAACTCACGCAGTCGCCTCTCCACGTCCTGCATCGACGTCATCACACGGTCGACCTGCTGGTTGATCACGGTGATGCGCGACTGCGCCTGCACGACCTGGCTGCGGCGGATCTTCGTCTCTTCGAGCTCTTTGGTTAACTGGCGGAGCTGCGCCTCGGCGCCGCGGACCTGCCGCTCAGCGCGGTCCTTATCACCAGCGAAGAGCTTTTCGAGCGCTTTGCCGCGCTCGCTGTCGAGCTCGGCCTGCACAGCGTCCATCTTCGTCCGCACGTTGATGCGGTCCTTGTGGTTCTCGCCGATGCCACGCTGCGCCAAGGCCTGATCGTCCGACTTCAGCTCGGTCAGCCGCTGCTTGAGTGATTGGACGATCGGGTCACGCTCGGCCATCTCGCGCTGCTCGTCGGTGTACGCCACGCCACCCTCGCGCTGCTCTTGATCTTGGTATCGCTTCAACTCCGCGGTCGAGACCTGTAACACGTTCTGCGCCGAAACAATCGCGTTGTTGAGCTGCGCTTCCTTGTTCATCTCACCGGAGTTCTGCTCAAAGCTCTCGGTGATCTTGTTCGCCGTGATCACCTCGGCCTTCGTCTTGGTGAGCTGATCGAGGTCGGCCTGCAGACGCGCACGCTCGGCCTCCAGCGGCTGCGCCTGGTCGGCGATGCTCGTCCGCGCAATCGACCGAAGGTCATCGAAATACGCCTGGTGGATCGCCGTGGCAATCACCGCCACGTCGTTCTGCACCGGGCCCGTCACGCCCAGCTCGATCAGCGTCGTACCCGCGATCACGCGCGCCGTGGCGATGTCCTTCAGGTCCTTCGCGGCGTCCGACTCGTTCACGATCTTGTTGCCCGACTGCGGATCAACCTTTGTGTACTGCTGCGCCCACGCCGTTTCACGCAGCTGCGCATTCCCCACCGCCGTACGCAAAACACGGTCGGCCGTGAGCACGCGCGCCTGCGTCTGCGCGAACCGCTCGAACTCGTCCTTGTCGATGAAGGCGTTCGCGGCGTTCAACACCGAGGTGATCGGCGGCAGCACCTGGTACGTCGACGACGCACGCCACACCGGGTTCACCCGCTTGAACACCTCGTTGGCGATGAAGCCCACGACAAGCCCCACCGCCGCCGACGCCACCAACGCCCACTTGTACTTCTTCAGGATCCGGATCGGATCAACCGTCACGGCCCCGCTCCCGGCCGCGCCGGCCATCGCCGCCGCTCGGGGTTGGCTGGGGGCGATCGCTCCGGGCCTTGGATTCATCGCTGCGCTGGTCATAGTGCTTCCTTCCGCATCTTCGATTCGTCATCCCCGCCCACAAAATCGGACAGGTGTTCTTTCGGTCATCCGGTTCTGGGACTTGTCCTTCAATCCACTTCTTCGTTCAGATATACAAACATCTTCCAACCCGCAATCAACTTCTCCGTCGTTCTCCCATTCACAAACCCCGCCGGGCACGCTGGCTCAACGCCTCCAGATCGCTCCCGTGCGCCGCCTTGATCCGCGGGTCCTCCTCCGCCCAGCGCCGAACGTCGCTGATCAGCCCCTCGGCCGTCGATCGCTCGCCTCGCTCAAGCTTCAGTTCCGCTAGGTGCAACGTCGCGGGCGTGCGGTCAAGCCCGTCGAAGGCGATCCCGCGTGAACGCTGGAACGCCGCCTCCGCCTTCTCCCACTGCTGCAGTTTCATGTACACCGTGCCCAGCGTGTCCGCGAAGCTCGCGTTGTCCTTCGCCGCCGCCGCCGCCTTCTCCGCCAGAGGCAACGCCTCCGCCGGTCGGTTCAGGTACTTCGACAGGATGAACGCGACGTTGTTCGCCATCGCCGCGTTCTCAGGCTGAAGGTCCAGCGACTTGCGGAACCACTGCGCCGACTGCTCGTAATCCTTCTTCCCGTAGCTCACTTCGCCCAGCGCGGTGTACACCGCCTTCTTGATCTCCACATCGCCGGTGGATTCCGCGAACGCAGACAGTTCCGAAACCGCCGCTTCGCGATCGGCCGGATCGGCCGCACGCAGACGGAACGTGTGGAACTTCAGCGCCTCGGTCATCCCACCCTGCGGCGGGTTGGCGTTGATGAACCGCACCGCCGCCGCGTTCCCGCCCAGCGCCCGCGCCAGATCGTCCGCAAACCGCCCGCAGTCGAGCAGGTTCGCCGCGTTGAGCTTCGTCATCGCGAGCTTCGCCGAGGCCTCCGCGTCCGCCGGTCGGCCCTCCATCGTCGCCATCCGCGCCTTCTGCATCAGCAGCGGGCCGTTCTGATCAGCCATCGACTCTGGAGCCGCCAGCACCGCCCGCGCTCCGTCAAAGTCCGGCGAGCTCATCCGCAGCATCGCATCAACCGTCATCATCGCCACCTGCGGCGTCTTGACGTTCTCCCAAACCTTCTTCAACTGATCAACCTCACGCGGCACGTCGTTCTGCTGACGGAACGTGTCCGCCGCGATCATCCGCCATCGCGGATCGCCCTTCGAATCCTCCACCGCCTCGCTCACAAGCGCCGTCGCCTCGTTGAACCGCCCGAGCTTCAAGTACGCCCGCACCAGCAAGGCCCGCCCCTCGTCGTTCGAGGGGTCGTCCTTCACACCCTCGCGCATGAGCGTGAGCATGCGGTCCGTATTGCCCTGCCGCGCGTAGATGCTCGACAGCAACTGCCGAGCGGGAAGGAACCGCTTGTTCAGCGTCAGACACTCCTTCAGGTCCTGCTCAGCGTCACGGGCAAACCGCTCCTCCTGCGAGTTGAGCTGCGCACGCTTGAAGAACACCACCGGGTTCTGCGGCGCGCTCTTCACCGCCGCATCGAGCGCGGCCCGCGCCTTGTTCGTGTCACCCAGACCCAGCTGCGCCTCGCTGCTGAGCAGGTGGAACTGGTACGCCAGCGCGTCGTTCGACCGCACCGTCGCCAGCTTGTCCAGCGCTTCGCGGTACCTGCCCAGGCGAATGTTCGCCTCGACGATCCGCTTGAGCACCAACTGGTCCTTGTCTTCCTTCACCGAGGCCAGCACGCGCTCGTACGCCGCGATGGCCTTCTCAAAGTCACCTCGTGTGAACAGCAGGTCGCCGATGCGACGGTCCACATCCATCGTCTCCGGGTCCTGCGCCGATCGGCCCTTCTCCAGTACCTCCACGCCGAAGTCGGAATACCCGAACCCCGACAGCCCCTCGGCAAAGACGATGTACCCCATCCCGCCCTTCGCCGCCTGCGCGTTCGACTGCAGATACGCGTCCAGTTTCGTCAGCGCACCGGCCTGATCGTTCTTCGCCAGCGCGCACGCCGCCTCGAGAACCTCAACCCCCGGCGCCTTGACCTCGCGCAGCTTCTCCAGCGGCTTCTGCGCCTCGTCCACGCGCTTCAGGCGGACATACCACTCCGCAAGCGTCGCGGTGTTCAGCAGGTTCCCCGGGTCAGAGTTAAAAATCCGCTGACGCTGCGTGATGGCGCTGTCGCGCTCACCGAAGTTGAACTCCAGATTCAGCAGCTCCCCGGCAAACTCCGGATCGCCGCCGACATCCTTCTTTCGCTCTCGCGCGTCCCGCAGAGCCTCCACACCCGCTCCAGCCATCACCATCGCACGCGAAAGCAGCGTCGCCGCCTTCGCGTCCACGGGGCGAATCTGCAGCGCACGCGTCAGCGCGTTCCGCGCCAGGTCCATCGACCCTTCCCGCATGTACGCCTCGCCGGCGAGTTTCCACGCCAGCGGGCTGAGCTTGTCAATCTCCGTGAGCTTCTGCGCACGCTTGACCGCCTCGCGCATCGCCTCTTCTGTCGGGGTGATCCCCAGCACGCGGATCGCGAAGCTCTCGCCCTTCAGCCCGTCGGCGTTCACTTCCGCCCCGAGCTTCGCCAGATCCTTCGCCTTCTCAAGGTCGCGCCGATTGATCGCGTTCTCGAACGCCACCAGCACGATCCGCGGATTCTTCGGGTCCAGCTTCTGCGCTTCCTCGAAGTACTTGCCGGCGTCCTCACGCTTGCCCACCTGCTCGTACAACGCCGCGATCTGCAGCTTCTTGTCCGCCTCGGGAAGGTTGCTACTCTCAATCCTCCGAATCGTGTCCGCGAGCGGATCGGCGCTCTTCATCGTATTTGCCAGCTCGATCGCCGACTTATCCGTCGGGTCCAGCTCGATGATCCGATCAAGCAACACCAGCGCACGATCAACTTCGTTGAGCTGCCCGAGCTTGATGACCATCTGCCGCAGGCGCCCAATGGCGATCGTCTTGTCAGGGTGCTTCCCGGCGTTGTCCGCCAGCTTGATGGCCAGCGCCTTCGCCTCATCAACATTCGGCGCGATCTGCAGCGCCATCTGCTCGAGCTTGACGAAATCACGGATCCACGGATCTTCGCTGTTCGTACCACGAGAGATGCTCTCCAGCGCCTGCCGAATCGACTTCAACTCCGGGTTCTGCGGATCGCCCGAAAGCAGCTGCTCGCACAGGCTCTGCGCGGTGGTGTAGTTCCCAAGCTGCGCCTCAACGCGCATCAGCATGTTCAGCACCGGCGCCGTCGCCTGGCGATTCTCAACAATCTTGCTCAACTGCTGACGCGCCGCACCGAGGTTCCCCGACTGCACCATCACCTGCGCCAGCATCATCAGGCCCTGCGGGTCGCGGTTGTTCGTCAGCCCGTTGTACTTGTCCAGAAGTCGGCGCGTCTCGGTGGTGTCGTTGTTCGCGATGGCGATCTTCGCGTCGATCATCACCAGCAGAGGCTCTGCGCCGCCGCTCTTCAGCGCGTACTCGTCACGCAGAGACTTGATCTTCTGCATGATCTTCGTCTTCTCTTCCGCGTCCGTGGTCTGTTCCCAGACCGCCAGCATCGATTCCGTCTGCCGACCCACCGCACGCGGACGCAGCGTGAACAGCATCGCACCCTCGCTGCTCAGCGGCAGGTCCGGGATCTTCGACACCTCTTCAAAGAACGCCGCCGCCTCCTTGTGCTTGCCAAGGCTCGACGCGATCTCCGCCCGCGTGTACATCAGCTCCGGGTCCGTCGGCCGCGCCTTCAGCGCGTGCGCAAAGATCTCCGTCATCTTCTCGAACTTGTCCTCCGGCCGCGTCATCAGATACACATTCACCGCGCCGTTCACCACGCGGTTGGTCAGCTTCTTCGGATCGGTCGCCAACGCCGCCTCAACCGCGGGCAGCGCCAGCGGGATCGCCTGCGTCGCAAGCTGCGACGGGCTTGTCCTTCCAGCGTCCTTCCGAACCATGTTCTGAATCTTTGTCTGCGCCAGAATCTGGTTCGCCTCCGCCGCCGGCGGGTTCTTCGCGATAAACTCCGTCAGCAACGCCTCCGCCGCATCAAACCCCTGCTTCGCGCCGACGTCATTGCCCTTCACCCGTGCCCGGTCGGCCTCCGCGATGCTCAGCCACGCCAGCGCGCACAACGCTTCCTCGTCCGTCGCGTCCAGCTTCATCGCCAACTTCAGATCCGCCGTCGCCTGCTCGATGTCCGCCGGCTTCGTATCCAAGTTCCGCTGCATCATCGACACCCGCGCCAGCCCGCGGTACCGCTTCAGCTTGTCGACGTTCGGGTCGTTCTCCGGAAAGAGCGTGTACGCCTTCTCATACGTCGTAATCAGCGAGTTCCACTCCGAGGCGTCCTTCGCAAACCGCCGATACTCCGTCAGCCGAAGCCCCATCACCCGCTTGTGCGCTTCCACGTCCGTCCGTCGAAGCGTCGCGATGTTCTCCAGCGTGCGGAAGTACAAACCCTGCAACCGCTCCTGATACGCCTGCTGAGACTTGGGCGTGCTCTTGCTCATCGCCTCCGCCCATTTCTCCAGGTAGATCGTGTTGGTCTTCTCACGCGCCACCGCGTTGCCGTACCGCCGGATCGCCTCCTCCCAGTCATCCGCCTTCGCCGCGGCATCGCCCATCGTCATGCTCTGCTCGGCCGTCCGCCCACCCCGGAAGTACAGCGCGCCCACACCCCCCGCCGCCACGAGCAGCCCCGCCGCCAGGATCAACACAAACTTCTTATTGACTTCAGCCGCCATGGGTCGTGCCTTTCGTATCTGCAATCACCCGACTCGATCCGTGCCACTCTCTCGACCGTCGATTCACTTGCACCGTCATTCACCCGCCCCCACACACCCACACCCCGCTCACTTCTTCCCCCCCGATCCATCAACACCCTTCAAACGCCGCGGGTTGTCCGCCGGATACCGCCCCGCCGTCACCTCAATCCAATCCGGCACCCGCCGCATGATCTCGGGAAGCATCTCATCCAGCAGACTCCCCGCCAGTTGCGACAGTTCCTCGTTGCTCGCGACATCCTGCGAACTGATCTGAACCTTCAGATAGAACGCATAGTCGTCCTTCAGTTCGAACGCCAGCAGCCGCACATCCTCCGCCGTGGGCACGTGCCCGCCGTTGGCGATAAAGAAGTACCCCGAGAACAGCTTCTTCGTCTGCCCGGGCCCGGTGAACTCCGTCACCCGCATCGCCAGTTCCTGCGGCTTCCGCGGCAGCACCACCCGCTCCCCACCCGCCCGCGCCGTAAAAATCTGCCCCTTCCACTCCTCAACAACATCCTCCCGCGGCAGCCACCGCTCCGCATCAAGCCTGATCGGCACAACCGTCGGTGTCCCCGTGATCGACCACCCCGCGCCCACCATGCACCGATCCGGCACGTGCGGCACCGTATCGATCATCCCCGTGTAATACGCCAGGTGCAACTCAACCCGCTTGCCCACCCCCTCCTGCCCCTCGATCTTCTGCGCATAAATCCGCGACAGATAGTTCTGCGTCCCAAGCTCCGCCACCACCTCCTCCGACATCTGCGAGTCCTTGCCCAGCGCAATCCACCGCGCCGTTTCCTTGGGCACGTCCGCAACCACCACATTCCCCGGCGGCTGGATCGGCAACTTCCGCAGATACAACCCGAGCGCCCCCACCACCGTCGGAATCATCACCCCAGAGAACCCCATCACCGCCACCGCGGCAATCACCGGCGCACTCTTCAACACACCCAGCCGCACCGGACCGCGATCGCGAACCACCGCGCTCTGCGTCGTCTTCTTCCCGCCGCCGCCCTCCGCGCTCCCCTCGGTCTTCTCAACCACCGCCCGCTTCAGCGCCCACACCAGCCCCATGTAAATCACAAACCCCGGCACCAGCAACAACGTCCCGATGAACATGTGCGCCCCGCCCGTCGCCAGGTCCGGGTTCGACAGCGACGCGATCCCCAAAACCGCCACCCGCACCACGTTCATCAGGATCGCAATCGGCACGCCCAGCACCATCAGCAGCACCCGCTGCCACCAGGGCTTCACCGCCACCAGCGCAACCGCCAGCCCCAGCGCAATGAACGCGATCACCATCCGCATCCCCGAGCACGCCTCCGCCACATTCAAAGGCACCGGCGCACCCGTCGTGGGGATCACCGTCAACTGGTTCCCCGCGATCTCAACCTGAACCCCCAGCATCGTCAAAAGCACGTACGCCCCCTGCGCCGCGATCTGCTGCAAGGGCCACGTGATCCGATTCATCACCTGCTCGCTGATGGTCACCCCCATCAGCAGATACCCGATCGGCAGCACCGCGATCTTCGCAACCCCGGGCCCGCACAACAGCAGCACCAGCCCGAAAACGCACAAAATCGCCGACCACCCCTGCCCCATGTGGTTCGGCACACCCGCCAGAAAAAACACGTAACACGCAATCGACAGCATGACCAGCAAAAGCCCGGGCCAGTACGTCACCGCCCGCACCCGCGACAGCTCTTCCCGCCTCTGCCACAACAGATACGCGCTGATCGCCGGCACCATATACGCGTGCGACCAGTCACCCGCTTTTTGACTCGCAAACCCGTTCTGCGCCCAGAAAAACTCGTAGAACAGCCCCAAAAACGCCACGCCCACCAGCCCCATCACCGCCAGCCCCGTCGCCGAGATCACGCCGCCGAACCGCGGGCCTTCGCCCACGCTCGCCGACGCCGACCCGACTTTGACGCTCGCGCTGCTCATGTTCCTCTTCCGGTCAAAACCCGCCAAAATCCGCACAAAACGACCCGATAGCCCGACCCGTCAGGCTCGCTCCCGAGCCTTTCTACGCCCGGGCCTTCGCGCCCGGTTCGCCACATCGAGCCACACGGCGCCCGATCGGTCCAAACCCGCCGCCAACCCGCGCTCTCCGCAGCGGATCGTCGGCCTCGGCTCCACTCGCGCCCGGCCTCCGCCCAGCGCAAACCCCGCCCCCCCAATCCCCCACCGC
>JACVCS010000066.1 GCA_016741915.1 Phycisphaerales bacterium | reverse complement strand
GCTTGAAACAGCCGTGGGTGTGATGAGCACGACGAAGGGCTGACCCGTGGAGAGTTGCAGCAGCGTCGTCAGCGGCGCGGGGTTGAGTGTTGAAGCGGCGGTGGAAGCGGATTCGGCCGAGGCGTTGGGCGAGGCCGGCGTGGTAGCCGGCGGAGTTTGCGGCGGTGAGGTTGGGCTCTCCGCGGCGGGGGTGATGGGGAGTATGCGTGAGACGCGGACCGAGCGGGTGAGTTCGGCGAGTTCGCTGCGCACGGCGCGGAGGAGGTCGGTCTGGTCGTTCGGGTCGGCGCTGGGGCCCTGCGAGAGCAGGCGGGTGGAATCTTCGGGCAGGTCGATCGGCGCGCGGGCGGCGCTCAAGGGCAGGGGCAGAGCGGCTTTGAGCGCGTCGGGCCAGGCTTGGGCGTCGAGGTCGCTTTGGGGGGTGAGGATGAGCAGGCCGCCGCGACGGACGTGCGAGGCGATGCGGAGCCAGGCCTGCTCGCTGAGGCGCTGCGGCGTGGTGATGATGATGGCGTCGAGAGGCGTGAGGCGTGCGGGGTCAAGGGCCGCGGGGTCGAGCTCGGTGATCTCGATGGCGGCTTGATCGGTCGGACGCAGGGCGGCGGCGAGCCACTGACCCGGTGAAAAGGCGTCGGTATCCGCGGCACGCGGGCCCGGAGGGATCGGTTGCTCGGTGATGAGCCCCACGCGCAGGGTGGTGCGGAGCTGTAAGGGCTTGCGGGCGAGGTTGTCCGCGGCGAGGGCGTCGGTGTCGATGGAGGCGGAGAGGACGAGCTGACCATCCGAGGTGGTGGTGGGCGATGAAGGGAGGGCGGCGATGAGCTGATCGAGCGAAACGGAGGCCTGCGCGGTGCGCTGGCCCGCGGACCAGCGGACGGGGACGGTGACGGCGGGGGCGTCGGCGATTGCGGTTGCTGTCGCGTCGGGGCGTGAGAGCGACAGACGCAGCGTGGTGACTGAAGGCTCGCGGACGAGTTCACCCGAGCGGACGAGGGCGACCGTCGCGGCGGCGGAGGATGCGGCGGCGTCGGTGAGCAGCAGCGAGCCCGAGGTGGTGATCGAAGCGACGCCGACGTTCAGGGGTGCGGGTGCGCTGGGTGCGGGGACGATGACGCGGAAGGAGCCGGGCAGTGCGGGGGGGGCGGAGGCGAGATCCACCGAGGCGACGGGGAAGTCGCTCAGAATCGCGGCGGACTGGACGCGTGAGGCGTCGGCGTTGGGATCGAAGCCCGAGGCGATCAGGCGCAGGGCCCAGCGCAGGTCGGGGGCGGAGTCCGCTGGTTTGATCGTGTCGAGCAGGGCCTTGGCGCCGGCGAGGTTGCGCGATGCGGGCCAGAGCAGCTGCTCGGGTGGTGAGGCGGTGAGGAGGATGGAGACTTCGTCGCCCGTGCTTTCGCTGAGGGCGTCGATGAGCTGGCGGGCCTCGGTGAGGCGCTGATCGAGTGCGGATCGGCCCTTGGACTGCGCGGTTGCGGATGAGGCGATGGCGTTGTCGATCACCAGGTGCAGGCGTCGCGGCGTGGATGACGACGAGCCCGCGGCGGTGCCCAGCAGCGGGCGGGCGAGCAGGATGCCCGTGAGGAGGACGAGCAGGCAGCGGGTGATCAGCAGCAGCCAGCGTTGCAGAAGCAGTCGGCGGCGGGTCTGGCGATAGGCCTCCAGCACGAAGCGCATGGCGCCCCACATGACGGGCTGACGCCGACGGCGCATGAGGAGGTGGATCGCGATGGGGATCGCGACGGAGAGGGTGCCGAGGGTCAGGATGAGCGGGTGGAGGAAGGGCAAATTTCCAGATCGCAAATTTTCAAATTGCCAAATACGAAAAAGACAAGAGCACTCAGCGGGACTTGGTTCGTTTGATGCGGGCTTCGCGGGCGGCGAGGAACGCGCTCAGCGGCGGGCCCAGCCAGTCGTGGGTGGAGCAGATCATGTAATCGAAGCCCATCGCGCGGGTGTCGCGTTCGAGCTGGTCGAGGTGGGCTTGCAGAGCGGCGAGGTAGGCCTGACGGATGGCGCGGGGATCGACCTTGAGCATCGGTTCGCCTTCGAGGCCCAGGAAGGGTGCTTCCTGGTTCAGGTCGAAGGTGCGCTCGGCGTTGTCGAGGACTTCGACGATGATCACGTCGTGCCCGCGGAAGCGGATTCGGCTCAGGGCTTTGCGGATCTTGTCCGGGTCTTCGAAGAGGTCGCTGATGAGTACGAGGAGGCAGCGCCCGGTGAGTTTGGCGAGGAGTTGGTCGACGACGCGGGGGAGGTCGGTGGGGCGGTCGACGGGGTTGGCGGAGAGCTGGCCGACGATCTGTCGCCAGGTGCCCGGGGCGCTGGAGGGTTTGAGCCAGGTGCGGATTTCGTCGGCGAAGGAGACGAGCCCGACGCGGTCGCCTTGTTTGAGGCAGATGGAGCTCATGGCGGCGGCGACGGCGGTGGCGTGGTCGTATTTGCTCCAGGTGTTGCGGCCGTCGGGGCTGGTGGTGCGCCCTGTGCCGGAGGCGTCTTCGAAGGAGCGGGAGCCGAAGCGCATGGAGCCTGAGGAATCAACGAGGATGACCAGATCGAGGTTGGTTTCCTGCTGGTACTGCTTGAGCTGGAGTTTGTCGGTGCGAGCAAAGACTTTCCAGTCGAGGTGGCGGATGTCGTCGCCGGCGACGTAGGGGCGGTGCTGGGCGAACTCGACGGAGTAGCCGTGGTACGGGGAGCGGTGGGCACCGGACATGACCCCCTCGACGATCATTTTGGCGCGGAGTTCGAGCGAGGCGAGGCGGGCGAGGGTCTGCGGGTGCAGGTAGAGCTGCGCGTCACCCAAGGGGAGTCGCTGCGGCGTGTTCTCGTCGCTTGGGCTGGTGCTCACGGTGGAGATGGTATCGGATCGTCAGGCGGAGGATGCGGGGGGGCGGGAAAACACAGAGCCACAAGACACATGGCACATGGCCACAGGGCACATCCAAAGGCCGGCACATATTCGTCCGAATGTGCCCTGTGGCCATGTGCTATGTGCCATGTGTTACGGCTGCAGGCGGGTGACGCTCCATGGGCCGGGCGTGTAACCCGGGACTTCGTCGACGGTGGCGGGGGTGAGCGTGCGCGACCAGCGGGCGCGGTCGTGCAGGCGGGCGGAGTGACCCAGCCAGAGCTCGATGCGGGCGACCCAGAGGCGGTAGCCCCCCCAGTGCGGCGGGCGCGGGACGGTGATCTGCTTGATCTGCTCGGGAGTGAGTTTCGCGACGGCTTCGTCGCCCCCCACGACGTTGAATCGCCTTTCGACGGCTTCGTTCTGCGCGAGCAACTGCTGACGCGAGGCAATGGGGGCGGACTGCGTGCTGGCCCACGCCGCCACGCGCGACATCAGCGGGCGCTGGTTGAAGTACTCGACACTTTCGCTCTCGGGTGATCTGGTGACGATCCCCTCAATCCGGACCTGACGGTCGAGGGTGTCCCAGTGAAAACACGCGGCGACCTTGGGGTTCTGCTCAAGGTCGCTGCCCTTGTGCGAGTCGTAGTTCGTAAAGAAGACCAGGCAGCCCTTATCGGGATAGAACCGGCGCGCCAGGACGATGCGGGCGCTGGGCTGGCCTTCTTTGTTCACGGTCGCCAAGGACATGGCGTTGGGGTTGGGGAGCACGCCTTGGTCCGCGGCGAGTTGGAGCCACTCGCGAAAGAGCGGCATCGGATCGGCGGGGAGCACGTCGGGGAGTGTCTGCCCCGCGAAGGTGCACGAGCCGGCGAGGGGATCGACTTTCTTGGTGGGCTTGATGTCCCAGGGATGCTTCGGATCGACAGACATGCGTGATCTTAGGGTTGAGGTTTCAGGGCCGAGGACCGAGGGAAGACGGATTCAACGCGGAGTTCGCGGAGAACGCGGAGGAAGACAGAGAGAATAGAGATTCCGCTGTCGCCTGTTCCCTATTCCCTATTCCCTATTGCCCGGCCTTTGAACGCAGGAAAAACGCCCGCAGCGTGTACCACTCGTTGGTTTTGGTCACGGGTGCGGAGTAGAGCTGTGCGCCGGTGTCGCTTGAGACGCCAATCCGGTCCCAGACGCGTGGGCCGGAGACGGTTTCGTACTCGGTGGTGGTGGTGCGGTGCGAGAAGCCGGTGCCCCAGAGGACGCGGTCGGAGCCGATGGCGCGGGCGAAGGTGAGCAGGTCGGTTTCGTCTTGCAGCGAGCCGGGGCTTTGGCGTTGAAACTCGGAGAACCCCAGCGCCAGGCAGTCGCTGGGGATGTTGCCCAGCGAGATCTGCTCCAGCGGCAGGCGCTTGAGATCAACGCGGGCCGCGGGGCTCAGCGGCGGCAGGTTTGTGCGCGGCGCGTCGCTTCGCTGGGCCTGCGGCCGAAGCGTGCCCTGCTCGCTGAGGGGTTGATAGCTGGTTTGCCAGTTGGGGCTGGCGCAGGCGGGCAAGAGCAGCAGAGCGGCGAGAAGTACGAGCAGTGCTCGCAGTTGCGCGTGGTGAAGTAGCGCCTGCGGACCGGTCCGGGTGCGGATATCCATGCACTGAGTCTATCGACCAACGCCGATGGGCCTGTGTTGACGGGTGGGGCGTGGTCAGGCGACCTGGCCGAGCGGCATCTCGGCTCTTTGCGAGGCGCTGTTGGCGAACTCGACCGCGACGGTCTGGGCCTCGCCTTGGATGCCCAGGGCACGGACGACGCGAGCGGCGACGAGTTGATCTTCGCGCACGATCGGCGCATTGGTCCAGCAGATGGCGAGCCGAACCGTTTCACCGGGGTTCAGCAGCCGCGGCGAATCGACACGCAGCAGAGCGCCGGTGACCGAAACGTTGCTTGTTCGGGCGCTGACGGAGCGACCGGCGGCGGGGATCACCACTTTGCACGGCCGCTCGACGTCCAAGCGAACGTTCCGTCGACGGTCGGCCGACGAACCGGAGTGTGCCAGCGGCGTGTTCGCGTCTTGATTGCGGCTGATGTTCACCAATCTGCTATCGGACATTCGCGGGCTTCACTTCAGCCCGCCCGGAGGGGCATTCGCCCTTCGATCGGTGGTTGACGAAAGGTGGTCAACCCGGTGGTTGAGTGCGACTTGACGTGGCTTTGCGTGGTTTGGTTGGTGTGTGATCGGGGGTGATTAGGCGATGGATTCGGTCGCGACCGAGCCCGGTTTTGAGCCCGATGAGCCCGCAGGGTTCATACGATCGATCTCGAATGATCGCAGCAGAGTCTGACATTCCGCTCAACCCGCTTTCGATGACGGGCGAGGAGTTCGCTCAGCGTTGGAAGCAATCGGGAATCCCCGGCGGGCGGCCGCGGGCCTTGGAGGCCTACGCGGCGTTCTATCGCGAGGGCGTGCTGATCCCGGAGCTGAAGTGCACGATCGAAGAGCTCGGCATCGGCGCGGTGGTGCGCACGCACACGAGCGAATCGAACGAGGGGACGGTGCTGAAGTTCACCCAGCGCGTGCCGAAGGCGTTGCCAACCGCGAAGTCGCAAGCGGCCGCGAGCCATGATCGCCAGCCCGGCACGCCGACGAGCGTGAGCCTTCCCGTGCAGGGCGGTTCGGCGGGCGAAGATGCGACGGTGGAGACCGAGAGCGTGGTGATCCCAATGGTGGGTCGCAAGCGCGAGCTGAGCTACACCATCTGTGTGAGTTCGCAGGTCGGCTGCGCGATGGGGTGCGTCTTCTGTCAGACAGCCCAGATGGGGCTGCTCCGCCATCTGAAGCCTCAGGAGATTGTGGCGCAGTGGTGGGCCGCGAGGCACGCGGTGCAGCGCCCGGACGCGAGCGCGCCGATTGACAACATCGTCTTCATGGGCATGGGCGAGCCCCTGGACAACTTCGACAACGTGATGAAGGCCATCGAGATCCTCACCGATCGGCGCGGGCCGGCGATCGCGATGCGCCGGATCACGATCTCTACCGTCGGTCGCGTCGACGGCATCGAACGCCTGATGGAGCAAGTCCAGAAACCCGGCTGGCATCAGTTGGGCCTCGCGGTGAGCCTGAACGCGCCGAGCGATGCGGTGCGCTCGGGGATCATGCCGGTGAACCGCGCGTGGAACATGGGCGAGCTGCGCAAGCGCCTGTGCACGTGGGGGAGCGCGAGCCGGGCGCATTTGTGCCTGGAGTATGTGCTGATCCCGGGCGTGAACGACGGGCCTCAGCACGCCGCGGAACTGGCGGCGTATGTCCACGGCGAAGAGTTCGAGAACCGCCGTGCGCTCTTCGGCGAGGGTGAAGAGCCGGGCTTTGATGATGCGCAGGTTGCGCGGTATCCCGGCGCATCGCTGCGCGGGCTTGTGAACCTGATCCCGTACAACCCGCGCGAGCAATCGCCCTGGCGTGCGCCGACGGACGAAGAGGCGGAACAGTTCATGCAGTGGCTGCGCGGGCTGGGCGTGTACTGCAAGCGGCGGCGGACGAAAGGGCGCGATCAGATGGCCGCGTGCGGGCAGCTCGGGAACCTCGCGTATCGGCGTGCGTCGAAGAAGCCATTGACGAAGTGAGTGATTGGGTTTGGGTGGCACGGCTCTCCAGAGCCGTGCTTCTTGTGCATCTCTCGATCAGCGCACGGCTCTGGAGAGCCGTGCCACCAAAGACCTCGAAAGGCCGTTGAATCATGGGCGTGACGCCGATGGGCATGGTGCTGGTGATGTCGGGCGGCGCGCTGGGGGCGGCGGCGCGCTACGCGATGGTGGACCTGATCAAGCCGAGCGCGCCGAACTTTCCGCTCGGGACGTTGCTGGTGAACCTGCTGGGCTGCGCGTGCATCGGCGTGTTGGTCGGCGCGCTGGGCGTTTCGCCGCTGAGTACGAAGACGCCGAGCGGTGTGGGACTCTTCCTGGCGACGGGCGTGCTGGGCGGGTTCACGACGTTCAGCGCCTTCGCGATCGAGGCGTCGCAACTGCTCAAGGACGGACGCGCGTGGTCGGCCTTCGCGTACGTGCTGCTCAGCACGGCGCTGGGTGTGACTCTGGCGATGGGGGCGATGGTGGTGACGGAGAAGATCGTGCGGTGAGACACACTGCGACTTCTCGATCAGTTCTCGATCCTCAAACTCTGCACGCACGCGACGAGCGCGGGGACATCTTCGGGCGCGATCTCGTGATAATGCGGGCGTGAGGTGCACAGCCGGACGTTCTTGGCCGCCAGGCCTGCGCTACCGGCGCGCTTGCGGGCGACGCGCTCGACTGATTGGTGGAGCGTGGGCCCCGGATACGCGCAGATGAAAACCGCGGCAAAGAAGGCGCGGGTGCAGCCGTGGGCGATGACGCGTCCGCGGGAACGCTGCAACGTGTGGGTGAGCACCGCCAGCAGCAGGTCCGCCAGCGGCTGCGTGTAGACCTCGCGCCCGGGGTGGCGCACCTTTGCCGAGAGATCGACCTGCGGCGGCGCGATTCGCTGCCCGGTCACGGGGTCAACCGCGTATCGCCCGGGCAATCGCGGCGGGTGGTTGCCGCGGCGCGCAAGGATGAGCAGCCACGCACGCTGAGGAAGAGAACCGAAATCAATCTGTGAGGAAGAGCCGGACATGATGGATCACAACGGGCGTGTGCACAGTCAGCGGTGTGTTCACGATAGAACAGCCACACGAGAGAAATCGGTTTGTTCGGCATCGCACTTTGAACGAACGGTTGCCGTGATCTCAACACGTCGATCAGAGCTTCTTCATCGCATCAACCAGCGTGTCGATGTGCTGTGTGGTGTGAGCGGCGGAGATCTGGCACCGCAGGCGGGCGTGCCCCTCGGGAACAACCGGGTACCCAAAGCCGATGACGAAGACGCCCAGCTCCAGCAGGCGTTTGCTCATGGCGATGGCCTTGGCGGTGTCGTGAACGATGACGGGGCAGATCGCCGTGGGACTGGGGAGCACGTCGAACCCCGCGGCCTTGAACTTCTCGCGCGCGTACCGCACGTTGTCCTTCAGGCGTTGCACGCGCTGCGGCTCGCGCAGCATGATCTCGATGGCCTTGTTCGCGCTGCACGCGACCGTGACAGGCAGGGCGTTGCTGAACAGCGTCGGACGCCCGCGCTGAATGACCAGATCGATTGCCCGACGAGGACCGGCGATGAACCCGCCCGCGCCGCCGCCCAGGGCTTTGCCCAGCGTGCCGGTGAAGAGGTCGATGCGGTCATGGGTACCCCCACGCTCCGCGTGGGGAGAGTTGGATTGAGCACGCTCCGCGTGCGTCGAATCACCCTTAGAGAGATCTGCAACGAAGAGCGCATCCCAATCTGAGGGACAGGTTGCGAGCCCCGCTTTCACCGGATTGTTCGTGACATACGCAACAAACTCACGGAAGTAGCCGCTGTCACGGATGATGTGATCGAACGACTCCGGGTCCCAAAGTCGCCCGCTCGCGCCACGCACGCGGTTGAGCGTCGTCGCCGAGAAACTCTTTACACTCCGACAGAGTTCGAGCAGATCGACGCCTTCCTTCGGCTGGACGATCCAATGGACATGGTCGGGCATAACGCACGCGGCATAGACCGTGCACCGCTCGCCATCAAAGTGGGTAAGGGCATCGAGAACCATCCGGCGTTCGTCGGGACGCAGACGCTGATGATCGTCGGTGCGCCACGAAACGAAGTAGGTCGCACCATCCAAACGGTGGTGCGGCAGGTTCCGGCGGGATGTCACGAGTGTTTCAACCGCGCCGAGTTCGCCCGGCGGATATGGGTCCATACCCCTGAACGAGTATGGGACATTGATCGATTGAGGATTTGCACCAAAGGAGTCGACAACAAACCCCGGCATTCGGCGTGCACGCGGAGCGTGCACGGTCGAAGAATCCCCCGCGCGGAGCGTGGGGGTACCCCAGTCGCCGAGCGGATCGACCATGTTCCAGTGTTCGTGCGTGCCGCGGCCGGTGGTGCCCATGACGCCGTGCCCGTGCGAGTCGTCGACGATGAGGATGGCGTTGTACTGATCGCAGAGCTTCCGCATCGCGGGCAGATCGGCGATTGAGCCTTCCATGGAGAAGACGCCGTCGGTGACGACCCAGATCTGCCCGGTGACGTCCTTGCTCGCGCGGGCCTTCTGCAGGGCTTCTTCGAGCGAACCCGGGCCCGTGAGCAGGTTGTTCTTGTACAGGCCCTTCTGCACGCCCTTCTTGATGACCGTCGCCAGGCGGATCGCGTCGATGATGCACGCGTGGTTGAGTTCGTCGGAGATGATGCAATCGCCCGGCTCGCAGAGCGTGGGGAAGAGCGCCTCGCTGGCGGTCCACGCGCTGACGAAGGTGTACGCGGCTTCGGTGCCCATCATGCGGGCGATGGAGCTTTCGAGCGTTTCGTGAGGAGTGAAAGTGCCGCAGATGAAGCGGACCGACGCGGTGCCCGCGCCGTAATCGCGCAGGGCCTTGATGCCCGCCTCGACAACCTCCGGGTGATTCGCCAGCCCCAGGTAGTTGTTCGAGCAGAAGCACAGGGCCTTGCGGTTCTTGCCGTCGCTCCCGCGCATGACGATCTCCGCGTCCATCGCGCTGTCGAGCATCTGCAAGTGCTTCCACAACCCCTCGGCCTTCAACTGCGCCAGCAGCTTGTCCGTCCGATTGTCAAAGGTTGCGCTGTGCGCAAGAGCGGCGGCGGAGTTGGTCGAGGCGGTGGCGGTGGTCATGGTCGTGCTTCCGGGATGTTTCGCTTCGGTTCTCGGTTCGAAAGGGTGAAGTTCAGTTCAACAGGATCTCGACGGTCCCCGCGCCCCCCACGACACAACTGATCACGCCGTTGAGCGTGAAAAACACCAGCGGCAGGCCCTTCAAGCCGCTGCGCGCAAGGATCACGTGCTCCAGCACCAGACACACGCACGCAAAGCCCGCCGCGACAAAGAAGATCGCGTTCAGGCGCGGATCGATGAGTCCCACGGCGATCAGCGCACCGGCCGCGACGACGTGCAGCACGCGCGAGAGCAGCGCCGCCCCGCGTGCGCCGAGCTTCGCGGGGATGCTGTGCAGCGCGATGCCGCGATCGAAGGCTTCGTCCTGAAGGGCGTAGATCACGTCAAAGCCCGCGACCCAGCAGGTGATCATGACGCACAGGGCGTAGAGCGACCAGACGCTGGTGAGTGCCGCGGGGTTCACTGCAAGGGCGGCCGCCAAGGGCGAGATCGCCAGCGCGCTGCCAAGCAGCACGTGGCACAACGCCGTGAATCGCTTCGCGAAGGAATAGAGCGCTAGCCAGCCCAGCACGGGCAAACACAGATACGTCGGCCAAGGGTTGTCAAAGAACAGCCAGAACGCACCGGCCCCGGCGATGAAGAGCACCGCGGAGGCGACGGTGATGACGAGCGCCGCGGAAACGCTGAGCTGCCCGCTGGCGATCGCCCGCCGCGCGGTCCGCGGGTTCATCGCGTCGTACCGCGCGTCGGCCAGGCGATTGACCATCATCGCCCACGTCCGCGCGAAGACCATGCACGCGATCACCAGCCCCATCTGCCCGGCAAAGCGCGAAACGCTCGCGCCGGTTTCCGACCGGTCCCACGCCATCACCGCGCCCAGAACCGCGAAGGGCAGGGCGAAGACCGAGTGGTGCAGCTTGATGTCCGCAGCCGCGAGCGAAAGGGACCGAGCCACGCCCGCGCGTGCGGGGCTTTGGGGGCCAACATTCGGCCCGTTGGAGGCCGAGTGATCGATCTGCGTGCTCGAAGCGGACATTCCGCGTGAGCGTAGGTTCACGCTCCCCGCGAAAGTTCGTCAGCACACGCACGCCAACCGGCAATCCGCCGAGCGTTCGGCGGCTGTTCACAGCGATAGCACGCGATCCCCGCATCCGCGATCACCGCACACGCGGGCAACACCACCTTGAACCGGCGCGAACCGATCCAGATACTTGTGCGTAGGATAGTTGTTAAAACAAACAAAACGGCCGAGGCAGAGGAGGCAGAGATACCAAGACTCAGCCCAGCCCAAGCCGAAGCACTTCCGACAACACTCGAAACCAACCCTCGAAAGGAGAAAGCATGATCACCCTCCGCAAAGCCAACACCCGCGGCACCACCCGCATCGGCTGGCTCGACTCCAAGCACTCCTTCAGCTTCGGCCGGTACTACGACCCCGACTTCTCCGGCTTCAGCAACCTCCTGGTCATCAACGACGACACCGTCGCCCCCGCCATGGGCTTCCACACCCACGGGCACGACAACATGGAGATCCTCTCCTACGTCCTCTCGGGCGAGCTGGCCCACAAGGACTCCGCCGGTCATCAACGCACCATCACCCGCGGCATGGCCCAGCACATGTCCGCCGGTGCGGGCGTCCAACACTCCGAGTTCAACGCCTCTCGCACCGACCCCGTTCACTTCTACCAAATCTGGATCCTCCCCTCCAAGCGCGACATCCCCCCGGCGTACAACGAACTCCCCTTCGATGCCTCCAAACGCACCGGCAAACTCCAGTTGATCGCCTCCAGCACGGGCACCGACAGCACGGGCGACAAGGCCATCGCCTGGAACGCCGACGCGGCGCTCTACGCCAGCATCCTGCACAAGGGTGCCAGCGTGAAGGCCACCATCGCCAGCGCCCGCCCCGCATGGGTGCAGGTCCTCCGCGGCTCGGTGACGGTCAACAACCAGCCCGCAAGCACGGGCGACGGCCTGGCCATCACGGGCGAGTCCGAACTGACCATCACCCAGACCGGCAATGACGAAGCCGAGGTGCTGGTCTTCGAGCTGGCGAAGAACCCGGGCAACGCCCGCTAAGCCGTCGGCCTCGGCGCGCTCGACCGCGTGCACCGACGTAGCAACGTGAACAGAAAAGAAAAGACCCCACGCCAAACGGCATGGGGTCTTTGTGTTTCTCGTTCGTTCGCCAGTCGTGAAGACCACTCGGCATCTTCGTTCGGTCGGCGGAAAAGCCAACCGCAGCGAAGCCGAGAGGGATATCAACGCTTGGAGAACTGGAACCGGCGGCGTGCACCGGCCTGGCCGTACTTCTTCCGCTCGACGTCGCGGGCGTCACGGGTGAGCATCCCGTTATCGCGGAGCGTCGACTCGGTGGACGGATCGAAGTCCTTCAGGGCGCGGGCGATGGCGAGCTTGATCGCCTGGGCCTGGCCCATGTAGCCGCCGCCGTTGACGCGGATGAAGACCTCGAGCCGACCGGCGGTGTTCGTCGCCTTCAGCGGGGACATCGCGTCGGTGCGGTCGCGCTCCTCGGCGAAGTACTCTTCGATCGTCTTGGCCTTCTTGACCTTGCTCTGCTCGGTGTGGATCAGGACCTTCGCGGTCCCGTCCTTCGGCGCACGCAGACGCACACGCGCCACGGCCGTCTTGCGACGACCCAGGCCCCACCACCAGCCCTGCTTGTCCGCGGGCTTCGGTTGACCGGCCGGACGCTCCGCAGCAGCGCTCGACGCGGGGGCAACGGCCACCGGGGCAACCGCCGCCGCGGCCAGGGTCTCGGTCTTCTTCGTCTTGCTCTCAGCCATGGCTTGCTCTCGCAATCAGTTGGGTCGAAGGGTCGGTCGGCCTCGCCTTGTTCGACCCCGCTTGGGTTCTCGTTTCGTTCGTTCGTTCAGTTCGGTCTTCGATGATCCGGGTAGCCAATCAACTCACGCGAAGGAGATCAGATCTCCAGCTTCGTGGGCTTCTTGTCCTCGTGCGGGTGCGTCGCATCCGCATAGATCTTCAGGTTCGACAGCATCACCCGCGACAGGCGGTTCTTCGGCAGCATGCGCCGAACCGCGTCGCTGATCAGACGGTCCGGCTGCTTCTCGCGAACCTGCCCGTACGTCTCGGCCTTCAGGCCACCCGGATACCCCGAGTACCGCATCTTCAGGCGCGTCTGGGCCTTGTTGCCCTTCAGCTCGACCTTTTTCGCGTTGATCACCACGACGTTGTCGCCGCAGTCAACGAACGGGGTGTACTCCGGACGGTTCTTGCCCATCAGCGCGATGGCAATCTCCGCCGCCAGACGACCAAGGGGCTGCCCCTCGGCATCAACGATCCGCCAGGGCTTGCTCGCCCGACCGGGCATCAGATACGTGGTTTCGCGACGCATGAACTCGACTCCTGTCTGCCCTTGCCTCCCTCCGCCACACTTCGGACACAGTCGTCCTTCCGCGTGACCGAGAAAGAATGTCGGGCGTGCAACGCCTTCGCTCGCGGCCTACCGGGCCGGGCGGGCAACGGTCCAAGGCTTCGTGCCCTGTCCCGTCGCAAGCTTGACAATCAACCGCCGAGCTCAGCCTGAGCCCAACGGGCCTCAAGCATTGCCCCCTCAACCCCTCGGGTCAAGTCCTTGTCGATTTTGCGTTCGGATCGTGTATGGATATGCCCATCCATATCTCAACCGCACGGCAGGAACAGGTTGTTAAAGAAGCAGTTGTAATCGCCCTCATTCACCCCGTTGTTCGTGCACCCCGGGTTCTCCCACAGGCTCGTCCCGTCATCGCAGGCGATATCGCACGACGAGCCCACCGCCGCCGGCCCGAGCCCCGACTGGAAGAAGAACCCCTGCGAAGCAAAGAACCCGTTGTAGTCACCCTCGTTCACCCCGTTGTTCGGCGCACTCATCCGCGGCGGCACCGTCCCCGCATCGTCCGCAATATCCGCCAGGCACACCGGGGGCACAATCACCGCCTTCCGCATATCCGGGATGATCGCCGGCGTGTTCGCGAAGAAGACCGTCCGCTCATCGGCCGAGAAAAGACCATCGCCGCTGGTATCGCGCAGGCGGTAGATTTTCTTGCCCGAGTTGTCGACCACCAGCAGCGAGCCGTCGCTGAGCGCAACGATATCGAGGATCGAGAAACCCGATTCGTTGCTGGAATAGACCAGCACCGCCTCGTCGGCGTCGTTGCAATCGCCGTCGGTGTTCAGGTCGCGCAGGCGGACGATCTGGTCCACCGCGCCGGTAGCCACCTGGTACGTGTAGAACCCCTGACCAAACGTCCCGCCCGCCGGTCGGATCGGGTCAATCTCCATCGCAAAGCCCGAGCCGGGCGCAACCCCGGCGAGTGCGCTTGTCCAGAACGAGACAAACTCACCGGCATCGTTGCAGTCGCCGTCGTTGTTCAGGTCTTGCAGCTTCCACACACCCGGGAACCCCGCGGTGGTGTTCGATTCGCGCACAAAACCGAACCCGCCAGAGAAAACAATCTCCTGAGGCGAGTACGTCGTGTTCCCCGGTCCGAGCGGCCCGGCGTTGCAGTACGCCTCCAACTCGCCCGCGTCGTTGCAATCAAAGTTCCCGCTCAGATCGCGCAGGCGAAAGACGCCGTCGGCGGGGTACAGCGCGTTCCCCGCGTTGACGATGTAGATGTCCCCCGCCGCGTCGAACCCCGCGCCGGTGACGAACCCGCATTGCACAGGCCAGGGGCTGGGCGAGGTGGCGACGATCGAGCTCTCGCCCGGATCGCGCGCGTCGTTGTCGTGGTTGTTATCGCGGTAGCGCAGCACGCGCGTGGCGCCCTGATCGCCCACGATCAGCAGCCCGTCACGACGGATCGACATCGCCGTGGGATTCTGCGCCCCGGTGGCGTAGATCGTCGCCTCCGTGTTGTCGATGACGCCGTCGTGGTTGCGGTCCCACAACAGCCAGATCGTGTCGTTGTCGCGATCGCTGACGAGCAGGCGAAGACCGACCGCCGGGTCCGCCGGCGGCGGGCCGCCCCATGCCCCCGCGCCCACGCACAGCAACGCCGCGGAGCCCAGCACGAGCGAACGGGTGATGCACGAAGGGTGTGTGGTCTTCATGCTCGCGAGCGTACCGCGCCGCGACCGCACCGCAACCCCCTCGCTCACCCAGCTCACCCCACGTGCCCCTGCTCTGCTCGCCGCGAAGCGCCTGCCACGCACGGGGGATCATGCTCCGCAAAGTTGTTCGCCTATCGTCAGGATTCCCATGTCATCCGACCACACCAACAACCCGAATCCCGCGCCGATCGAGGTGACGGGCAGTCATCTCGCCGTGGCGAAAGAGATGCTCATCATGGCCGCCCCGACCGTGGCGACCATGACCTCCTACACCCTCATGCAGTTTGTCGACGGGTGGATGGTCTCGCAGATCACCCCCGCCGACCCGGTGTACCTGACCGCGCAGGGCAACGGCTCGGTCTGGTCCTTCGCGCCCACTTCGTTCTTCATGGGCCTCGTGGGCGTGGTCAACACCTACGTCGCGCAGAACCTCGGCGCGGGCACGCCCCGCAACGGCGCCGCCTACGCCTGGAACGCCATCTGGCTCGCCCTGGCTCTGTGGGCCAGCGTTCTCCTCCCCGCCACGCTCGTCGTCCCGCACGTCTTCGCGGCCATGCACGCAAGCTCGCCCCAGCTCGTCGAACTCGAAACCGCCTACGCCCAGATCCTCCTCATGGGCGGCATCTTCACCATGACCTCGCGCTCCATCGCGCAGTATTTCTACGGCATGCACCGCCCCAGCATCACCCTCGTCGGGGCCCTCGCTGGCAACCTCACCAACCTCGTTTTCAACTACCTGCTCATCTACGGCAACTTCGGTTTCCCCACCCTGGGCGTCAAGGGCGCCGCCATCGCCACCGTCATCGGCTCCTTCGTCGAGATGATCATCCCGCTGACGATCTTCCTGTCGGCAAAGTACAACACCCTCTACTCCACCCGCGCCGCGTGGAAGCCCGACCTCCACCGCATCCGCGAGATCATCAAGCTCGGCTGGCCCGCCGCGGTGATGTTCGGCAACGAACTGATCTGCTGGGCCATCTTCATGACCTACTACGCCGGTCACTTCGGCGTCAACCACAACAACGCCGGGTGGATCGTCCTGCGCTACATGCACCTGTCCTTCATGCCCGCGGTGGGCCTCTCCTACGCCTGCACCGCGATCGTGGGCAAGTGCCTCGGCGCCGGTCGGCCCGACCTCGTCCCGCGACGCGCGGCCTTGGGCGTGACCATGGCGATGATCTACATGGGCCTGTGCGCCCTGGCCTTCGTGATCTTCCGCGAAGACCTCGTCCGGGTCTTTGTCTCCAACGAACTGCTGAAGAGCAAGCCCGACGCCGCCGCGGACGTGATCGCCATCGCCGCGGGGCTGATGATCATCGCCGCCCTCTTTCAGATCTTCGACGGGCTGGGGATCACCCTGGTGGGCGTCCTCCGCGGCGCGGGCGACACCGTCTGGCCCGGCGTGGTGACGATCATTTTGTCGTGGGTCTGCATCCTGGGCCTCGGTGCCGGCTTGACCTTCCTCGTCCCGCAGTGGGAACTCAAGAGCAAAGGCCCGTGGATCGCCGCGGCGGTCTACATCATCCTGCTCGGTCTGGCCCTCGCCTGGCGCTTCAAGAGCGGGGCATGGAAGAAGATCAAGGTCATCGACCGCCCGATATGCGCGGGGCACTGAACTCGTGTTTCATGATCTCACGCACATATGCCCACGTTTGCGCGCGCAAACGTGGGCTTCTAGAAGCTCTGCCGCGGCTCGACCAGCCCGAGTTCCATCCGCAGCGCCGATTCGACGGTCGGGTGCACGAAGGTAAACCCGCTTTCCAGCAGTTTGGCAGGCCTCACCGCGCGGTCGCGGAGCAGTTCGTCGCTGATCCCCCCCGCCAGCGCACGCACAAGGCCCGCCGGCACGCGCACAAAGGCGGGCCTGCGCACCAGCGTGCCCAGTGTTTTCGCGAAATCTCGGGCGCTGATTGGCTGGGGTGAAACGAGGTTGACGGGGCCGTTGAGCTCGGGGGTGTGCAGGGCGTGCTCGATGGCGCCGAGGGTGTCGTCGAGGGAGATGGTGCTCCAGCGTTGCGGGCCGTCGCCCAGGGTGCCCCCGAGCCCGAGTTTGAAAGGTGCCAGGAGCCTGGGCAGTGCGCCGCCGGTGTGGGCCAGCACGATCCCGATGCGGAGGTTGACCACCCGTCGTCCGTCGACGCGGGCCGGGTCGCTGGCGGCCTCCCACGCGCGCGCGATCTGGCCCAGTGTTGTTTGTGCGCCGTACGAAGCCCGCTCGTCCGCGGGGTTTTCTGATCCCCGCGTGTCGTAGCCGGCGATCCCCGAGGCGACCAGGAACGTGCGCACACGCCCGGGCATCGTCGAAAGCACGCCGGCGATGGCGCGTGTGGTGCGCACGCGCGAGTCCGTGATGGCCTGCAAGCGCGTCGGCGTCCACCGCCCGCCGGCGATCGGCTCGCCCGCGAGGTGTACAAGCGCGTCGAGGTCGGTCAGGGCGTTCTGCAGCGCCGGGGAAGGTTTCGAAAGATCGACCTCGCGGACTTCGGTGGGCAAGCCCGGGTCGTGGGCCAGGTTTGCGCGCCCGGGGCGGGCCAGCCGCACGACGGTGTGACCGGCGTTCATGAGGTACGCGCAGAGGTTGCGTCCGATGAGCCCGGAGGAGCCCGTGATGCCGACCTTCAGGCGGGGCAGGTGCGCGAAGCGTTCGTGGCGGAGGGTGTCCAGGCGGGTGCGTTCGTGGCGGAAGGCGAACATGCGGCGAAGGTCGCGCTCGATCTTTTTGCCCCCGACCAGCGCGCCCAGCGGGCCCAGGGGCAGGCGGTACTCGATGTGGTCGATCAGTTCGCTGGTGGAGTCGGTGATGGGGCGGACGGTGTGGGTGTGGACCCAGTGGGCGAATGGGCCTTTGAGCTGGCGGTCGGTGAAGCGGACGCCGTCGACGAGGTGCTCGTGCTGGGCGATCCAGCGGAGCGTGAGCGGGCCTTGCTGAATGGCGAGGGTGACGCGGAGGTTGGCGAAGTCGCCGAGAGCGGATTCGACGCGGACGCTTTGCCAGGTGGGGCAGAGGCGCGCAAAGCCGCCCGGGTGGGTGTGGAAGGCCCACAGCGCCCGGGCGGGGACGTGCATGGGTGCCCTGAACTCAAGAATGGGCACGTTGGGTTGTCCTTGTGCGGAGAGGGTTTAGCGGGTGGGGAGGTTGCGGAGCCCGATGAGTTCGAGCTCGATGGTGACGGGGACGTCGGAGGGGCGGGTGGAGGGGAGGCCCGGGTTGGTGCGGTTGAGCTGCTTGGGGACGGTGAGGGTGCGCTTGCCGCCGACCTTCATGCCCAGGACGCCGAACTGCACGGCTTCGTATTCACCGGGGAGCCAGATGTAGGGGTTGGAGGCGTCGCGGGACTCGAGGACTTTGCCCTCTGCGTCCTTGATGGTGTAGGTGGTGACGGGGAGGCAGTTGAAGCCGGCGGCTTCGCCGGCGCCTTCCTTGGTGTCGGTGGACTGGAGGGCGTCGATGAGTTGGATGACGAAGACGAGGTCGGCCTTGGGGGGGATGCCAGCGCCGCGGGGCGGGTTATCGCCGTAGGCCATGGCGGCGGGGATGGTGAGCTTGCGGATACCGCCGACCTTCATGCCGGGGACGCCCTTTTTCCAGCCTTCGATGACGCCGTCGAGAGGGAAGGAGATGGGCTCGGAGCGTTCGAATGCGGAGTCGAAGACGTTGCCGGACTCTTTGACGGTGCCGTGGTAGAGGGCGACGACGACGCCGGAGGGCTTGACCTCGTAGCCCTCGCCGATCTTCATGTCCTCGATGATGAGCCCGCCTTCGAGCTCTTGCTTGTTGACGATGGGCAGGTTGGGAACGGGGATGCCCTTCGCGGCGGCGGGGGG